>CAMPBI010000142.1 GCA_946637545.1 uncultured Clostridia bacterium | reverse complement strand
TGATGAAGCAAATCGGCGGCAACAAAGGACCGAAGGTCAGCAAGAAAATGCGCCGCCTGATGCAGCAGAATCCCGAAATGGCAGAAAAAATGATGGGAAACAGGCAATCACCGTTCAACTTTTGATTGCTAAAAGCGCATTATTTCAGCGAATTTTGATGTTTTCAACTTAGCTTGGCATCAAAGGTCAACAGAATCCGTTTGGATTTTAATAAAAAATATTTATAATAATTATTTTACCGGAGGTAAACAAAAATGGCAGTAAAAATCAGACTTCGCAGAATGGGTGCAAAGAAGGCACCGTTTTACCGTGTAGTAGTAGCAGATTCAAGATATCCCCGTGACGGTCGTTTCATCGAGGAAATCGGCACTTACAACACAATGACCGACCCTGCAGAAATCAAAATTGACGCAGACAAGGCAAAGAAGTGGATTGCTAACGGTGCTCAGCCGACTGACACTGTTAAGAGCATTCTTAAAAAAGAAGGCATCCTTTAATTTCAGATTCTGACTGAAATTATTACAGGAGGTGTTTTCTTTGAAGGATTTGTTAATATCCATTACCAAGGGTTTGGTTGATAACCCAAACGAGGTTTCAGTCGAGGTTGACGAGCCTAACGAAGAAGGCGTAGTAGTGTATCATCTTCACGTTGCTGAAGGTGATATGGGCAGAGTTATCGGTAAGCAGGGCAGAATTGCCAAGGCTATCCGCGTTGTAATGCGTGCAGCCGCTAACCGTAAGGACGCTAAAATATCGGTTGAAATAGATTAGTTAAAAGCACTGCGTTTTGCAGTGCTTTTTAACACTGCTTGAGCCGTAGGCACAAATAGGTTTGGTGATTAAATTGAAACAGTTTTTAGAATTAGGAAAAGTAAATAACACCCACGGACTTAAAGGTGAGGTCAAGCTCGAAATGTGGTGCGACGGCATTGATTATATCAGGCAGCTTCACACCGTTTATCTTGACCCCGAAGGCAAAAAGCCGCTTACTCTTACCGGCGCAAGACCGCAGAAGAACATCGCTATCGTTAAATTTGCCGAAATCCCGTCGATTAACGAGGCGGAGGAGCTCAAGGGCAAGGTGCTTTACTGTGACCGCGACGACGCGCAGATTGACGACGACGCATTTTATCTTGCAGACATTATCGGCTGCTATGTGGTCGATGCTGACACCGACGAGGAGTACGGCAGGGTTGTAGATGTTCAGAACTACGGCTCATGCGATATTTACGATATTGAAAGCTGGGGAAAGCACACGCTTATCCCGGCGATTCCCGATGTAATAAAGGAAATCAACACCGAGTATCAGGTGATTTACATTAAGCCGATGAAAGGACTTTTCGATGAGGATTGATATTCTTACACTCTTTTGTGATATGTGCAACAGCGTGCTCGGCGAAAGCATTATCGGCAGAGCGCGCGAGGCAGGCAAGGTCGAAATCAACACGCGCGATATACGCAACTATACGGCTGACAAGCATCGCCGCGTTGACGACAAGCCTTACGGCGGCGGAATGGGTATGGTTATGCAGGCGCAGCCCGTTTTTGACTGCTTTAATTCCCTGTGCGATGAAATCGGCGCAAAGCCGCACCTTATCTATATGACGCCGCAGGGCAAAACGCTTACGCAGGAACGCGTCAAGGAGCTTTCAAAGCTTGAAAATATTGCAATTCTTTGCGGTCACTACGAGGGCATTGATGAACGCGTTATTGAGGAACTGCAGCCTGAGGAAATCTCGATAGGCGACTATGTTCTGACCGGCGGCGAGCTGCCTGCACTTATTCTTGCAGACAGTATTTCGCGTATGCTGCCGGGCGTGCTGTCCGACGATTCCTGCTTTGAGGAGGAAAGTCACTACAATTCGCTGCTTGAATATCCGCAGTACACGCACCCTGCCGAATGGAACGGCAGAGAGGTGCCCGAGGTACTGCTTTCGGGGCATCACGCGAATGTCGAAAATTGGCGCAGAGAGCAGTCGCTCCTTCGCACGCTTCAGCGTCGTCCCGATTTGCTCGAAAAAGCCGAGCTTACAGAAAACGACAAAAAGTTTCTTGATTCGATTGAATAAAAAATATGTTAAAATTGCACAAATAAGAGCAAGTAAATTTGTTGATAATTCATTAGTCATACGAACTTTTAAAAAGTGCGTTGACGATTAAAAAAATAGTGATATAATATAGCAGGTAACGAAAAAAGTTATTAAATAATACAATATATATCATATGATTTTTTGAGAGGTACTAGATATGTTCGTAAAAGATGTAACTGTTGAAAATCAGGTTGGACTTCACGCTCGCCCGGCTACATTTTTCATTCAGAAGGCAAATGAATTCAATTCATCAATCTGGGTTGAGAAGGAAGAGAGAAGAGTAAATGCTAAATCGCTCCTTGGTGTTCTTTCACTTGGCATTATGGGCGGTACATCAATCAGAATTATCGCAGACGGTTCAGACGAGGAAGAGGCCGTTGAAGGTCTTGTAGCACTCGTTGAAAGCGGTTTTAACGAGTAATTAATACGCTTTTAAAAGCACTGCGAATGCAGTGCTTTTTTTATGATTCGGAT
>CAMPBI010000141.1 GCA_946637545.1 uncultured Clostridia bacterium | reverse complement strand
ACAAGTCCCCAAACTGCCGAGATAGCCGCAAGGTAATTCTCTACATTGTGCATACCGGGAATTTTGATATCGGAGATATCCATAATCTCGGTTTTGTTACCGTAATCGCTGTAGACAATAGTTGTTCCGTCGAGGTATGCGCCGTTGAAAAGCTCCTCTTTTACGCTGAACTTTGCAAGCTGACCGCGGACATCCTTTGAAAAGCTGTTCGCGATTTCGTTGTCGAGGTTAACTACCGCCTTGCCGAATGCGTTTTGATGTAAAATCAAATTCTTCTTCGACTCAATGTATTCGTCCATATCCTTGTGCCAGTCAAGGTGATTAGGCGCGAGGTTGGTGACTACGGCGATATCGGGGCTTTTGCGCATTGTGATGAGCTGAAAGCTCGAAAGCTCTACAACTGCGTAATCGTCATCTTTTACGCTCTCAATCTCGGGCAAAAGCGGCTTGCCGATGTTTCCGCCGAGGTGGACGGTCTTGCCCTCTGCTTTTAAGAGTTCCGAGATAATCGTTGTTGTCGTCGTCTTGCCGTCTGAGCCGGTTACGGCGATAATCTTGCACGGACAAAGGTCGAAGAAAACTTCCATTTCAGAGGTCAAGACCTTGCCGTTTTCCTTAAGCGCCAAAAGCTCAGGCTTGTCGGGCTGTGTTCCGGGGCTGCGGAAGATGATATCAGCGTCGATATTCTTTAAGTAATCGTCGCCCAAGAGCAGCTTTGCGCCGTACTGCTTTGCCTTTTCGCCGTTCTCTCCTAATTTTTCAAGCGGCTGACGGTCGCAGGCGATAACCTCTGCTCCCTTATCCGAAAAAAGCTTGATTAAGGGCAGGTTGCTTGTGCCGATGCCGATAAAAGCTACCTTTTTGCCCTTAACGCTGTTAAAAAATCTATCTGTTTGAGTGCTCATAGATATCCCTCGTTTACTATTTATTCACATCATAATATTATACATTCTTATAGATAAAATTTCAACCTTAAACGTGATATTGCAATAATATTGAAATATTTTTTATTTGGTGCTATACTATTTTCAATTAAAACGCTTTAAAACAGATGTTAGCGAAAAATTACGCAGAACAAGGCGGAGGACACAGGAATCCTGACGGATTCCGAGGACGACAACGCAGTTATGCGGAATTTAACGCAACAGATGTTAAAGGGTTTTATTTGATAATAGTATATAAATATGTACGGTGATATTATGCTTTATGATTTTATTTTGGCTGACAAAAATTCAAAAATGCCGATGTACAGGCAGATTTATATTTCTGTCAGAAACGCGATTGAAAACGGCAATCTAAAAAAAGAAACTAAGCTGCCGTCGGTCAGAAAGTTAAGCGCTGAGCTTAATGTTTCCAAAACTACGGTTTTATCGGCATACGACCAGCTTTGCGCCGAGGGATATATTAAAACCAAGCCTCAGAGCGGTTATTTTGTCGCTGCTGAATTTAAGGATATGCCTAAGCTGCCCGACGAAGCAGATTATAATTCTGAATTAAAAAATAAAATCTACAAGTATGATTTTTCTTCCAAAAGCATTGACGAGAGCATAATCAACCTCACCGAATGGAAAAAGAATATTAAGGACGTAATTAACCGCAACTATCTTCTCACCTCTTACGGTGATGTTCAGGGCGAGGAAGCGCTCAGGCTGGCACTTCAAAGGTACGCGCTCGGTACGAGGAGCGTTAACTCGCGAGCTGATAATATTGTAGTTGCCGCAGGAACTCAGGCAATTTTATATATTTTATGCTCAATTTTAGGCTGTAACAAAAAAATCGCCGTCGCCAAGGACAGCTTTGTTCAGTCGGAATTTGTATTTAAGAGCTTTGACTACGATATAAATTACTTTGAATGTGACAAATACGGAGCGACAATTAATTCTCTCGAAAAAATCAACCCCGATATTCTCCTGATTAACCCGAACTTTACCGAGCCCGACGGCGCTAATATGCCCGTTACAAGAAGGCTTGAAATTATTAACGGCGCAAAGGCTAAGGGCGCGCTTATTATTGAGGACGATTACAACGGAGAGTTGAGATACAGCACTCACCCTATGCCGTGCGTGCAAAACTACGACACCGAAAATACAGTATATATCGGCTCGTTTTCTAAGGTGCTTTTGCCGTCGGTCAGAATAAGTTATATGGTTCTTCCCGACAGGCTGATGAAAAAATACAGAGAGATTAAATCTCTCACCAACCAGACAGCTTCGAAAACCGAACAGCTTGCACTTGCAGGGTATATCAACACAGGTAAAATTGACGTTCACCTAAGAAAAGCGCGCCGCGTTTATCTTGAAAAGAGCAAAACAGTTATAAAGAGCGTTGAAAAGCACTTTAAGGGCTGTGAATTTGTATTTAACGAAACTTCGCTTTATGTTAAAATCAAGCTGAATTTTGACATTGACCGCGAGAAAGTCGAAAAGGATTTTGCCGATAATTCGATTTGCGTAATGCCGACGAAAAAGGGCGAGCTCGGTTTGAGCTTTTCGGGAATTCCAAACGACAAAATTGACGAGGGAATTCGCCTGATAAGCGAGATTATAAACAAAAATAAGCGCTGACATCATAC
>CAMPBI010000140.1 GCA_946637545.1 uncultured Clostridia bacterium | reverse complement strand
CAAACGGCTGATTTTTGAAAAAGATAGGGTTATTATGAAAAGTAAGTACAAGTTTTCGGTTATTGTTCCGGTTTACAACGTTGAGGATTATCTTGCCGAAACGCTCGACAGCGTTATCAACCAGTCAATCGGGTTTGAGGATAATATTCAGCTTATCATCGTGAATGACGGCTCGCGCGACGGCAGTGCAGAGATTTGCAAAAAATACAGGGATATGTATCCCGACAACATCGTCTATATTGAAAAGGAAAACGGCGGTATAAGCTCGGCTCGAAACGCAGGAATTAAATATATCGAGGGCAGGTATACTAACTTTCTTGATTCCGACGACAAGTGGGATTTAAATGCGTTCAGTGCCGCTTACGACTATTTTGAAAAGCATTATGACGAGATTGATTTGCTCTCCTGCAGAGTAAAGTTTTTTGAGGCGAGAAGCGGTTATCACGTGCTTGACTATAAGTTCAACGCGGGAACGCGCATTGCCGACATAAACAATCCCAAGGAGTACTATTCGCTTCAGACGTTAATCACGCCGGTGTTTATCAAGTCAGAGTCGATTAAAGACACTCGGTTTGACACAAGAATAAAATGCGGCGAGGACACCGTTTTTTGCACCGAAATTTTGCTTGAAAAGTGCAAAATCGGCTATATGAGCGAGGTTTGCTTTAATTACCGAAAAAGAGCATCGAAAAATTCAACAGTCGACAAAATCAGATTCGACAAATTTTATTACACCGAAATGCTTGAGTACTATCATTTCGGACTGCTTAATTATTCAAAGGAAAAATTCGGCAGGGTCATTCCTTACATTCAGTCGCTTTTGTTGAGCGATTTGATGTGGCATTTCGGAGTGTGCAGCACCCACGAGGTCCTAAACGACGAGGAGTTCAGCGTTTACAGGAAAAAATCAAAGGAGCTTCTCAACCAGATTGACGACAAAATTATTTTCGGTCATCCGCTTCACAAATCGTACACAAAGCGCGCGGTGGCTGTCAATTTTAAGTACGATATTGACTATTATAAATCGCTGACTCTTAAAGAAAACAGGCTGTTCTTCCGCGATTTCAGTGTGTTCAGCATGGTGAAAAGCGGCAAGCTGTGCGTGCTCAACTCCCTCGGAGCCGATAATAATAAATTCCGCATTGAGATACTGATTGCGCAGTGGCTGCTCAAGGCAACCAAAAGCGGCGGAAGGCTTGTGCTCAAGGTCGGCGAGCGCTTTGTTAAGCCAAAGGAAATCCTTGAATACGCGCCAAAAACAGTTCAGACGATTGACGGCGGAGAGTATTACTACACCTCCTGCGTTTTTAATCTGAAGCTGAAATTGAAGGCGGGCGAGGCTGTCAGGATTACGCCGTGCCTTATTTACGGCGAAGAAACAGTGCCGGTAAGCCTTAACTGCACAGAATCTGCCCAGGGCATAAATCCTTTTACAACGTGTCTTGTTCAGGGCAGGTATGCCGTAAGCTATGAGGATAACGCAATACAGATTGACGCCAGGTAAGCAAGCAAACGGCAAGGTGTGCCAAAACACTGCAATTATTAATTATATGTTGACATCAAATGATATTGTGATAAAATAAATCTGTATACTAAAGGAGGTAACGCTATGCAAATGACTTTCCGATGGTTCGGTGCCGAAAAAGACACCGTGTCACTCGAACAGATTAAGCAGATTCCCGGCGTGGTCGGCGTAGTGCCTGCTCTTCACGACTTGCCCGCAGGCGAGGCGTGGACAATGGACAGAGTTCAGGCTATGTACGACGAAATCACTGCTGCAGGGCTCACGATGGAGTGTATTGAAAGTGTAAACGTGCACGAGGATATTAAAATCGGACTGCCCACCAGGGATAAATATATTGAAAATTACAAAACCTCTATCCGCAATCTTGCCAAGGTCGGCGTAAAGGTGATTTGCTACAACTTTATGCCCGTTTTTGACTGGACAAGAACGGATTTATATATGCCGCTGCCCGACGGCTCAACCTGCCTTTCGTACGACGGCAAGCAGGTTGAAGGCAAAAGCCCCGAGGATATGTTCCGCGAAATTGACGACAACTCAAACGGCTACGCTATGCCCGGATGGGAGACGGAGCGTATGGGCGAAATCAAGGAGCTTTTTGAAAAGTACAAGGATGTCACCGCAGATGATTTGTGGGCAAATCTCAAGTATTTTCTCGACGCGATTATGCCCGTATGCGAGGAGTGCGATGTCAAAATGGCAATCCACCCCGACGACCCGCCGTGGGGAATTTTCGGTCTGCCGAGAATCATAACGGGCAAAGAGGCGATTGAAAAGCTGTTCAGCCTTGTTCCGAGCAAGTACAACGGTCTTACACTTTGCACAGGCTCTCTCGGTGCAAGCCCCGACAACGATATGGTCGACATAATCCACACCGCGAAGGACAGAATATATTTTGCGCACCTTCGCAATGTTCAGCATAATGAGCAGTGGTTCAACGAAACTGCGCACGAGAGTGCCGCAGGCTCGCTTGATATGTACGAAATTGTCAAGGCGCTCCAGGAGGAAGGCTTTGACGGCTATATCCGTCCCGACCACGGCAGAATGATTTGGGGCGAGGTTGC
>CAMPBI010000139.1 GCA_946637545.1 uncultured Clostridia bacterium | reverse complement strand
TGATTTCGTCGTTTGAAAGCTCTGCGTTCAGTGTGAGCACTGCCGTGCCCTTTTCGTGACTGACCTCTGCAGAGTCAACCTGCGCAAAAGCCTCGAGTGCTTTTTTGACTGCCGCCTCGCAGTGCGGGCACATCATACCTTCAATTTTTACTGTTTTTGTCATAACTTCGTTCTCCTTATTGTCAGTTAAATATTTGCTTATATCGGGCGTTACGGTGTTTCGTCTGCGGTCATGCTTTGCGCCGTGCGGCTTGAAAAGATTGAGCCGCAGCGCGTTTGATACCACGCAAAAGCTCGACAGGCTCATAGCCGCTGCACCGAACATAGGACTGAGCGTCCAGCCCGTTATCGGAATCCACACGCCTGCGGCAAGCGGTATACCGATAATATTGTAAATAAACGCCCAGAATAGATTTTCGTGAATATTTGTGAGTGTTGCTCTGCTCAAACGAATTGCTGCCGTCACGTCGGACAAGCGGCTGTTCATCAGCACAACGTCCGCCGCGTCGATTGCAACATCTGCGCCCGCGTCGATTGCTATGCCTATATCCGCCCTTGTAAGCGCAGGAGCGTCGTTTATTCCATCTCCTACCATCGCAACCTTGCCGTACTGCGAAAGGTGTCTGATGACCTCCTCCTTGCCGCCGGGCAGTACATCTGAAATAACGGCGTCAACTCCGACCTTTCTGCCGATTGCATCGGCAGTCCTGCGGTTGTCGCCCGTGAGCATAACAACATAAATTCCCATTGCGCGAAGCTGTGCAATAGCGTCACTGCTGTCGTCCTTGACAACGTCGGCAACTGCAATCAGCCCCGAAAGGCTGTTGCCCTTTGCAAAAAGCAAGGGCGTTTTGCCCTCGTTTGCAAGGCTCTGCGCCAAGTCAGAAACTGACTTAGGCACTGTGATTTTTGACGATATAAATTTAAGGCTGCCGCCAAGAATTTCTGCTCCGTCAAACACTGCGCTGACACCGTTTCCTGAAAGTGCCCTGAAAGCCGAAACCTCATTTGCCGCGGCTCCCTTCTCCTGTGCATAGTCACAAACAGCTCTCGCAAGCGGATGCTCGCTCTTTGCCTCCACCGAAAATGCAAGCTGCAAAAGCTCATCTGCAGATACTCCTTCTGCAGGGATAACGTCCGTTACCTGCGGCTCACCCTTTGTGATGGTTCCCGTTTTATCGAGAGCGACAATCTGTATTCTGCCCGTTTCCTCGAGCGAGGCTGCGGTTTTGAACAGAATTCCGTTTTTTGCGCCCTTGCCGCTGCCGACCATTACTGCAACGGGAGTTGCAAGTCCGAGCGCACAGGGGCAACTGATAACAAGCACCGATATTCCGCGCGAAAGCGCATACGGAAATGTCTGACCGACTGCGAGCCACACGGCAAATGCAATTAGTGCAATCACGATAACAACGGGCACAAACACGCCCGAAACCTTGTCGGCAATTTTTGCAATCGGTGCTTTTGTGGCAGCCGCGTCGCTGACCATTTTGATTATCTGCGAAAGTGTGGTGTCCTCACCAACTCGTGTAGCGCGGCACTTTATATATCCCCCGCAGTTGATTGTTGCGGCTGAAACAGTGTCGCCCGCCGTTTTTTCAACAGGCAGGCTTTCGCCCGTCATTGCCGCCTCGTTAACAGCAGTTTCGCCCTCGGTAACAACACCGTCAACGGGTATGCTCGCTCCGGGGCGAACAACAAAGATGTCGTCCTTTGAAACGGTTTCAACAGGCACTGTGACCTCTTTGCCGTCGCGGATAATTACAGCCGTCTGCGGCGCGAGCTTCATCAGACTTTTAAGTGCGTCGGTTGTTCTGCCTTTAGCATAACTTTCAAGCATTTTGCCGACGGTGATAAGGGTAAGAATCATTGCCGCGGATTCAAAGTAAAAGCTGTGCATATACTTCATCACGGCGTCGCTGTCGCCTCGTGCCTGAGCCGCAGTCATTGCGAAAAGAACAACGGTGCTGTACGCAAACGAGGCTCCCGAACCGAGCGCCACAAGAGTATCCATATTCGGCGCTCTGTGGATTATTCCCTTAAACCCGCTGATAAAGAATTTCTGATTAATCACCATAACTATCGCAGCAAAAAGCATCTGAAAAATGCCCATCGCAACATGGTTGCCGTCAAAAAACGGCGGCAGTTTCCAGCCCCACATCATATGCCCCATTGAAACATACATCAGCGGCAGAAGGAATATTACAGAGGCGATTAATCTGTTTCTGATTTTAGGTGTTTCGGTGTCTTTGAGGTCGTCGCTTTTTGGCGCAGACTTTTTACCGCCGCCATTTTTGAGCGACGCGCCATAGCCTGCGGCAGTCACCGCGCTGATAATTTCATCGGGGCTCGCACTGCCTTCAACACCCATAGAATTTGTGAGCAGGCTGACCGAACAGGCTTCAACACCATCGACGGCGCTGACAGCCTTTTCCACTCTTGCGGAGCACGCGGCACAGCTCATACCCGTTACATTATATTGTTCCATAGCTTTCTCCAAAGTAAGTTGTTGCTAACTGTACAATGAGATTTTATACTCTGAAACAGAGTTTGTCAATACTTTTTCATACTAATTAAATAGGAATTTATTTAAAAAGGC
>CAMPBI010000138.1 GCA_946637545.1 uncultured Clostridia bacterium | reverse complement strand
CGAGAACAGCAAGGATTTGCTTTTCTCTTCTTTCATATGATTCAAATAAAGCCATTAGTAAATCCTCCTTATTCCTTTCTCGGGTCGATTACGCGAACTGCGTCGTCAACTCTGCCGTACTGACCCTGTGCCTTTTCAAATGCGGTGTTTGCATCATCGCCTGCTTTGATGAAGTCCATCATCTTGCCGAAGTTAACAAACTTGTAGCCGATGATTTCGTCATCCTCGTCAAGAGCTATACCGGTGATGTAACCGTCTGTCATTTCAAGATAACGCGGACCCTTTGCGAGTGTGCCGTAAAGTGTGCCGACCTGTGAACGAAGTCCCTTGCCGAGATCCTCAAGACCTGCACCTACAACAAGACCGCCCTCTGAAAATGCGGACTGTGTACGTCCGTAAACAATCTGAAGGAAGAGTTCACGCATAGCAGTATTAATAGCGTCGCAAACAAGGTCTGTGTTGAGAGCCTCAAGAATCGTTCTGCCGGGGAGAATTTCAGATGCCATAGCAGCTGAATGAGTCATGCCTGAACAACCGATTGTTTCAACAAGAGCCTCCTGAATAATACCGTCTTTAACATTGAGAGTGAGCTTGCAGCAGCCCTGCTGCGGTGCGCACCAGCCAATGCCGTGTGTAAAGCCCGAAATGTCGCTGATTTCCTTGGCTTTTACCCACTTTGCTTCTTCCGGAATAGGAGCGGCACCGTGTGCAACACCCTGATGAACCGGACACATCATTTCAACTTCGTGTGAATAAACCATATCCATACTCCTTTGTTTTAGAATAATATAAATTCTTTTATATCTTTTACATTATAACTAATAATACTGTCAACTGCAAGTGAATTTGAAAAATTTTTAAAAATAAAAGGGCGGAAAGTTCCACCCTTACATAAGCTTTTTGTCAAGACCGCGCTTGATTATCGCATAGTAAAGCGCTGTGCCGAGAATTGCCATCACTGCAAGCTCGCCAAGAGCCACACAGCCGCCCTGGAATAAAAAGTCGTCAAAATGGAATCCGCCGTCGACAAAGAAATACTCAATTTCCCAGCCGACAATAACGCCGTTCCAAAGCGCAGGCATAAGCATTGCAAAAAGCGGATAGCTCTTGATTTTTGCATTGCGCAGGAACCAGATGCACAGAGTTGCGCCGAGAGTTGCAAGCGAGCCGAAAATCATATCGAGCGGGAGTCCCTGTCCGATAGAATACAGGTTAGAAAGCACGCATCCGAGTGTGAGTCCCGGGATTGCTTCGGGCATAAAGAGAGCAAGCACATTGAGCGCCTCGCTCACTCTGAACTGGACTGCCGCAGTAGTTGAGCCGGGAATCAAGAGTGCCTCGGCATAGGTGAGTGCAGCATAAAGCGCCGCAATAACAGCCACTTTTACCATTGACTTGGCTTTTGTGTTTTTCATTTTCAATTTTCTCCTTAGTTTTGTTTTATGTCAGGATTTTGCGAACTGACTCGGCTATTATAGCACCGAAAAACTCAACTTGCAACAAAAACTTGTAAAAAGCACGAAATAATGTTATTATATGGACAAGTTAATCACGGAGGTAACGCTTATGAAGTGTAAAAACTGCGGAGCAAGGCTTGGCGACAATGAAAAGGTCTGCCCGAACTGCGGCGCGGCAGTTGACGGCGGCGAAGGATATGTCTTGCTCACATCTGACGGAATTGAATACGAGGACTACTACTCCTCGGGCAAAAATAAAAAGAAGAGCAAATCGGGCTTCACCTGGTTTTTGAGCATTGTGCTGACGCTTGCCATTATCGGCTGCGGCGCATATTTTTACTTCAATTACTTTTACGAAAAGGCTGACCCGCAGCCAAGTCTGACTTTTGAGTCGGGATGCGGCATAATCAACGGTGACGAAAAAATAATTTACGTCACTGTTGAAAACGGTGAAAATATTGAGTTTATTCACGGTGTAAACCTTGTTAACCTTGCTGAAAACAACAGCACGAAGCAAACTGTTTCGACAAAATACGAGTACACAAAAAGCATTAACGATTCGTTCAGGGCGATTTTCTTTGACGCCGACGAGTTGAAGCTCAAGGATATTCCGTACAAGTTTGAAATGCAGTTCAGCTTTAGCGGAAGCGATACGATTTACACCTACAGCGAAACTGTAACATACGACAGCAAGACTGACAAAAATGTTGCCGACATTATTTTTGACCACAGTGTTGAGGGCGAAAGCACGGTTGCGGCTGAAACCACAACCGAAAAGGTTACCGAGCAGACCACAAGCGAAGCTACGACTGCAAGCGGTGCGGACATTGATTTCATCTACGACACCTACTGGTTTGGCGAGCCGAAAAAGGACGGCGACAAGCTGACAGTTTACGCATACAAATTTGACAAAAACGGTACTTGCACCGCAACAAAGTATTACAAGGACGGTGACAAGGACTGGGAGATTACAACCGAAAAGCCGAAAACGGAAATCAGCGATTACAGCGTCACCGTTGACGGCGCCGAATATCTGATTAACGCCGTGGACAAGGCTCTTGAGGGCGACGTCGGCAAGCTCACCTCGCGCCGCTACAACAGTGTTGAAAACGCCGAGGATTTATTCGGAATATAAAAGATTAACGGGCTATCC
>CAMPBI010000137.1 GCA_946637545.1 uncultured Clostridia bacterium | reverse complement strand
CATATCAATCGGCAGAGAAGTTCCTGCAAGGTGAGCCGCGCCGCAGCTCATCATAGCGTCGTTCGCGCCGAGGTAAACCGGCAGGTACATATCTATGCTCGGAATACTCAGGTAGCAGTAGAAGTTTGAAAGTCCGTAATCGCTCATTTTAAGGGCGGCTTCGGAATAGTTGGTCGTCTCAACCGTGCCCTGATTGTGGAACAGGCTCTTGTTGTACGCGACGCTGTCGCGGTATAGGGCGTTCAGGTCGTATTCAAAAATCACGGGAGAATTTGAGGTTCGGTTTCCGTCGCTGTCAATGACGTAGCCCTCACTGTCGACCTCGCCCTTTTTGACAGCCTCGGCGTGGCTTTTTGCGGTAACTCCGCTTACGGGCTTGCCCGAATTATCGGCAGGCACAACGTTGTCGAGGGTGTTGTTAAAGTCCTCGATAATGCCGTTCGCCCTCTGCTGACCGAAGAAGTTTGACACCGCCGGGAACGCCAAAAATCCAACTCCGGCAACCAAGCACATAACGGCTATAATCAGCGTGATTTTTTGCCAGAGCTTAAATTTTTTCTTAGTCTTTTTCTTCTCAGCCACTTTGCTCACCGTCCTTTTTGCTGCCGGTGTGAGCGGCTGATTTGCGCTTGCGCGAGAGCACGATAAACAGAACAATTCCGACAACGAGCAGTATAAACGCCGAGATAACGATAATCACTGTGGTGTAGCTAACCCTGTAGCCGAGAAAGTAGATGTAGTCAGCGTTGACCTCGGACGTGCTGTTTTCCTCATCGCCCGGGGTGTATTCAACGCGCTTTCCGCGGACGAGCAGTCGGTGGGTGTTAATCGTGTAAGGCGTGCAGGTAAGAAGGGTTAAGTAGTCCTTGCCCTCGGCAACGTACAAATCCTTGGTGTTGTCGGGAAGCACTACCTTAATTTGGTCGACCTCGTACTTTAACGTGCGGTCGAGCACGTGGATATAAAAATCGTCGCCTATTTCCATATCGGTCAGGTAGTCAAAGAAGGTCTCGGTCGGGAATGCCGAGTGAGCCGAAACCACGCTGTGCGTACTCGGACCGCCGACAGGCAGCGACGTGTTCTCAAGATGCCCTGCACCCTTTGACAAAACCTCCTGCGAGGTTCCGTGGTAGATAGGCAGATACACGTCGATTTTCGGGATTTCGACATAGCCGATTAAGCCGCCCTCACCGACGTTGAAGGTGTCCTGATAGTGAGCGCCGATTTTTTCGTAGGCTTTTTCATCAAACGGGTCGGTAATGATAACCGTGTCCACCAGCTTGTGGTTGTAGTCATCCGCTTCCTTAAACAGCTTGTCAATTCTCGCCTTGTCCATATTTTGAGCCTGCTCAACCTGAACCTTTGCGTTTTCGCGCATTTCTTTATTGTTGATTACAGAGCTGATAAGCGGATAGGTGAGAATTCCGATTCCCAGAAAAAATATCAGTATTATTGCGATTATGGGTATGAATTTTTTCATATTGATTTCCTTTGAAAGTTGCTTTAATTATTATAATACAAATTTAAAATAAAAGCAACAATCACGAAAATTTAAGCATAAAACAACGGCGGCTACCTAAGTAACCGCCGTTTAATTTCAGAAAAGTTTTCAGTCGGGAAACGATTTAAGAGTTAAACCGATTTTTCCGTCCCGAATTGCGCTGTCGCCGCAGCGACTTACTTGCTTGATCTCTTCTTCATTACTACTACAAAGAGAGCGCCTGCGAGGAGTACGAGGCTGCCGCCGATGATTGTGAACATCATTGTGCCTGCGCCGCCTGTGTTAGGAGTCTTTGTCTTTGTATCAGAAATTGTAACTGTAACAGTGCCTGTTGTAGCGTCGCCTACGGTTACTGTCTCAACCTTTGTGTTGATTGTGTAGCCGTTGGGCTGTGCGGTCTCCTGAACGGTGTATGTACCTGCCTGGAGGAGTACGCCGAAGTCAGCGATACCTGTTGTAGCGTCGGAAACAGCAGTCTTTTTTGTTGTACCGTCGGGATATGTGAGTGTGAATGTAGCTCCGCCTACGGGCTGTTCTGTCTGAGCGTCAATCTTCTTAGCTACGATCTTGTAGGTCTTAGCGTATACTGTAGGTCCGGGAACAGTTTTGCTGCCGCCTGCGTTTGTGTAAACAAGGCCGTCTGTGTTGGGGATGTCTGTTGCGATAGGAGCGTTAGCAGCGAGCTTTGTTGTGTAAGTAACAACAACCTTGTTGCCTGCGCCGTAGAATGACTCCTTAGCAAGCTCAGCTGCCTTAAGCTTTACGCCGAATGTAGCTGTAGCGCCGATTTCAGCAGCAGATGTGGTTACATCATAAGTAAGGGGTGTCTTTTCTGTGCCGTTGTCGAGCTGAACGCTTGTTACATTGTGAACAGTCTTGTCAAGGCCTGTGCCCATTGTATCGGTGATGATGTACTGTGTGAGCTGGTTTGTGAAAGAACCGGGAACATCAGCTGTGAGAACGTATGTGATTGTGTCGCCTGTGCCGAAGGTCTGTGTGTCCTTTGTAAGGCTGTTGTTAACTGAGAAGTCCTTGTCAACTGTGGGCTCGTTGCCTTCCTTAACCTTATTTGAAAGGTCAACCTCGGTAACGTTCTTGTCAAGAACGATGATTGCGCCGCCGAGAACGTCTGTGTTAGTAATCGGAACGCCTGTTACCTTAACAAAGTAGATACCTGC
>CAMPBI010000136.1 GCA_946637545.1 uncultured Clostridia bacterium | reverse complement strand
CTGTCACCTTCGGTGACATCCCCCTTTAGCAAGGGGGACAAAGCAGTTACTCGCTTGCGCTCGTACAATTTTATCTTCTGTGGAACTTGCCCTCGTGGAAGCCCTCCTGCGTAATGACCGTCTTGACCGACATAAACAGGATTTTAAGGTCAAGCGCAAGGCTCCAGTTGTCGCTGTACTCCTTGTCGAGCTTCATCTTTTTCATCAGCGAAATGTCGTCGCGTCCGTTAACCTGCGCCCAGCCCGTCAGTCCGGGGCGGAAACGGTAAACGCCGTATTCAAGACGAAGTCTGTGCGCCCTCATTTCACTCGAAATCAGCGGACGGGGACCGACAAAGCTCATATCGCCTTTCAGAATATTCCAAAGCTGCGGCAGCTCGTCAAGACTTGTTTTGCGCAGAATTGCGCCGATTTTTGTGATGTACTGCTCGGGGTTTTCAAGCTCTGCCGTTGCACAGTTGGGGGCAGTGCTTTTCATCGTCTGGAACTTGTACATCGTGAACGGCTTTCCGCGCCGTCCGCGCCTTTCGTGACTAAAAAACACCCTGCAGTCCGGTGTAAAATAGATGATTGTGCAAATCACCAGAAAAACAGGTGACAATACTATTAATGCAAGCAGCGAAGCGACTATGTCAAAAAGCCGTTTCCACTTTGTTGCGCCGAAATATTTGTGTAAAAACTCTCTCATATTCATCCCTAACATACATTAAATAACAATATAAAGTGTTTTAACTCATAGCATTATACCATATATGTTTGCAAAAAGCAATTTTTTTATTATTTCTAAAATAGAGTTGAAATGTCAGTTCCTAAAATATATAATAATTACAGCAACTTTGCAACACTTTTTTGCAAAAAAGGAGCATATATTATGAAAAAAACTATTTCAATACTGCTTTGCGCAGTGCTCGTTATCTCTGTTGCGGCAGGACTTTCGGGCTGCTCGGGCAAAACAGAAATGACCGACGAAAACATCACTGCCGCTGTCGAAACGGCACAGAGCGCGCTCAAGGAATTTGACACCGACGAGCTTTCAAAATACGTAGACAGCAAAACGCTTGGGATAATCATTCCGTTTGCCGAGAAAAAAGAGGCTTTCCGGACGCTCGGCAAGGCTATGTTTGAAAATCTTTCGATGGAAATAGTGAGCATTGACGCCGAAAAAGGTACTGTCACGCTGTCCGTTATCAACAAAGATTTGTCACTCGAGGCATCGGCTTTTGCCTACGACCTCAAGTACAATTACTCAACTGCGCAGCTGCTCACTCTGCTTGACAACGACGATTTTATCAACGAAAACCTCGGCACGCTGATTGAAAAAATCGGGCAGGCAAAAATGCAGGAAAACCCAACCGAAATCACCCTTACCGTAAAGCAGGGCAAAAAGAATCTGATGCTCGTTTTTGACGACGAGAGCGAAAATGCCGTTTCGGGTGGGGCGCTGGGTTCAATCACATCCGCTTTCGGTGTTTAAAATATACTAAATATAAATTGACATTACTTGCTTTTTATGTTAATATACTATATGCGTGCAAATTGTCAGCAGGGCTGACCGCCCCGACATATTGCAAAAAGTAAAAACCACAGAGGTGTAAGAATATGGCTAACAAATTCGTAACCGCCATTTTCGGAGACTACTCCAAAAAAGAGGTTAAAAAGCTCCGCAAAACGGTGGACAAAATTAACGAGCTGGCAGACAAGTACAAGGAGATGGACGACAAGGAGCTGTCGTCACAGACCGAGCTGCTCAAGGGCAGACTTGCCGACGGCGAAACTCTTGACGACATCCTTCCCGATGCGTTTGCAGTTTGCCGCGAGGCTGCCGACCGTGTAATCGGTCTGCGTCACTTTGACGTTCAGCTTATCGGCGGTATTGTGCTCCATCAGGGCAGAATCGCCGAGATGAAAACAGGTGAAGGTAAAACGCTTGTTGCTACCCTTCCCGCTTACCTTAACGCACTTACAGGCGAGGGCGTTCACATCGTTACAGTTAACGACTACCTCGCAAAGCGTGACTCCGAGTGGATGGGCAAGGTTTACCGCTTCCTCGGTCTTAAGGTAGGACTTATTATTCACGAAAAGAACAACGCAGAACGCCAGGAGGCTTACAACTGCGACATCACCTACGGTACAAACAACGAGATGGGCTTTGACTATCTCCGTGACAATATGGTTCAGTATAAGGAGCAGAAGGTGCAGAGAGGTCACGTCTTTGCAATCGTCGACGAGGTCGACTCAATCCTTATCGATGAGGCTCGTACTCCGCTTATCATCAGCGGTAAGGGCGACGCGTCAACAGACCTTTACCGTCAGGCAAACATTTTTGCAAAATCACTCAAAATGGTCAAGGTTGCCAAAACCGACGACAAAGAGGATATTGAAGATAACTACGAAGGCGACTACATCGTTGACGAAAAGGCAAAAACCGCGACCCTCCTCAAGAGCGGTGTTGAAAAGGCTGAAAAGTTCTTCAACGTTGAGGACCTTATGTCAATCGACAACACAACCCTTCGTCACCACATCGACCAGGCTATCAAGGCTCACGGCGTTATGACCCGCGACATCGACTATGTTGTAAAAGATGGTCAGGTTAAAATCGTCGACGAGTTCACAGGCCGTATTATGGAGGGCAGACGCTACAACGAGGGTCTTCATCAGGCACTCGAGGCAAAGGAAGGCGTTAAGGTTGAGCACGAGAGCAAAACTCTTGCAAC
>CAMPBI010000135.1 GCA_946637545.1 uncultured Clostridia bacterium | reverse complement strand
TTTCATTTTACAAATTCAATTATTTCGTTTGTGTCCGCAAGTCCGGTTTTGCGGGCTTTTTCTTTGCCGTTTTCAAACAGTATCAGCGTGGGTATGCTCATTATCCCGAGCTCCATTACAAATTCTCTGTCACTGTCGCAGTCAAAGCGATAAAACGGAATTTCGCTTTGCACTTCTGCCTCTTCAAGAAACGGCGTCATTGCCACGCACTCGCCGCACCAGTCGGCGTAAAAATCAACAAGCGCAGCCGTGCCGGTTTTTTTGTAAAAATCCTCTTTATTATTAATTATATCCATTATAATGCAAGTCCTTTGAGCTTGTTCAAGAGCAGAATAAACGCGTTCCAGATAACCTGAAAAACGATTATATTGACCGCCGTGATGCTTGAAAACGATTCAAGCACCGACAGCAGCGCGACGGTTGCAAAGCCTATTGCCGAGCCGAAACACGACAAAAATGTGATTAGCCTGCCCGAGCTTCGTATGATTTCTGCCGAGCGCATCGCTGAAACAAAGCCTATTGCCGTGCCGTCGTGAACAATATATGCAGGCGATTTTTCAACATGCATACTTGAATATTTGTCGTAAACTCTTGCGGCGGAGTAGTTCATCACGCGCACAAAGCCTTCGGGCAGCGAAAACAGCTTTGATATGCTCTGCTCATTGATATACGGGTCGCTGCTTTTGACAATTATTGTAATTCCGCTTCTTTCAAGCTTGCGCAGCTCGCGCTTGAGCGCCGGGTCGGCGCTGTAACTGACAACAAACATTGCGGCAACAGTGCCGTCAATCGCGAGATAAAGCGCCTTTCTGCCCTTGATTGTGTATTTCTTTTCAAAGCTTTTGGTCGGCACGTCCACACCGTGACGCGTCAGCAAATCGCGGTTGCCAACAAGCACCTTGCGCTTGTAAATCCAGGCGGATACGCCCATTTTATTTTCGTAAGTGATGTCCTCGACAACGGGCAAAATTGACTGCTTGCCGATTATTACCTTGTCAAAAACGCGCGCAAGCGGACTTTTTGTCTGCGTCATAATTGCGGCAGTGTAAATTATTGCGTCGTCAACCTTTGTGTCAAACGCCTTGAATCCGTGCATTTCGCACGAGTTTGCGCCAAACAAATCGGACGCCTCCATAACAATTGCGTTTGCGCCGCACGCCATTTCCGCGCCTTCAAATCCACACACGCGTGAGCCGTATTCGCGCAGCCCTCGCGAAATGTCAAGCAGCATTGTGTTGCAAAGGTACAGCGAGCAGCAGGGCAGCGTTATTGCAAGCGAGCACAACGCCATATTAAAGCCCGTGTTAAAGTTGTTGATAATACCTATCGCCACCAGCAGCGCCGCCGCAAGGAGCAGCGATACGGGGAACACGATTTTTGCAATTTTGTTTGCGGCTTCGCGCTTTGTCGAAATCTCCATAAAATTCGACGGCAGGTCAGTTTTTACACTCGTTTTGATTCGCGGCTCGCCCTCGAGCAGACCGCGGCAGATGATGTCCGCGTCAACGGTGTTTGCAATGTTTTCAACAGTATACTTGTCCTCGGTGTCCGAAATAAAGCAGAAATTGTCAATAATTCTGCTCATCATACGGCTTTTGCCGAGCTGCGACATAAACATCGAAAACGTGCCCGACAGCACAAGCAGAACGCCGTTATCAATCCAAAGACTTTTGTTTGCGGTCACCACAATTGTGTGCGCCAGAATCAGCAGCGCAACAATTGAAATCGGGAAATCACTGTTGAGCCTGCGTTTCAAATTAAAGCCGTGAATAATAACATTGCTGTTCACAAGCAGCACAAGGCCGTAAATAATGCACGCCGCAATAAAATATGCGCTGTGCGACGACAAAAACGACGGAAAATATGCGCTGTCCTTAAAGACTGTCAGCAGCACCATCGGCACCGCAAGCCACAGCGTGGCAATCATTTTCAGCTTGATTGAGTTTTTCTTTGACTTGAGCTTTTCAAGGAAACGCTCTCTTTCATTCTGGCTGCTGTAATCCTCTTTTACAACCTTGTCAGAGCCGAGGTCCTGGTCGGTTTCGTCAGGACCGAAAAGGCGGAACTTGCCGACTTTTTCCTGGCGGCGCTCGTAAAGAATCTGCTCTGCCACCTCCTCGTCGATGGTCGGCACGCTCTCAACTGCGTCGTCAAAGCCGTCAAAGGTCATCTGAACGCCGAGCTCTTCCTCGATATTTTCTTCATCGCCCGAGTCGCCGTCAAAGCCGGCGTACATATGCTCCTTGGCGTAAATTGTCGGAACCTCCTGAAGCTCGTTTTCCGTTTCGCTCTCGGTGTTTGACACAATAATTCTGCGCGTTGCTCCGTCGGCGGCGGATTCGCTCTTGTCGGCAATCTTTATATCGCCGTCGTCGTCGAGCGACGAAATAGTGCGCGTCTTGTCGCTGACGGGGGCTGCAACTCTTATATCGTCATCGCCGCCGAAACGCTGCGTTTTTGCAAGGCTGCGCTTTTCTCTTTTGGTGGGCGGAACATACTCCTTGATGTCCTCGTCCTCTTCTTCAATTTTTTCGTAGACTCTGGCAATGCGGTCAACAACCTGCTTTTCGTCAACCACAACCTCGTCCATGGCGGTTTTAGCCTTTTCGTCAAGACTCTTTTCTGCAGCCTGAAGCTGTTTTTCAGCCTCGCGCTTGATTTCCTCCGCCTTTTTGATTATTTCATCAATAGATAAGTTTTCGCTCATATTCTCTCTCT
>CAMPBI010000134.1 GCA_946637545.1 uncultured Clostridia bacterium | reverse complement strand
AAAGTTGCTATTAATGGTTTCGGCCGTATCGGTCGTCTCGCATTCCGTCAGATGTTTGAGGCTGAGGGTTATGAAGTAGTTGCTATCAACGACCTTACAGATCCTAAAATGCTCGCTCACCTTCTCAAGTATGATACTGCTCAGAGAGGTTATGCAGGTGTTATCGGTGAGGGTAAGCACACTGTTGAGTCTACTGAAAACTCAATCATCGTAGACGGCAAGGAAATCACAATTTACGCAAAGCCAAATGCTGCAGAGCTTCCCTGGGGCGAGCTTGATGTAGACGTTGTTCTTGAGTGCACAGGCTTCTACTGCTCAAAGGACAAGGCACAGGCTCACATCGACGCAGGTGCAAAGAAGGTTGTTATTTCTGCTCCCGCAGGCAACGATCTTCCTACAATCGTTTACAATGTAAACCACGAAAAGCTCACTGCTGATGACAAAATCATCTCTGCTGCATCATGCACAACAAACTGCCTTGCTCCTATGGCAAAGGCTCTCAACGATTTTGCAGAGATTCAGAGCGGTATTATGTGCACAATCCACGCTTACACAGGCGACCAGATGATTCTTGACGGTCCTCACAGAAAGGGCGACCTCAGAAGAGCAAGAGCAGGTGCTGCTAACATCGTACCTAACTCAACAGGCGCTGCAAAGGCAATCGGTCTTGTAATTCCTGAGCTCAACGGCAAACTCATCGGTGCTGCACAGAGAGTTCCTACTCCTACAGGTTCAACAACAATCCTTACAGCAGTTGTTAAGGGCGACAATGTTACTGTTGACGCTATCAACGACGCTATGAAGGCTGCAGCTAACGAGAGCTTCGGTTACAACACTGACCCAATCGTATCAATGGATATCGTTGGTATGAGATACGGCTCACTCTTCGATGCTACACAGACAATGGTTCTTCCTATCGGCGACGGCAAGTACGAAGTACAGGTTGTTTCTTGGTATGATAACGAGAACAGCTACACCTCACAGATGGTAAGAACAATCAAGTACTTCGCAGAGCTTGGTTAATTAAACAAAAAAATGCGCTTCCCTTCGGGAAGCGTTTTTTGTTTGGTTTAATACTGTGGAATTTGTGATTTTTTCGGAAAGGTTTTAATAAATGCGTCGGCGTCGCCGTATTTTATTTCCGCCTCCGTCTTAAATTCGCGAAAGCACTCGAATGTTGCCTCTACATCGGACAGCGCCCTGTGGGCGCTTTTATTTATTATTCCGAAGCGCGCTGTCATATCGCCGAGACGGTGGTGCGGCATTTCGGGAAAGAGCTTTTTCGCAAGCCGCAGAATATCAATAAAGTCATTCATCATATACTCGCCAAGATACGCGAGCGTAGCGTCATAAAGGAAATTTACATCGAAATTGACATTGTACCCCACTATGATACTGTCGCCGAGAAAGTCAAAAAACTCCCAAAGCACCTGCTCGGTGGGCGGTGCAGAATCAAGCATTTCGTTTGTTATACCTGTAAGCTGCGTGATGAACGGCGAAACATAGTCGCCAAGCTCGTTTACCTTTGGCTGAAGGAGTGACGAAAAGCTGTCAATCGCTACGCCGTTTTCGTACATAATCGCACCGATTTCTATAATGCTGTCATACGACGGGCGCAGCCCCGTTGTTTCGATATCAACAACACAAAAGTCCTGCGGAAAACCCACAAGACTTCTGCCCTTAAACTCTCTTGTTTTAGTATTGTAATAAGCCATAACTTAAAGCTGGTCTGCAATAATATAGATAAGTTCTTTTGTCTTTTCCCATCCAAGACACGGGTCGGTGATTGACTTACCGTAAACGCCGTCCTCAACCTTCTGACAGCCGTCCTCGATGTACGACTCAATCATAAAGCCTTTGACCATATTTTTAATATCGTCGCTGTGGCGTCTTGAGTGCATAACCTCGTTTGCAATACGCACCTGCTCAAGATATTTTTTACCCGAGTTTGAGTGGTTTGTGTCAACAATAACGGCAGGATTTTCATAGCCGCCCGTGCAGTACATATCGTGAAGGATACGCAAATCCTCGTAGTGATAATTCTGATGATTGATTCCGTGCTTGTCAACGCTGCCGCGAAGAATGGCGTGAGCCATATCGTTGCCGCTGCTCTCGACCTCCCAGCCTCTGTAAAGGAAGGTGTGTCCGCTTTGTGCAGCCTTGATGGCGTTGAGCATAATTGAAAAGTCGCCGCTAGTGGGATTTTTCATACCAACGGGAATTGTAAGCGAGCTCGATACAAGGCGATGCTCCTGATTTTCTACCGAGCGGGCTCCGACTGCGACGTAAGAAATAATGTCGGACAGATACCTGTGGTTTTCGGGATAGAGCATCTCGTCAGCACAGGTGAGCCCCGTCTGCTCAATAGCGTCTGCGTGCAGGTGGCGGATTGCCACAATACCTTCGAGCATATCGGGCTTTTTGTCGGGGTCGGGCTGGTGGAGCATACCCTTGTAGCCCGCGCCGGTTGTGCGCGGCTTACCCGTGTAGATACGCGGAATTACCATAATCTTGTCGCGCACCTCTTTTTCAACCTCTGCAAGACGGTGAATGTAGTCAAGCACGCTGTCCGCCCTGTCGGCAGAGCACGGACCGATTACGAGCACAAACTTGTCGCTCTCACCGCGGAAAATGCGGGCGAGCTCCTCATCGCGCTGTTCTTTAGCCGCAACTGCTTTTTCGGACAGCGGATACTGCTCCTTGACCTCTTTGGGCACGGGGAGCTTTCGTTTGAATTGTTCTTTTGGCATATTGTCCATAACTTTTACCTC
>CAMPBI010000133.1 GCA_946637545.1 uncultured Clostridia bacterium | reverse complement strand
AAACAAACTGTTTCAATATGCTTTGTGAACGGAAACATATCAAACGGCTGAATTTTTTTCGCCCTGTAGCCATGTGTTGTAAGGAAGTTTAAATCGCGTGCGAGGGTTTGAGGATTGCACGAAATATATACCACTGTTTTCGGTTTCATTTTGCAGAGGGATTTGAGGAATTTTACACTTGAGCCTGCGCGCGGCGGGTCAAGCATTACGGTGTCGAAGCTTTCGCCGTTTTTGCGAAGCTCGTCAATATATTCTCCGGCGTCGCCGCACTCAAAACGGACGTTATCAGCGCCGTTTATTTTGGCGTTTTTAACTGCGTCGCGGACAGCGTCGGGGTTTAGCTCAACACCCGTTACCCTGCCTGCTGATTTTGACGCAATGATGCCGATTGTACCCGTTCCGCAGTATGCGTCAAGCACGTTTTCACCGCCTGTAAAATTTGCAAATCCGACGGCGGTGTTATACAGATTTTCGGTCTGAACGGGATTGACCTGATAAAACGACGCAGGAGAAATACGAAAAGTGCAGCCGCAAAGTGAATCGGTAATATAGCCGCTGCCGTAAAGGATTTCGCTCCTGTCGCCCAGGGTAAGATTCATTCCGTATCTGTTGGTATTATGTATAACCGTGGTGATTTCGGGCTGTTCTTCAAGCAGCGCCCTGACAAAATTCGCCTTTGACGGAAAGTTGGGGCTTGAGGTCACGAGCACGACCATAATTTCGCCGCTCTGAAATCCCGTGCGCACAAGCGCATGGCGCATAAGTCCTTTGCCGCTGCGCTCGTCAAACGCCTTGATTTTGAACGATTTGCAAAGCTTTGTAATGCTGTGAACTATGTCCTGCGCCGCCTCGTCCTCAATAAAGCAGTGCGGCACCGAAACGACCTTATGAGTGGTGCTCTGATATATTCCGGACTGAAGCTGCCGTGTGCGAAAGTCATAATAAAACATCTTCTGCACCTTGTTGCGATAGTGCAGCGGATTTTTCATCGGCACAATTTTTTCAACTCTGCCGTACTTTGAAAGCAGAGTATTTGCCTGCTTTTGCTTGTAGCGGAGCTGCTCGTCATATTCAAGATTCTGCAGCTGACATCCGCTGCATTTTTTATAATACTTACATTTCATAATAATCTAATCAGAACCACTTTCGTTTTTTGCCGACGAGGGTGAGCGTTGCGACCACGACTACCGACAATAGTATCACAAAAATATAGCCGTATTTCCAATCAAACTCGGGCATATATTTGAAGTTCATTCCGTACCAGCCGACAATCACTGTAAGCGGGAAAAATATGCTTGTGATTACCGTAAAGTATTTCATCGTTTTGTTGAGCTTGAGGTCGAGCGACGCTGAATAGGCGTCCTGAAGGTGCGTAACAGAGGCGGAAAGCGAGTCGGCGTCCTCCTTCAGACGCGAAATTTTTTGACCGAGGTTTGCAATGTACCACAAATCCTCTGACTCAAAAAGCTCGTTTTCGTTTTCCTCAATAGCGTCGGTTATGTCGAGCAGCTGCTCGTAGTAATTGTGCATTGAAAGGAGTTCCTTTTTTATCTGAAGAAGGTGCAGGTTAAAATCCTCGTCCTCGTTGCCCTTGATGACATACTCCTCGAGCTCGGTAATTTCGTTGCCGAGGTCCTCGATAAACTTGAAGTCCTTTGCAATCAGCGCGTCAAAAAAGGCGTAAATCACCTTTTCAAGCGTTACGGCGTTATAGTTGTAGCGGTTGATTGCAGTCATAAACTTTTCTTTTGTGGAGCCGTCGTAGTCCTCGACGTCGACCACAAGCAGCATATTTTTCATAACATAAAGCGCAACGCTGTCCTCGGTACGCGTGAGGTTATTCTGATTGACAATGCGAAGCTCGGTGAAGGTGTAATCGTCGTACACCTCAACACCTGAACGAAAGTGCTTGTTCGCCGCCTGGCACGCCGCAATAGTCGAGCGTGCAAAGCCGTAGCGCATACCTATTTCGCGCAGCTCCTCCGCGCTGACATAGCCGACTGTGATATACTCGTCGGTGATGTCGCCCACGGTTATTTCCGTTAATTGTTCGCGTAGCTGATAAAACATACTGCAGCCCCCTTTTGATTTATAATAGTATACCACATCAAAACGCAAAAATAAAGCATATTACACGGCGAAGGGCAGTATATTTTAGTGGTGATGAAAATGTTATCTGCTTTACTGTCATTTTTGAGTGCAAACGTGCTGTATTTCATACTGCACATTCAAAGCGGCTCGTCGTTCCCGAAACCGCTTTCGGCAAAGGACGAAAGAATGTATCTTGAACAAATGGCAAACGGCGACAGGAACGCAAGAGGAATTCTGATTGAGCACAATCTTCGGCTCGTCAGCCACATAATTAAAAAGTATTATTCAAAGACGAACGACACCGACGACCTCATAAGCATAGGCACAATCGGGCTGATAAAGGCAATTGATTCGTTTGATTACACTAAAAATGTGCGCCTTGCGACTTACGCATCACGCTGCATTGAAAATGAAATACTAATGCATTTCAGGTCGCTCAAAAAGCAAAGCGGTGAAATGCTGCT
This sequence comes from uncultured Clostridia bacterium, assembly GCA_946637545.1. GTDB lineage: Bacteria > Bacillota > Clostridia > Oscillospirales > Acutalibacteraceae > Eubacterium_R. Next base: position 272 of record CAMPBI010000133.1, on the reverse strand, counting down.
GTCTGACACAATTGAAACAGACAAGGACGGCAATCCGCTGACTATTGAGGACACGCTCAGCGACAGCAGCGATATGGCGGCTGACCTTGAAAAGAAAGCCCTTTGGCAAAAGGTTGCGCAGTACATTAACACTATGGACGACGAGCGCGAGCGCGAAATAATAATTATGCGCTACGGGTTGAATAATACCAGACCTCTTACACAGCGCGAGGTAGCAGAAAAGCTTGGAATCAGCCGTTCATATGTGTCAAGAATCGAAAAAAAGGTTTTGA
>CAMPBI010000132.1 GCA_946637545.1 uncultured Clostridia bacterium | reverse complement strand
TTATAATATAATACGCTAACACGCAAAAGTGCTAACTAAAACATATTATATGGAGGAAAATATTATGGCAGATGCTAAAATTTTCTACGAATCAGACTGTAACCTTTCCGTACTTGACGGCAAAACAGTTGCTATCATCGGCTTCGGTTCACAGGGACACGCACACGCACTCAACCTTCACGAAAGCGGCGTAAATGTAGTTGTAGGTCTTTATGAGGGCTCAAAGTCATGGGCTCACGTTGAGTCACTCGGACTCAAGGTTATGACTACTGCAGAAGCAGTTAAGGCTGCAGATGTAATTATGGTTCTCACACCTGATGAGAAGCAGGCTGAAATTTATAAGAACGACATCGAGCCAAATCTTACAGAGGGCAAGGCACTCGCTTTTGCTCACGGCTTCAACATTCACTTCAAGCAGATTGTACCTCCTGCAAATGTTGATGTATTTATGATTGCACCGAAGGCTCCGGGTCACACAGTTCGTTCAGAGTACAAGGAGGGTAAGGGTACACCTTGTCTTGTTGCAGTATATCAGGACGCTTCAGGTCACTGCCAGGATATTGCTCTTGCATACGGCGCAGGCATCGGCGGCGCTCGCGCAGCAATCCTTGAAACAACCTTCAAGTGCGAAACAGAAACTGACCTCTTCGGTGAGCAGGCTGTTCTTTGCGGAGGCGTTACAGCTCTTATGAAGGCAGGCTTTGAAACTCTTGTTGAAGCAGGCTACGACCCGAGAAACGCTTACTTTGAGTGCATCCACGAGATGAAGCTTATCGTTGACCTCATCTACAGCGGCGGTTTCTCAAAGATGAGATATTCAATTTCAAACACTGCTGAATTCGGCGACTACGAAACAGGCAAGCGCCTCATCACAGATGAAACAAAGAAAGAGATGAAGAAGGTTCTTGAAGAGATTCAGGACGGCACATTCGCTTCAAAGTTCATCACCGAGGCTAACAACGGCTGGGCACACTTCAAGGCAAAGAGAGCACTTGAGGCAGAGCATCAGCTCGAGAAGGTCGGCGAAGGTATCCGCGCTATGTACAGCTGGAACGGCGACGACAAATACGCTGAAAAATAAATTATCAGTTGGGGCACCCTGAAACAGGGTGCCCTTTTGGCGCTTTTATAATTAATAAAATTAACACTTGTAATTATAATAATACTGTGTTAAAATACCCAAAGACTTTTTGGGAGGTAACTCTTATGATTAGTGCAAATAATATTTCCGTTCAGTTCGGCGGAAGGTCACTGTTTGAAAGGGTAAATGTAACCTTTTCACCGGGCAACTGCTACGGCATCATCGGTGCCAACGGCGCAGGCAAGTCGACTTTCCTCAAGGTGCTTTCGGGTGACCTTGAGCCGAGCAAGGGCGAAATTCATATAACCCCCGGTGAGCGTCTTTCAGTGCTCAAGCAGGACCACTTCGCTTTTGACGAGTATGAGGTTGTGCGCACCGTTCTGATGGGTAATCCGCGCCTTATCGAGATTATGGAGGAAAAGGACGCTCTTTATATGAAAGAGGACTTTTCAGAAGAGGACGGCATCCGCGCAGGTGAGCTCGAGGCTGAATTTGCCGACCTCGACGGCTGGAACGCCGAAAGCGACGCAGAGTTTATGCTCAACAAGCTCGGCGTGTCCGATGAGTATCATTATCTCAAAATGGCGGAGCTTCCGTCCGACCTCAAGGTAAAGGTGCTTCTTGCGCAGGCACTTTTCGGCAATCCCGACATCCTGCTGCTTGACGAGCCTACCAACCACCTTGACCTCACAGCAATTTCGTGGCTCGAAAATTTCCTGCTCGATTTCCCGAACACCGTCATCGTAGTATCGCATGACCGTCATTTCCTGAACAAGGTCTGCACACACATCTGCGACGTTGACTACGGCAAAATTACGCTTTACACCGGTAACTACGACTTCTGGTTTGAGTACACACAGATGCGTCAGCGCCAGGCCCGTGACCAGAACAAAAAGAACGAGCAAAAAATCAAGGAGTTGCAGGACTTTATTAACCGCTTTTCTGCAAACGCTGCAAAGAGCAAGCAGGCTACAAGCCGTAAAAAGCAGCTCGATGCGCTTGAGATGATTGAAATGCCCGTTTCGTCACGCCGCTTTCCGTATGTCGATTTTAAGCCCGACAGGGAGTGCGGCAACGACCTTTTGCGCGTTGACCACCTCACAAAAACAATCGGTGACCGCAAGGTGCTTGATGATATTTCGTTCGTGATTCACCCGCGTGAAAAGGTTGCGTTTGTCGGCTCTGATGTCGTTGCAAAAACAACGCTTTTCAAGATTATTATGGGTGAAATGGAGCCGGATGAAGGCTCGTTCAAGTGGGGAGTTACCACCACACAGAGCTATTTCCCGTCTGATAACAGCGAATATTTTGACGGCGTTGAGCTCAACCTTGTTGACTGGCTTCGTCAGTACACCACTGAACAGCTCGAGGCTGACATTCGCGGCTGGCTTGGCAGAATGCTTTTCAGCGGCGACGAGGCACTCAAAATGGCGAATGTCCTTTCCGGCGGCGAGCGCGTAAGATGTATGCTCTGCAAAATGATGCTTTCAGGCGCTAATGTTCTGATTCTCGACGAGCCGACCAACCACCTCGACCTCGAGTCAATCACTGCGCTCAATAACGGACTTATGCGTTATCCCGAAACGGTCCTCTTTACTTCGCACGACCATCAGTTTGTGCAGACTGTTGCCGACAGAATTATTGAAATCAGCGGTAACACGATGATTGACCGCAAGGGCTCGTACGACGAATTCCTTTCAGTGTTCGACGAAGAGCAGCTGCGTAAATATTAAAACAAAAAAATAAAGCAACCGAGAAA
>CAMPBI010000131.1 GCA_946637545.1 uncultured Clostridia bacterium | reverse complement strand
TAAAAAACGGACGGTTTTTATGCCGTCCGTTGTCTTTATTCTTCTTCCGCCTGAGCAGCTTTCATCATAATCGCGCATTCCATACGCTTTTTGAAAAGCTCGCAGCCGTATTTGTATACTCCGCTGATTGAGCCGGTGGCGTGGTATGCGTTAGCAGCACAGCCGCCGCTGCAATACAGCCTTGCCCAGCAGGATTTGCATTCCTCTCTGGCGTAGGCGTTGCAGAGCTTGAATTCGTTTTGAATTTCAAAATTATCCACGCCGTTGTATATGTCGCCGAGCTTGTATTTATCGTCGCCTACAAACTGGTGGCATGGGTACAAATCTCCCCAAGGCGTTACCGCCATATACTCCGTACCCGAACCGCAGCCCGAAATCCTCTTGTAAATGCAAGGGCCGCCTGTCAGGTCAATCATATAGTGATAGAACGTTATCGGTCTGCCCTCTTTTTCGCGCTTTAACATCTCTTTTGCGAGTATCTCATACTGCTCAAAGAGCACAGGCAAATCGTCATATGTAAGCGCGTAAGGATCGTCAGGAGCGCAGACAACAGGCTCCATAGAAAGCTCGGTAAAGCCCAAATCCGCCATATGGAAAATGTCGTTTGTAAAGTCGGTGTTGTTGTGAGTAAACGTTCCGCGGACGTAGTAGCCGCGGTTGCCGCGCTTTTTAACAAACTCCTGAAATTTAGGAACGATAACGTCATAGCTGCCCTTGCCGTTGATTGTCTTGCGGAGATTGTCGTGAATTTCCTTTCGTCCGTCAAGGCTGAGTACAACGTTGTGGCACTCTTTATTTGCAAACTCAATAACGTCGTCGTCAACAAGCATACCGTTTGTGGTGAGGGTGAAACGGAAATTTTTGTTATGCTCTTTTTCAATGCTTCTTGCGTAGGCGACAATTCCCTTTACAACGTCAAAGTTCATCAGCGGTTCTCCGCCGAAGAAATCGACCTCGAGGTTAACCCTGCTGCCCGAGTTCTCGATGAGAAAGTCGATAGCCCTCTTGCCCACTTCAAGGCTCATCAAAGCGCGTTCGCCGTGGTATTTGCCCTGACTTGCAAAGCAGTATTCGCAGTTGAGGTTGCAGGTGTGCGCGATATGCAGACAAAGCGCCTTAATAACCGTGTTGCGCTTTTTGAAGTCAAACGCGAGGTTTTCATACTTATCCTCGGTAAAGAGCCTGCCGTTTTGCTTAAGCTCCTCAACGTCGTCAATGCAATCACAAATTTCCTGCTCGGTAATCTCGGGATTGTCCCCGTACTTGTCGAGCATTGCGGAGATAATCTCGGCTTTATCCGAGTTTTCATACATTTCTATAATATCGTAAGCGAGCTCGTCAACAAGGTGAACGCTTCCGCTGTTGACGTCGAGCACGATGTTGTAGCCGTTAAGTTTGTACTGATGTATCATATGAATTTACCCCTATACGTAAAAGGAAAGCCGTTACCCATAATTGAATAACGGCGTAAAATCCTTTTAGTTTTAAGAAAAATTATTTCTCAAGACACTTTTCGCACTGCTGGTTAGCAACGCCGCATGAAGTCTTGCAAGCTGACTGGCAAGAGGTCTGGCACTCGCCGCAGCCGCCTGTCTTTACGCTCTTTTTAAGGTCGCGTGTCTCGATAGTTTTGATTCTTTTCATGGAAATCAATCTCCTTCAAAATTTATACTTAAATTCTATCATATGCGCTTGTTTTTGTCAAGATAACAGATTAGGTAACATCAACTTTCAGTTTATGCGGTGCGTTGCCGAGCGTTGACTGAACGGATATGTTATTATCTGCAAGTGTTTTTACTTGATTTATAATATCGTCTGTGACAATTTCACCCGACACTATAAGCGGAATTCCGGGCGGATAGGCAAAGACATCTTCAAGCGATATTTTGCCGTTGCAATCTGTTATATCAAGAACTTTGCCGATTTTGTCTGTACATTCAAAAGGTTCGATTGCTTTTTGAGGAAGCAACGGTTTAATATATTCCTTAGTATTTTCGGCTTTTTTTATTTTACTGTCGATTGTTTTTAAAGCGCTTATAAGCCTTTCGAAGCCTTCATCAGTGTCGCATACGGACGTCATAGCTATGATGTAATCCTCTGCCGACATCTCAGTTTCAATTTTATAATCGTTCCTGAGCGTTTCGGCAAGCTGTGTACCGCTTATGCTTGTCCCGATTGTTGAAATAACAAGCTTTCCCCTGTCGTAGGCATAAACGTTGTTATCTTCTCTAAATATAAGTTTTAAGTTATTGAGGGCTTTTGCGCTTTTTTCAAACTCAGACAATCTCTTGATGTAGCTTTCAAACTCGCTTGAATTTTCCGAGATATAATCAAGACAACTTTCAACTGACGACATCAGCACATATGACGGACTGCTTGTTTGGAATATAGCAAGCTGTTCTCTCAGAGCGCTGTCGTAATCGGTATCGTTTGTTAAGAGCAAGGCGGTCTGAGTTAATGACGGGAGCGTTTTGTGAAGGCTGACTACCGAAATATCAGCCCCGCAGTTAACAGCGCTTTCGGGAAAAGCTTTGTTAAACGGAAAATGCGCGCCGTGAGCCTCGTCAACAAACAGCCTTGCGCCGTGCTTTTTGCAGATTTCGGAAATGCTTTTAATATCCGACACTACTCCCTCATATGTCGGAGAAGTCAGCACAACAAGAGAAATATCGGGATTTTGGGTTAGTTTATCTTCGATTAATTCAGGAAATACCGAGCCGAAAACAGGAAGCTTTACTCCGTTTTCCTCTGCATATTCAGGCAAAATATACTCGGGCTTTAGTCCGAATAATTTAACGGCTCTGTAAACGGAAATGTGGCAGTTTCTGGCAATAAGAACCCTATCTCCCCTGCTTGTGAGCGCGCCGATTGCGGACATTATTCCGCAGGTTGCGCCGTT
>CAMPBI010000130.1 GCA_946637545.1 uncultured Clostridia bacterium | reverse complement strand
TATTTGCAAAAATAATGATTTCCGATTACCTTGATTACTGTTCGCGTCCTTATCCACGCGTTATTTGTTTTGGCAGGGTTATAGTAATAAATCGCTCCGCCCGTGGGGTCCCAGCCGTTTATTGCGTCCTGCGCGGCGCGCTTTGCAGACTCCGAAACGGGCTGATACCAGTTTGAATCATACACGCACGAAAACGCCCCGTTCTGATAGACAACTCCGCTGATTGAATCGGGAAAACTCGGGTGCGCCACACGGTTAAGCACGACTGCGCCGACGGCGACCTGTCCTTCATAGCTTTCACCGCGCGCCTCTGCCGAAATGACTTTTGCGAGCAGGTTGATTTCCTGCGCGGTATATTTTCCGCTCGCAGACGAGCCCGACGACGAGCCGCCAAGCCCAAGGTACAAAAGCGTTTGCGGTCCTGCGATTCCGTCGGCAGTTATGCCGCAGCTGCGCTGAAAGGAGGTGACGGCGTTTTTCGTCTGCGTGCCGTAAATTCCGTCGACGCTGCCCTTGTAAAAGCCAAGGCCTTTGAGCTTGTTTTGAATACTGCGTACCTCGCTGCCTGTTGAGCCGTAGCGCGATAGCGCATAGGTGCTGTCCTCTTCAAAAAAAGCCTCGCACACTGCCGCCGACGCTCCAACCGTTGCAACAACAATTAATACGGCGAGCGAAAGCTCAAGAATTTTTTTCAGTGATTTTGCCATTTACTGCACCCCCTGGAGCATCATATTCATAAGCAGAGCAAGCACTGCGCCTGCTCCGACGCCGCAAAGAACATAGACGATATTAAGAATAATGTCCTTTTTTGACCGCCTGCTTTTTGGCGGTTTTTTGATTTGACGGGCGACATCCTGCGCTTCGCCGTGGAGTTTTTCCTCGCCGGCTGCCGAGCCTTCGGCGCTTACAAAAAACAAAATTTTGTCAAAATACGGCGACTCGGGATTAGTCACCTCGAGTATTTGTCTGTTGATACCTTTAATCATCGCTTTCAACCCTTTCAAATTATACAAATAGTGTTTGCGCGTTAGTGGAAAATATGCAAAAATCTGCCTTGTCGATTTTTGTGAAAAATGAGAATAAATTTTTGCTTGACAAGCATTTTTAACAACCGTTTGTATTAAACAGTGAGTAATCAGCATTGTTGAAAACTCGGTGCAAAATGTTGAAAATATAGCCCCAAAAGGCTATAATAGCGCCTTTTTCGGCTGTTCAAAACGTTCAAATTCAAAAAATATGCATAGTTTTGAACATTTTACACATAGTTTTCAACATTACAAAATTTTAATACTTTTTTGTGTAAATTGCCCTTTTTCACTTTCCCTCTTGACAAAACTATGGTATAATTCAAATATTACAAATAGTGATTAAGAGGAAAAACGATGAACATAAAAACGGTAAAAAACGACATTGTTGTCAGCGGTGTGAAATGCCTTGACCTTGACCTCACGCTGGACTGCGGACAGGCTTTTCGGTGGGAAAAGCAGGACGACGGCTCGTACAGCGGCGTGGCTGGCGGATATTTTTTAAATATCGCAAAGGCTCAAAACGGCGACCTCATTTTTCACAACACAACCGAGGATAGCTTTGACAGTTTTTTCAGAAATTATTTCGACCTTGACAAGAATTATGAAAAAATTTGTGAAACCTTAAAGCAGGACGACCTGCTCTCGTCGACTATTGACGAATACTACGGAATCAGAATACTCAATCAGGAGCCGTGGGAGGCGCTGTGCTCGTTTGTAATCAGTCAGCAAAACAACATCAAGCGCATCAAGCTGATTATTTCGCGGCTGTGCAGAGCTTACGGCGACGAGGTTGCAAACGGTTGGTACACTTTTCCGACTGCAGAGCGCCTTGCAACACTTTGTGAGGATGATTTTAACGCGCTCGGCTGCGGCTATCGCTCAAAATATCTGGTAAGGCTTGCGCAGGGCGTGGCGTCGGGCGAAATTGATTTGCAAAAAATAAAGAGCCTTCCGCTTGAGGAGGCTCGAAAAGAACTGCTGAATATTTACGGTGTGGGAATAAAGGTTGCAAACTGCGCGCTGCTGTTCGGTTTTCAGTTTTACAGCGCGTTCCCCGTTGACGTGTGGATGAAGCGCGTAATGGAATACTACCCGAACGGGCTGCCCGAGTGCTTTGACGGAATTGAAGGAATTGCGCAGCAATACTTGTTCCACTGGGCAAGACAAAACCTGTAAGTAAAACTTACAGGTTTTGCTGTTTTTATTCAAGATTGTTTGTTAGCAGCATAATTGCTGTGAGAGCTGCGACGGGCGCAGTCTGCGTGCGGAGAATTCGCTTGCCGAGAGTGGCGCACTGCGCGCCGTTTTCGGTGAGGAGCTTTACCTCGTCGGCGGAAAAGCCGCCTTCGGGACCGATGAATATTGACACATTTTTGGCATCGCTTTTGACAAGCGATGTTAATTTTTCGCCGCCGCCCTCGTAAAACAGAATTTTTAGCTCGCCCTCGTCGCTTGCAATCGCCTGTTTCAGAGTGATTTGCTGCGCGATTTCGGGCACAATTCCCCTGCCGCTTTGCTGCGCTGCCTCGAGTGCAATTTTTTGATAGCGCTCATTTTTGCGCTTTGCGCCCTTTTCGTCGGGGCGCGAAATACAGCGCTCCGTAAGCGTGGGAACAATTCTGAAAACGCCGAGCTCGGTGCATTTTTGAATTATATCCTCGAGCTTGCTGCCCTTGGGCACGCCCTGATAAATAGTGACCTTGCAGTCGGGCTCGCTGTCGCTCGCCTGCTTGTAGCAGACGGAAAGCGTGGCGGTGTCCTTTGTGATTTCGTCAATCCGGCAGCCCCAGTCGCTGCCGCTGCCGTCGGTGACGGTGAGCATATCGCCCACCTTCATTCTTAACGATTTTGTAATGTGACGCGCCTGCTCGCCGTCGAGGATTATTTGATTTTCGGGTGTGAAGTCAATAAAAAGCTTTTGCATATTAAATCACC
>CAMPBI010000129.1 GCA_946637545.1 uncultured Clostridia bacterium | reverse complement strand
TGCTTGCAGCCGTAATCGAAAACAAGCTGATTGTAACAACCTTAAATGAGTGAAAAAAGTGTTCGGATTATTCCGAACACTTTTTTATGTATTTGCAGTATTCTGCAATGATGTCAATATCGGTTTTTGAGTATAGAATACGCGCTCCGACGGCGTCCTCAAGCTCGTTGAACACGGCTTTGCCGCCGTCAAACACAAAATCAATTCCGTAGTAATCACCGTCGACAAGGGCGATTATTTTTTTCACCAGCGCCGTTTCACTGCCGCTGAGCTCATACGGTACAGCGTCTCCGCCAAGGCAGAAGTTTGAGCGAAAATCAGTTTTGCTCACGCGCAAAAACGCCGCGCGGATTTTACCGCCCAGCACCCACACGCGAAGGTCGCGCCCGAGGTCTGACGCAGGCTTTTGGCAAACGGCTTTTTCGTCGTATTCGTCGGCGGTGTCGCACATCACAACTCCGGCGCCGCCGTGGCCGTCGCGCGGCTTTTTGACAAACGGGGGAGCGCTGTATCGCGTCGGCATAATCTCAATACCGCTTTGCTCCATAAAATCGTATGCCGCCTGCTTGTCGTTTGCAAGTCGCGTGAACGCAGAAGGGTTGAACACGCGAACGCCTTTTTTTTCGTAAAACTCCGCGATTTCAAAGCTGTTAGAGCGATTAATCACAATATCTGCCACGCCTCTGTAATCGGGTGTGACAAGCTCTGCGCCGAGCAGGTCATTAAATTTTTGTACGGCAAACGCGTTGCGCTTTGCCTCTTCTTTTGAATAAACTAAAACCGTTTTCATATCTTGCTTTTTATTGTGCTGAAAATATCTTTTGCAACATCAATTTTCGTGACCTCGAGCAGGTTGATGATGTGAGCGTTTGAGTTAACCTCACACACATATCCGCCGCGGAGAATGTCAACGCCGCCGAAGGTCAGACCGAGTGTGTTGCACGCCTTTTGGGCAAGTGCGATTTCGTTGTCTGTCGGGGTGTATGGCACCGCCGTTGCGCCGTTTGTGATGTTTGAGCGGAAGTCGTTTTTGTTTTGGCGCTTCATCGCCGCAACGCATTTACCGCCGACGATTTCAAGTCGCACGTCCTCGCCCTTTGACTCTGCGATAAACTCCTGCAGCAAAAACGGCTTGTCGCTTACGTGGCTCAAAACCTCGTCAACGCTCTCGCACAGAAAAACCTGCTCGCCAAACGAGCCGCAGCACTCTTTGAAAACAAGCGGCAGCCCGAGTTTTTCGGCTGCTTTTTTTACAAATTCACTGTAATCTGCGTCAAAAAATGACAGTGGCGCAATTATTGTTTCAGGCTGCTTTACAATGCCGTCAAGAGCAAGATATGTTTTTGCCTTGTCGTCGCAAAGCGCAATGGCTTCTGACGGGTTGAACACGGGAATCCCTTTGCCTTCAAGCGTTTTTGCAAGGTTGACGTCTTTGTCCCAAAACAGCACAAAATCAGGCGTTTCGTCGCAAAAAAGCATATCCTCATTATTTTTTATTTTCAGCAAAATTCCCATACTTTCGGCGCAGTTTACCAAATGCTTGTGCAAGGTGTCAAATTTTTCGCCCTTTAAGTATGCGTTTACTACTAAAAATCCTGTCATTTTCATCACCTGCTTTTTAAATATTATAATATGTAATCTTGCATTTTTCAATCAAGTATTGTAAAATAATGTAGTTGAATTTAACAAACATACAGGGAGGACAACAGGATGACCGAATACAAACTTAAATACGGATGCAATCCAAATCAGAACCCGGCAAGAATTCATATGGACGGACAGGAGCTGCCTTTTGAAATTCTCAACGGCGCAGCAGGCTACATCAATCTGCTCGACGCGTTCAATTCGTGGCAGCTTGTAAAGGAGCTCAAAGAGGCAACAGGACTTCCGAGCGCCGCATCTTTCAAGCATGTATCGCCCGCAGGCGCTGCAGTGGCACAGCCGCTTTCAGATGTTGACCGCAAGGTGTGTATGGTGCCCGACGGACTTGAGCTTTCGCCCATCGCCCAGGCTTATGTCAGAGCAAGAAGCTGTGACCGCCAGTCGTCCTTCGGCGACTTTGCCGCACTTTCCGATACTTGCGACGCGTCTGTTGCAACCTTCCTTCAAAAAGAGGTTTCAGACGGTATTATCGCTCCCGATTATACCGACGAGGCGCTCGAAATTCTCAAGAGCAAGCGCCGCGGAAACTTCCTTGTAATAAAAATGAATCCCGACTTCGTTCCCGAAGAGATGGAAACAAAGCAGGTTTTCGGCATCAAGTTTGAGCAAAAGCGCAACAACGCCAAAATCACGATGGAGCTTTTTGACGATATGCCAACAAAGGTTAAGGATATTCCCGAAATCGCAAAAATCGACCTGCTTATTTCGATGATTACACTCAAGTACACGCAGTCAAATTCGGTTGTTTACGCCCAGGGCGGACAGACTCTCGGCGTCGGTGCAGGACAGCAGAGCCGAATCCTGTGCACCCGTATGGCAGGTAACAAGGCTGATATGCTTTGGCTTCGCCGCAACGAAAAGGTGCTTAACCTTCCGTTCATTGACGGCGTAAGAAAGTGTGATGCAGACAACGCAATCGACCTTTACATCAGCGACGATTACGACGAGCTGCTCAAGGACGGCGTATGGCAGAGATACTTTACCGAGTGTCCGCAGCCGTTCACCGCAGAGGAAAAGGCAGAGTGGCACAAGCAGATGGACAATGTCGCTCTCGGCTCGGATGCGTTCTTCCCGTTTGAAGATAACATTGAGCGCGCTGTTAAGTCGGGCGTTAAGTATATTGCACAGCCGGGCGGCTCTGTTCGTGACGAGCAGGTTATTCAGTGCTGCGACAAGTACGGCATCGCAATGGCTATGACAGGAATCCGCCTGTTCCATCACTAAAAAATGTAAAATTGAAATAATTTTTCAGGAGAAAAAAATTATGGTTAGAGCAATCGTAGGAGCTAACTGGGGCGATGGCTCGTTTGCGACTG
>CAMPBI010000128.1 GCA_946637545.1 uncultured Clostridia bacterium | reverse complement strand
AAAACAAAAAAATAAAGCAACCGAGAAATCGGTTGCTTTTTTTGTTTTTAACTTACGCCTTGTTGGCTTTGTTTGCAAGATTGCTCTTCTTTCTTGCAGCGCAGTTCTTGTGAATAAGGTTTTTGCTTGCAGCCTGGTCAATCTTTTTGATTGCGTCCTTTACAAGTGCGTCCTTATCATCTGCGTTTGTTTCAATAGCGGCGTTAGCCTTCTTGATTGCAGTCTTGAGAGCAGAGTTTCTTGCCTTATTATTTGCAGCCTTCTTGGCATTAACCTTAACTCTCTTCTTTGCTGATTTGATATTAGCCATTTGTCTCACTCCCTTTATAATAGGATATTTATGTTGAGGTTGAACATTTAATTTAATGCGTTAGTTATATTATCATATGTTTTAACAAAATGCAAGCATTTTTTTATTTTTGGGCATACTTTTATTGAAAAATATATAATAAGCGGTGATTTTTGTGGAAAATCGTACAGATTTGGCGCTCGAAAGCTACGAGGCAGAGGGCAAAACGAGGCTTGACGGCGTTGTTGTCAGGGAAAAGGACGGCGTAACAACCGTCGAGGTGAAAAACCAAAAGGGAGCGGATGCAATCGGCAAGCCTGTCGGAAAATACATCACACTTGAGGTGAACTCATTTGTGAATGACACTGATATTTTTGACGGCAGGCTCGACGATTTTGCAGAAATATTAAAGCAGCTCCTGCCCGAAAAAACCGACTCTGTTCTTGTTGCAGGACTCGGCAACGACAACATAACAGCCGACGCTCTCGGACCGAAAACGGGCGAATATATCCTGTCGACGAGGCATATAATTAATGACCTCAAAAAAGCGTTCGGCAATCGGAACATAACCTCGGTTGCCTCTGTCGCAACGGGTGTCCTGGGCGACACGGGCATTGAAACTGCCGAGATTATCAAGGGCGTTGCGTCGCAGATTAACCCTTCGTGCGTAATCGTTGTTGACGCGCTTGCCGCCACATCTGCCGACAGACTCGGCACAACGGTGCAGTTTTCGGACAGCGGAATTTCACCCGGCTCGGGTGTTGGCAATCACCGACACGAAATTTCGCAGCGTACACTTGGCGTGCCCGTCGTGTCTGTCGGAATTCCCACTGTTGTATCTGTTGCGGCAATAAACAGCGAACTCGGCAAAAATGCCTATGTTACCCCGCGCGAAATTGACAGAATCATTCAGCAGGGTGCAAAACTAATCGGTATGGGAATCAATGTCAGCCTGCAGAGCAATCTGACCGCACAGGACATTTATGCGCTTGTGGGATAAATTTTTGTTATTATCGCTAAAAAACTAATTACAATTTACTGATTTCTGACAAGGTGAACTATGAAAAAGCAACTGTTAATAATGTTTTTAAACTGCATCAGCATTTTCGGCAGCGTTGCGATTTGCCTGAATCTGCTGCCTGCCGTGTCGCCGCATCTTGTCGGAGCATCCGTAAACCTTGTGAGCGTGGCGTCGCCGGAATTTTCAAAAAAACCAGATATTTCATCTGATAAAAAGCGGCAGACCGAGCAAACTACTAACACCCGAGCCGACAGCGCAGTGATGAATATAACAGGTTCAAAGGATAGCAATGACGGTTATGATATCACCGAAACGCCGGCTGATGTGAAGGCGTTGATGAAAGCGGCACGCAAAAGGTATTCAAAAAAGAATGCCACCGGCAAAACAAGCGAGGAGCCGTATCAGGGCGGAGGAACACTCATTTCCTATGGAAAAGTTCAGATACAGAGCAAAATTCCTGCGTCATTTTATAAGCCCGACATCAAGTCGCTGCTGAAAAAAGGCTCCGACCTCAAAATCAAGGACAAACAAAAGCCGACAATTCTGATTTATCATTCACACACTTCAGAGGCGTATGCGCTTGTTGACTCGGGTTATTATATATCCTCCGATTCGGGCACAAAGGACAAGACGAAAAATGTTGTCCGGGTCGGAGATGAGCTTGCCGCCACTCTTGAGCGTGCAGGATTCAACGTGATTCACGACAAAACCTCGCACGATTCATCGTACAACGAAAGCTATGCCGACTCGCGCAAAACGGTTGAGAAGTATCTTGAAAAATATCCTTCAATTGAAATTACAATCGACCTTCACCGCGATGACATTACATATCAGAACAAAACAAAAGTAAAGCCCACCGCGGTTGTGATGGGCAAAAAAGCAGCCCGAATGATGATTATTTCGGGCTGCGAGTATGGCAGTGTTGTCAATTTTCCCGACTGGGAGTATAACCTGCGTTTTAACGTTGATATTCAGAATAAAATTGCAAAAATGTATCCCGACCTTATGCGCCCGATTATGTTTGCCGAGCGTAAATATAATATGTATGAAACTCATACGTCGTTTTTGCTTGAAATCGGGACGGACGCAAATACGCTTGATGAGGCTTGCTATTCCGCGCGACTGTTTGGAAACGCCCTCGGCGATTTGCTCAACGAAAAATATGTTACGGCGTGAAATTCAACTTGCGTTAAATCACATAATTGTCAACATATTTTGCCTGCTGTTCGTCAAGAATGTCCTGAAGCGTTACGCTGTCGAGGTATTCGTTAATGACCTTGGACAGATTCTGCCACACTGAAAGTGTAGGGCAGTCGGCGCTGCGCGGACAGTCAATGGGGTTCTGGTCAACGCAGTCAACAGGGGACAGCGACCCTTCGGTCATACGAAGAATATCGCCCACTGTGTACTGCGACGGCGACTTTGCGAGCTTGTATCCTCCCTGCGAGCCGCGGTTAGCGCGAATAATGTCGGGCTTGTTTACAATAGCAATAATCTGCTCAAGATATTTTTTTGAAATTTCCTGCCTCTTTGAAATATCCTTGAGCGGAATATATCCCTCGTCAGAGTGTTCGGCAAGGTCAATCATAAGTCGGAGCGCATAACGGCCCTTTGTAGAAATTTTCATAATAATTCACATAGCCTTTCTGCCCACAAATATATTATAGAATGCACACTG
>CAMPBI010000127.1 GCA_946637545.1 uncultured Clostridia bacterium | reverse complement strand
GGAATTCAAGGTTTTATCGGATTTTGCGCAAATAAGGCTATCTGTTCATTTTTGCCATTGACGCAATTGTGGGTATTTTCATCGGGCACACATCCATACACGACAGCGACTTTGAGCAACCGCTGCCGAAATGCTTTGCGTATTCCTTTTTTATCTGCGGTGCTTTTTGCGCATTTCTCGCCGCCACAACGTAGCAGTCATTTGCAAATAACGCACCGAAAAAGTTTTCGCCGCCTGTGTAATTCGGACACACCTCAAGGCAGAGTCCGCATTTCAGACATTTTGACGCGGCGTACTGATGCTCAAACTCTCCGGCTTTTTTTGATGCTTTTTTGTCGGACGGAGTGTATTCGCCTATGAATACGCTCGTTTTTTTTAGGTTTTCAAAAATTTTGGACCTGTCAACCACAAGGTCGTGAATAACAGGAAATTTCTGCAGCGGCTGTATAGTAATTGTATCGCTGCCAAGGTCCTTCACAAAGGTTTCGCACGCCAGCGATGGAATACCGTTAATAACCATTGCGCAAGAGCCGCATATTCCTTGCAGGCACGAACACTCCCAGCCTATCCGCGTTGTTGGTTTGCCTGTTTCATCAACAATGTCATCGTTGTAATTAATGTGGTCAATCAGCGCCGCAACCGAGGTTTCGGGCGGCACATCGGCGTCAAAGGTCTCCCAGTAGCTTTCGGAAAACGGGGTAACCTGCCGTAATACTTTAACTTTCATAACTCTGTTCCTCATCAAGATGTACGCGGTACTTTCCGCCGTCGTATGAAATAATTGTTGAAAATGCAAAGCTTTCATCAGCAGCGGGAAAATCCGTCCTGAAATGAGCGCCCCTGCTCTCGCGTCGTTCAAGAGCACAGGTCAGCGTTGCACGCGCAAGAGTAAGAATTGCGCCAAGTGAATAAAGCTCGTGCATTGCAACGCTGCTGTCATAGTTAATGCTGTCAGCAACCGACAGGTAGTAATCAATGCTTTCTATTCCGTTTTTCAGCGCGCTTTCATCCCGTGAAATACCAAGGTCATTTCGCATCGTGTCAGCAAGCATTTCGCGAATATAAGTGGAAGGAAACTGACTGCCCGTGTTGCTTTTTAACTTTTTCAGATGCGCCTGCCCCTCTGCAAGCTCTTTTGAAAAGTCAAAAGCTTCGCCGTCAAAATCTCTGCCTGCAATTTCGTTTGCCGCAACAATTGCACTGTACTGTGCCGACAGCAGCGAGTTGCCGCCAAGTCGGTTTGCGCCGTGATACATCGACGCGCACTCGCCGACAGCAAAAAGATTCTTTATATTAGTTTCGTGATTCATATGCACCGCAAAACCGCCCATAAAAAAGTGAACA
The DNA here is from genome assembly GCA_946637545.1 of uncultured Clostridia bacterium. Classification (GTDB taxonomy): domain Bacteria; phylum Bacillota; class Clostridia; order Oscillospirales; family Acutalibacteraceae; genus Eubacterium_R. The sequence goes on along the minus strand of CAMPBI010000127.1, from coordinate 1,691 downwards.
GACGGGGCAACCGGAATCGCCTCTTTTGCAATGTCAAGATTAATATATTTCAGGCAGAGCTCGCGCACCTCGGGCAAACGCCTTTCAATTTCGTTTTCTCCAAGAAATGAAATGTCAAGGAACACTTCTTTTCCGGCGCTGTCAATCTCTCTGCTGATGACGTCTCTTGTCATCAGATTTCCGCGGCTGCCGTATTTATCCTCCATAAAATAGACGCGCCTTCCGTTTTCAACGTAAAACAACCTGCCGCCTTCGCCTCGTACTGCCTCTGAAATGAGCATACGTTTTTGCGGTGTTTCAATCGTTGTGGGGTGGTATTGTATAAACTCAAGATTTTTAAGCTCCACACCCTGCATAAAGAGCTTGCCTGCTGCATATCCGTCGCACTGCGTCGAGCCTGTAGTTTTGCCAAACATAGCATTCTGACCGCCCACAGCCATAACAACTGCGTCAGCGGTTTCAACAACAAGTCCGTTTTTGGTCTCGTCAAACAGAATCACACCGTAGCATCTGCCGTCCTTAATCAGCGCAGAATAAAAGCACGACCATAGTTTTCTTTCAACAATCCCTTCCGCTTCATATCTGCGAAGCTCCATAACGAGCGCCGACACAATTTGCTTGCCTGTTGCCGAGCCGCAGTAGTACGTCCGTCTGAACGACTGACCGCCAAAAGCTCTTTTCATAAGCTTCCCGTCTTTATCGACAGAAAAAACCGTACCGATTTTTTCAAGATGTCTGATAATATCCTCTGCACCTTCACACATATTTGTAACTGCATTTTTACCGGCGATATAACTGCCGCCCTTCAGAGTGTCGTTGATGTGGCACTCCACCGAGTCGCCTGCCTCGCATTCAGTCAGTACTCCGTTTATTCCGCCTGCTGCCATCACTGACTGTGAGCGTTCGGAAGGGAAGGGCGACACCACGGTTACCCTTACACCGCTTTCCGCAAGCCTTGCAGCGCAAGTCATTCCGGCAATTCCGCTGCCGATTACAACCACCTTTTTCATATCCGCCTCCGTCTTATGCAAGAAACATTACTGCCTGACCTTTTATAACCGCAAAAGCCGAAATAACAAATGCGGCAGCGCCGAATATATACATAATAGTATCAATAACTTTCTGTGTTTTGCGCGATGTCAGCATTCCGAGTGTGATGAATCCGTTTGAAAATGAAACCGCCACATGAGTAATTACAACGCCGAAAAACAAAAGCTCTGCGACAATAAGCAGAATTATAAATGCCTTCAGACCTTTTTCGGCGCTTGCCTGCATCAGCGAAAAGGTGTAAAGATGCAGTATTAACAGCGGAAAAATCAGCGCGGCAGATACTCGCTGCAAAACGGTTCGTATGTTCTGCTTCGGATAAAGGTCGCCGCCCTTGTCCTTTTGCATAAAAAGCGTCATCATTCCGCATACTGCGTGCAGGCAGACAAGAACAATAAACGGTATTGAAAATACCATTTTTAATGTAGGATTGTAATACATCGTCAGATATGCAAACACGCTGTACGCAATGTGCAGAATCATACAAAGGATTGAAAGCAGACCAAGTGCTGCATTGATTTTTTTCAGTTTCATAAAGTGCCCCTTCCGCATTATGTCAAAATATTATGCTGATATTTTATCATATTATAAAAAAGTATTCAAGCAATTACCAAATGAAAAAGACGGGGCTACCCCGCCTTTTC
>CAMPBI010000126.1 GCA_946637545.1 uncultured Clostridia bacterium | reverse complement strand
TTTTTATACTAACATTGACATTTATACAATTATTTTATCATTTGAAAATGATAGTGTCAACAAAAAACGGCGAATTGTGTATACCCACACTCTGCTACACAATATACACTATATTTACAATATCCCTGTTTTTTGGTACAATAGAAGTCTAGCGAAAAACGGAAGGAGTGACTTGAGTGGACTATCAGATTTTGCCGATGGGCGAGGTGTGGAGTGAAGGTATGTTCAGCGTGCCGAGCGTGATTACAAGCAAATATATTCGTCTTGCAAGCGCGTATCAGCTCAAGGCGCTTCTTGTTATTCTTTCGGGCGGCGGCAAGGCGACGAGTCACGACATTTCCGTTGCAATCGGAGTGCCCGAAAGCGAGGTTTGCGACCTGCTCAATTTCTGGGTTGAGGAGGGCGTGCTGCTTGAAAACGGCGCTTCGCCCGCTTTGCAAAAGGCAGAAGCTGCTTGCGTAGCGCCTGCTGAATCCAAGCCGAAAAAAACGGAAAAGAAAACTAAAAAAGTTGAGGAAATGCCTGTTCCCACGCTCTCGCGCAGCGATGTTGCAGAGGCTCTGCGCGACGGCGAGATGAACGCGCTTATGCAAGAGGCGGAAATCTTAAAGGGCAAGCCGCTGAATCATGTTGAGCAGGAGCTCATCATCAATATGGTAAACTACTACGGGCTGCCGCACGAGGTTGCTCTGACGATTCTGCAATACTACAAAACGGAAAAGGACAGCGGCAAGGCTATCGGCACCTCTTACGCTGCCGCTATGGCGAAAAACTGGAGCGAGGAAGGAATCACCACGCTTGATTCGGCGGAGGAAAAGCTTCGCGACCTTGAAAACTCTGACCGTCTGTGGAACGAGATTATCACCGTAAGCGGTATCCGCTACCGCAGACCTACTGAAAATCAGCGCAAAATGGTAAGGGCTTGGCGCGAATCCTTTAGTATGGAAATGATTTCGCTCGCGTGCGACGCGATGAAGGAAAATGCCGAAAAGCCGACGCTCAAATATGTTGATTCGGTGCTGAAAAACTGGAAGAAAAAAGGCATTGCCACTCCCGAGGACGTCGCAAAGGACAGCGAGGAGCACGAGGAGAAAAAGGGCGGCAAGAAGGACGGCAAGCGGCACGAAATCACATCGACCTACGACCTTGACAAAATCACAAAAGACACTATGTTTAACGACGACTACGATATTTAGGAGAACAAAATGGCTTATCCCAAAGACATTTACATAAAAGCGGAGCGTATTCTTGAAAAGCGCCGCGACAACGCAGTTATGGAGGCGGAAATCAGAGCCGAGGACATCAAGGGCTCTGTTCCCGAAATTGACGAAATTCAGACTAATCTTTCTCGAATCGGGCTTGAAATTTCGCAGCTCTTCTTTTACCACGGCAACACGCAGGAAAAGGTTGACGAGCTCCGCCAAAAAAGCAAGGAGCTGATTGAGCGCCGCAGCAGGATTCTGACACAAAACGGCTACAAGCCTACTGCGATGAGCCCCGAATTCATCTGCCCCGCGTGCGAGGACAAGGGCTTTATCGGCGGCAGAATCTGCCAGTGCCACCGTCAGCTGCTCAAGGATTTGATGAAGGACGAAATCCGCAAGGTTGCGCCGCTTGACGAATGCACCTTTGATAATTTTGATGTTGAAAAATACAGCGACAAGCCCGACGAAAACAATATTATTCCGCGTGAGCGCGCTCAAAAGATTTTTGACGCGGCAAGAAAATACGCGCAGAACTTTTCGCTTTCGAGCAAAAATCTGCTTTTCCTCGGCGGAACGGGTCTTGGCAAAACTCACCTGTCGCTCGCGATTGTGAACGTTGTAATCAACCGCGGCTTCAGCGTGTGCTACGGCACAAGTCAGAATATCTGCGAGGATTTGCAGTCGGAACAGTTCGGCAGAGACGCCGACATCGCTTACAAAAAGCGACGCGTGCTCGACAGCGACCTGCTTGTGATTGACGACCTCGGCACCGAGATAGAGAATCAATACTCAATCGCCACGCTTTACAACATCATCAACAGCCGAATTCTTGCAAAAAAGCCGACTGTTATCAGCACAAATTACGATTTTAAAGTGCTTGAGGACAAGTATGACAAGCGCATCACCAGCCGCATCACAGGCGAATATGTGCGAATGCAATTTTTCGGAACAGATATAAGGAACAGCTGATATGGGACATAGAGCAGACAGAGCAAAGGAGCTTTTTACGAGCGGTTGTAACTGCTCGCAGGCGGTTTTTCTTGCGTTTTGTGACAAATACGGTATTGACCGCGACACAGCGATGAAAATTGCGTCGTCTTTTGGCGGCGGAATGGGCAGAAGCCGTGAGGTTTGCGGCGCATTGTCGGGTATGCTGATGGTGTGCGGAATGGAAACGGGCAGCGCCGACACAAAGGATGTGGCTGCAAAAGGCGAAAACTACCGCGTCGCGCGCGAACTGATGGACTCGTTCAGAGAGGACAATGGCTCAATTTACTGCCGCGAGCTTCTCGGGCTGACAAAAAGAGAGGAAAGCCCCGTTCCCGAGGAACGCACGGCGGCGTATTACAAAAAGCGTCCGTGCGCCGAAATTGTTTACCGCGCAGCACTGATTCTTGAAGAAAAATTTGAACAGCAATAATCAAAACCGCCTGAAACCTTTGTTGCAGGCGGTTTTTGTGCACTGTACACAAAGATTTGTGATTTCGCAAAAGATTATAAACATTTTTCTTGTTTAACCTGCACAAAAATCAAATGTAAACAAATTATTAACTAATTGATTTATTTGTTGACTTTTCGTTTCGCGGGACTATAATGTGCGTGACAAATGAAAAAACACATTTGTTAATACAAAAAACAGGAGGATGTTACTATGTATAAGCTTTTAATGAACTGTGCAAACATTCTTGCAATGAGCGACCCGGCTTATGTAGTTATCAAGAGAAGAAATGACTTATAATAAACCGGAAAAATGACGACGAACCGCTTGAGTTGAAATCAAACGGTTCGTTTTTTTATTGTCCGAGCGCAGCGAGTAACTGCTTTGTCCCCCTTGCTAAAGGGGGATGTCACCGAAGG
>CAMPBI010000125.1 GCA_946637545.1 uncultured Clostridia bacterium | reverse complement strand
ATAAATAAAAAATGCAGGCTGTTGCCTGCATTTTCTTATTTATACTTTCTTTTACGAGCCGCTTCGCTCTTCTTTTTACGAGCGACTGAAGGCTTTTCATAATGCTCTCTTTTTCTTACTTCCTGGATGATGCCATCGCGAGAAGTCTGGCGCTTAAATCTGCGAAGTGCGCTGTCGAGAGATTCATTTTCTTTTACTCTAACCTGACTCATTATATTCCCTCCCTCCGGAACGGGGGTTTGATACCCTTTTCAAATATCGGCGTTATTATAAACAAAAAATTGTGTGATGTCAAGTACTTTATCAAATTATGTCAATTATTATAAAATTTTTTCAGAATTGCACTCTTTGTGCCGTACAGTATGACGAACTGCCCTTTGCCGAAACGGCTTTTACTCGGAAATAGTACGCGGTTCCGCTTTCGAGCGAAAGCACCGAAAGTGTGTTTGCAGCAACGGTTACAGACTTGTAAGCGCCGCCGTACGGCTTGTACTGAACAACGTATTTTTCCGCACCCTCAACCTTTTTCCACAAAAGGTTAGCCGAGTTTTCGCCCTTTTCAACAGTCAGAACGGGAACTGCCAGCTCGTATTTTTTCTTTACGGGGTTTGACCTCGAGCTGCTGTAAGTCTTTTTCTTATACACCTTGTAGCACACTACCTTATAGTAATAAGTCTTGCCGTATGCGACAGAGGTGTCCGTCCACGAGGACGAGGTGTTGTTGCTTACAGTTTTCACAAGTGAATATGTACCGTTTTCAGAGGTGCTGCGGAAAATCTTATAGCCCGTCGCGTAACTCTTGTTTGCCCACGAAACTCTGATTCCTTTTGAAACGAGTTTAGCAGTCGGCGTTTCCGGTTTAGGCACTGCAGGTCTTCTGCTGACAGCCTTGCTGTAAGCGCCCGTGCCGATGCTGTCTGCCGCCCTGACTCTGAAATAGTAGAGCGTGCCGAGCTTAAGCCCTGTAACAACCTTGCTCGTTCCCTTTACGCTGCCGACAACTGCCCACTTGCCGCCGTCGGGTTTGTATTCGAGGGTATATTTTTGAGCGTTCTTTGCAGCGTCCCACTTGACAGTGAACGACGCCGGCGTGCGAACAACCGCTTTGACATTTGCAACCTTGCCCACGGTGTGCTTGCCGCTGACAGCGTTGCTCTGTTCGCCAAAATACTGCTTTCCCGAAAGCGTGCCGATTGCAGCAACCTTATAGTAATACGCGGTGCCGTATTTGACGGTTGCGTCGGTATACGACGAAACATCCGGCTCAAGATTTGCAATCCGTGTATATGTTCCGTTTTCGCTCGTGCTGCGGTACACCGCATAGCCCGTCGCGTCGCTCTGTGCGTTAAAGCTTACTTCTACGCCCTTCTGAACGTTTGAGGCTTTTACACCGCCGACCTTTGCAGGCAGCGCTCTGAAAGCAACTCTGGTGTACTCGCCTGTTCCGACCTGTGTTTTCTGCGCCGCGTAAAATCTGTACGCCTTGCACGCTCCGAGAGTTTTGACGCTCACGTCGCCGTCCTCGGTTTCCCTTGACGACACGATAATTCTTTCATTAGTATCGGTTACATAGTATTCAAAGCTATCAGAAACGCCGTTTGCTTTAATGTTGAAATCGGCGCTCGTGGTGCTTGTGTTCACATACGAAACTGTCGGCTTTTCAAGCTCGTATTTAGCCGCCTTTGCAGGCGAAACGCTCTTGTAAGTTTTGCCGTCGACAACAAGGTAACGCTCGAATTTGTAATAGTAATTCTGGTCGTATTCTATGTCCTTGTCAAGATACGAATACTTTGAGGTGTCCGTTATATCTTTAACCTGCGCAAAGGTACCGTTTTCGCTTTCGCTCCTGTAAACGCGAACGCCCGTGATGTCGGTGCGCTTGCCCCATTTCATATTGATTCCGCTGCTCGTAATGCCGAAGGTGACCGTGGAAACAATCGGAGGAAGAACTCTAACAGACTTTTCATCGCTCCACTTCATCCACTTTTTGCCCACATAGGCGCGCACTCTGAACTTGTAGAGCTTGCCGATTTCAAGATTTTTAACATCGTAAAGCAAATCAGTGCAGGTCGAGGTAGCCGTGGTGTAAGCATCCGCATTTGAAAGCTTGTACTGCACCTGATACTTTGACGCGCCGATTATTTCATCCCAGGTGAGCTTGACCGAATACGAGCCGCTGCGCGAGGTTTTCACAACAGGGACGGACGCGCCGACAAGATAGTATTTTGACTCGTAGTCGGTGAATCTGTTAATGCTGATTCCAAGTCCCGTTGAGCGCATTTTGTTGTAAAAAATTGCGTTCATCGACTTGAGATGACCGTCCGAGGTGTACTCGTTCGTGGTAGGATTCTTGCGGAAAGAATCCCAGTAAATATAGTCAATATGGCAGGTGTTTCTGCCATTGTCAACAGTCTGGTAATTCGCGTGGTAAAAGCCCATTTTTTCGTTGTCAATACTCTGAATCATAACGGTGTGAGTATTGCCGTTTGACGTGCCGGTTGTGTATCCGCCGTAGTGCATAATATCGCCGGGGGCAGCGTTCTTTGTGAAGAAGCTGATAATGTTTTCAACATCTGTCGAAGTCGGCGAGGTGTGAGTTGTGGTGTATGTATCAACGGTGTAATACTTGCCGGTGTAGCTGTGATTTGCTCTGAAATTGCCGTAAAGAATTTCGTTGTCATAAGTTACGCCGTAGAGCTTTTTGCAAACCTCGCACACGAATTTAAAGCAGTTGCCTGTAACAATCGCTGTCTTGCCTGGAACGAATCCCGCTTGCTTTTGTATTTCAACAAGCTTGTCCTCCGCATAAGTTTTTGTAGCGGAGAAGGCGCTTGTCGGCGCCAAAACGGTTGCTGAAATCATAATAATAAATGCGAGAAAAAGTGACAGTGTTTTTTTCATGCAATCCGCCTCCTTCCAAAAGTCGACAAAAATTATACCACAAATTCGCAAAAAGGTCAAATTTGCGGTATCTTAATAGTATATTGTCTAACAATTTCAGTCGAGAAAATCAAGCATATCGCCCATTAGGCGAGGTGCGGTAAAGCTTGATTTTTGGCATAAATTCACCTCTTATTTTTTATGGAG
>CAMPBI010000124.1 GCA_946637545.1 uncultured Clostridia bacterium | reverse complement strand
CCCCGGTGCTGCGGTTTTTAAGAGGAAAAGATATGGTTTTACTTATTAACGCAAAGCGGATTTACCGCGGCTTTGATTCAACCGAATTCAGCTCACTTTGTGCAAAACTGAAAGAAAACGGCATTGAATTCAGACCGCGGGTAATCGACTACGGAACATATTCACAAACCGCCAACCCGACGCAATACCGCATTTATGTCAACCGCCGCGATGCGGACAAAATAAGATTTATATGAAAGTTTTAAATGCATTAAATAAACTCAACACGCTTATTCTCTTTGCATACATACCGTTTGTGCTGATTGATTATGATACATTCTTTAACGGCAAGGAGAATGAGGACAATATAACCGGACTTGCGATAATACTGTTCTTCACCACCTTTATTTGCGGCGGTGCGATACTTGTAACGGCACTAAAACGCAATGTAAATAATGAGTTTTCAATAAGCGAGGCGTTAAAGGCAACAGGCAAAATGCGCCTGGCAGCACTTTTGCTGAACTTTGCAGTCAGCACAGTGCTGATGACGGTGTTTGTAAAGGGCGACATTATCTGGTTTTATGTTGTTTGCTCGCTGATTTCGACAGTTTTTGTGATTGGCGAGAGAGTTATAATAACAAAAATCGACACTTCGCCGTACTACAGAATCACGCTTCCGTGGTATGTGTTTCCGATTCCGTTTGTTTACTTTTTTGCAAGCAACGTGTGGGTATCTTATCACATTGATGATTCGCACAGTGACGCTGCTGTTATCTTCAATTTCATTTTATCGGGAATTATGCTGATGTACTGCGCGTGGCATTTTACCTATATCATTGACGAAAAAGCCAAAACGATTGAAAAGGAATACGGTGTGCTGTCAGTTTTGATTCCAAACAAGGTTATATATTTTTACCGCATAACGAGTGCTACAAAAAAGGGAATTTACTACACGGTTTCAGACGGCAGTACCACCATTAAAATCAGCAGATATTTGGGCGGTGCGAAAAGGCTTGAACAGTCGCTTATTAACAACGGTATTTATATAGAGGATTCCTAACACGGGCGGAGTCATCTGCACGCTTTTCAATGTTCAATCAGGGTTATGCCCCGATTGAACATTTTTACTATTGATTTAAACGGAAAAATATATTATAATTCACTCGGTGATAAAAATGAGACCAAGACACAAGAAAAATCTTGATTCAAGGCTTGAGGCTGTAAGCGATTATCTGATTACGCTGCGAAACAACAGCCTCAATTTTGCCGAGGCGAAAAATGAAAATCATCTGCTCGATTTGGAGGCGCTCTTTGGCAACTCCAACCCCGTTCATCTTGAAATCGGCGGCGGCAAAGGTGCGTTTTCAACAACGCTCGCCCGGCAGAATCCCGACATAAACGTGCTGTGCGTTGAAAAGGTGCGTGACGTGATTGTGGTCGGCTGCGAAACGGCGAAGGAAAAGGGGCTGACAAACATCAAGTTCCTTGACTGCGCCGCTGAATACCTGCCTTCGTACATTCCCGAAAAGTCGGTTGAGCTTATCTACCTCAACTTTTCGTGCCCGTACCCGAAAAAGAGCTACGCGTCGCACAGGCTGACGAGCGAGCGCTTTTTGAACATATACAAACCGATGCTCAAGGACGGCGCGCCGATTTTTCAGAAAACGGACAATATGCACTTTTTTGAGTTTTCGATTGAGTCGTTTTCAAAGTGCGGATTTGAGCTGTCGAACATCTCGCTCGACCTTCACAACAGCGACTTTGAGGGCAACATCGTAACCGAGTACGAAGAAAAATTTTCGTCGCAGGGCTTCCCTATTTACCGGCTTGAAGCGAGAATAAAAAAATAGTTATTGAAATATCGTCATTATAATGTTAAAATATACGCGTTAATAATTATATTTATAATATGAAAGGCAAGGACAAAGTTATGGAAAAACTCAAGTATTTTGTAAACGGTGAGTTCAGAGAATCCAAGACAGACGTTTGGTACGACCTTCACAACCCGTCAACCGGCGAGGTTACAGGTCAGGCTCCGTGCTGTACTAACGACGAGGTTCTCGAGGCTATCGAGGCTGCCGACAAGGCATATCCCGCCTGGAGAAACACACCTGCAAGAAAAAGAGCACAGATTCTCTACAAGGTTAGAGAACTCCTTATTGAGCATATGGACGAGCTGACAATGCTTGTTTGTGAAGAAAACGGCAAGACCTGGGCAGAGGCTGCAGGCGATGTAGGCAAGGCACAGGAGGGCACCGAGCTTGCTACACAGGCTCCGTCGCTTATGATGGGCGAAAGCCTTATGGACGCTTCAACAGGTTTTGACACTGTTAAGTACCGCGAGGCTATGGGCGTGTTTGCAGGTATCGTACCTGTTAACTTCCCTGCCATGATTCCGTTCGGCTGGATGGCTCCCGTTTGTGTTGCTTGCGGTAACACAATGGTGCTCAAGGCTGCGTCGCTCACTCCGAGAACTGCTATGAGAATCGGCGAGCTTTACAAAGAGGCAGGCATTCCGGACGGCGTTATCAACATCGTTACCTGCTCAAGAAACGAAATCAACACAATCCTTGAGCATCCGGCAGTAAAGGGCATCACCTTTGTTGGCTCTACTCCCGTCGGTCTTAAAATTTACGAAAAGGCTGCTGCAAACGGCAAAAGATGCCAGGCTCTCTGCCAGGCAAAGAACCACGCGCTTGTTCTTGAGGACTGCGCGCTTGAAAGAACTGTTGCAGGCGTTATCAACTCTGCATTCGGTTGCGGCGGTCAGAGATGTATGGCTCTCGCTGCCTGCGTAGTACAGGAAAGCATTGCGGACAAGTTTGTTGCAGAGCTCAAAAAGCAGATTAAGTCAGTTAACTGCGGTCCTGCCTGGGACAAGGGCACAAGACTTGGTCCGATTACATATGAAAAGCACTACAAGGAAGTTCTTGCAGACATCGAAAAGGGTATCAGCGAGGGTGCAGAGCTTGTAGTTGACGGCAGAAATCCCGAGGTTCCTGCAGGCTATGAAAACGGCTATTTTGTAGGTCCTACAGTATTTGACCACGTTACTCCCGATATGACAATCGGCGACGAAGAGGTATTCGGTCCCGTTCTTTGCATCAAGAGAGTTAAGGACTTTGACGAAGGTCTTGCACTGATGAACGCTAATCCGTACGCAAACGGCTCTGTTATTTACACACAGAGCGGCTACTATGCACGCCAGTTTGCAAGATACACTGACGGCGGCCAGGTTGGTATCAACGTTGGTATTCCTGTACC
>CAMPBI010000123.1 GCA_946637545.1 uncultured Clostridia bacterium | reverse complement strand
ATATTGATTTTTACAATCTATTTTTCGGTGACTTGTATTTTATTACTTTCTTAACTTCGCGCAGAATATACTTGGGACGTTTAATTATACCCTTAACCGGACGGTATATATACAACGCCGGAAGCAGAAGCTTGTGACGCGCAAAAAACGGATACCGGTCTTCAAGCGCCTTGCCGCTTATAAAGGTTCTGTCGAGCAGGTACTTGGTCTTTGCGCCTTTTGTGTCTTTGCCGTCAAGACTTCGGGTTAAGCCGTTATACTCCCCCTGAGCGACCGAGCCGTAAAGAGATGAATACAAAAACTCCGAGAGCAGCTCGGTATCCTCGCCGCTGAGCGGTTGAAAACCGAATAGTTTTAATGAAAGCTCACGGCATTTGCGTTCAAATTTTTCGATTTTGAGTATCTCAAGCTCACGGCGGATATAGTCAAAATCAAGCTCGGTATGCGATTTCAGATATACATAGATATCAAGCAAAGGGCGAAGTCCTGTGCCGCTGTAGGTAAAATGTTTATATGTATGCGCTAAAATATAGATGTAAAAATCCTCGTCGGTTAATGCGTATTCGCAGTTTTCTTTGCGCACCGCTTTTTCAATAATATTCTCATAGTAAGCGTCAAATTCGGGAACTGTGTCCTTTTCAAAGAGCAAACGGTGCATTTCAAATTCAAGCGTAGGCAGTTTTTTATAATTATCGTGATTAGTTAAGCCGTATTCTTCACATTCGTAGCCAAACGCTTCCATAATCTCCCTGACCTGCGCCATTTTTGAGGCGTCGCAGAGAATATCGTTGTCGGACATTTCGCGCATTCCGAATTCAGGGTAAAAGTCCTTTATAACAATCCCCTTGAGCGGCAAATACCAAATGCCTGCTTCGTTTAATTTTTCGCAGATTTTGCCGCGTTCAATGTCAAACAGCCCGAGCTTGCGCATTGATTTAAGCCTTGCCTGAGTAAAACGGCGCTCCTCTATTCCGGCGCTTTCGAGTGCAAACGAAACAGCCGCGCATAAAAAGTGTCTTTTCGCAAGCAAATAAAGCCCGTCAAAATCAAGTTCACCGGGCTTAAGCTCACATTTCTTTTTATTTACCGCGCAAGAGATAAGATAAATAAGCGTTTCAGCTGTTTTAGAATAATCTGCCATATCAAGTAGTCCTGTTTTTGCCAAAAAGCAATTAATTATTTATTCGACTATTGCTCCGATTTTCCTTAGTTTAGAAATTACCGAGCGGACGTCCTCTGCCATTTCGTCGCGGCTGCCGTCGTATTTTTCGGCAAGCGCGTCGACAATTTTTTCCTCGGTAGTATCGTTTTTCAGACAGTCCAAAATAACGTAGACGGTATCGTTGCCCTGTCCCAAGCCGTGAAACGGCGCCTGAGCTGTCGGCACCAAAAGGGTTTCACCGCTGATTTTATGAACTAAAAATTCATCGTTGAGTTTCATTTTATCACCTAAATTAATTTTTTATTCGTCTACAATTTCGGGAGGAAACAGGAAGTGAGCCGACAAGCCGATAAATCCGAGATAGAACACCGGACGGATTACCACTGTTCTCAGTACGCTGTCCTCCAACAACATTCTGTATGCAAAGAAAAGTATAATCTCAATAATCAAACTAAGTGCAAATAAAATCAAAGCAATTAACGGAAGAAAAACAACTGCCCTCGGAAAGAGCGGAAGCCTTCTGAGAAAGAATGTGTAGTATAGGAACAATATTACCATAGCCGCAAGCGTAAAAAAGTACGCGCAGCCGTACAAAATAGTTTCGGGGTGTGAAACGTCAAAAAAATCAATAACCTTCACTACCATACGGAGCTTTAGCACAAATATAAAGAACAGAGATACAATAAACATTGTGCTTCTGAGCATTAAAAAGCGGATATCGTCGGACACAATCAGCGACGTAAACAAATAGGCGGAAAGGATTGCGAACAACACCGCCACAGCTGCAAGAATTACAAGACCGATTGCAGGCAGATAGCTTCGTCCTCTGATTATAACAAATACATTATACGCCGCATATACCGCAAACATTAATCCCGTTAGTACAGTAATCAAATTTTTCAGCGAAAACGTCTGTTTCATATTATCCTCCAAAAAAACGTATAGCTGTGTTTGCCTGCAACGCAAACACAGCCGCATCAAAGCAAGGGCGTCAATACACGTCCTTATACAGGTTTCATTAATTACACTCCCAAATCTTATGGTTGAAAAATAATACGTCCCCATCCGTCGTCATCTGTCGGTGGTTGTGTGGGCGCTTCGGTGGTAGGTTGAGCAGTAGTCGCAACCGGAAACTCAAAGAATTCTCCGATTGAATACGGTAATTCAATCTCAGCTACCCATTTTTGAATAGTCACAGCGTCTTCAAGCTTAATTTCACCGTCACCGTCAACATCTGCGGCATATTCCGAAAAATCATCCCCCACGGGAAGCTCAACAAGAAACATCTGAATACTTGTTGCGTCGCTGATTGTAACATAACCGTCGCCGTTAGCGTCACCGAGTATGTATCCTTCGGAATTACTGTTGCTTTCCGCAAGCGTATTTCCTGCAAAAACGGTAACAGTACCGAATAAAAACAAAGCTGCGGCGCTAATCAATGCCAATGTGATTTTGCGTATTTTAAAGGTCATCGAAATTCACCTCTGCGTTATCTCTGTCTCCCGAACCGGACTTTGCGGCAGAATCCTGATTAGAAGAGCCGGATTTTGAACTATTGCTGTTCTCCTTCTGACTTGTTTTGCTCTCTGTTCCCTGCTTAACGCTCTCTTGTGAGTTATTTTCAGCGTTTTTCTGAGCAGACGAGCTTGCGCCATTTACCTGTGAAGCGCTGCTGCCATCTCCGTTGGCGGATTTACTGCCGCCTGCGTTATTTTGATTTGAATTGGAATCGTTTTTAGAGTTATTATTTGATTCTTTATTTACAGAATTTTCCGATTTACTCTCAGCGGAAGAAGCGCCTGTTGATGAAACCGTTGTCTGTGATTCGGATACCGGCTGCTCTGTGCTGCTCTGCGAATTGCTTGATTGAGCGTCTTTGTTACCGCCGCACGCCGAAAAACATAAAACAACAGCAACAAGAATAGCCACAAGTATCAAATTAAGCTTAGACATATTCTTCACCTATAAAAAACATAAATATCTAAGTACAAATGCCGATTAAAACAGCACTAAGCCGTAATATCATTATTTGAACCAATAAATCAGAAATGTGTTTACATATTTAGTATATATTACAACAAAACAGTAAAAATGTCAATACTTAAACAAAAGCTGCCAATTTATGCTAAATAATATAGTGTGCGAGTGACTGCTTCGG
>CAMPBI010000122.1 GCA_946637545.1 uncultured Clostridia bacterium | reverse complement strand
GGAAAATGGCATAAAAAATCCCGATGCAACGCATCGGGATTTTTTTATAAGTCGTAAATTTCGGTGTATTTTTCGGTGAGGTAGTCGATAAAATACTGTGCGTCAAACGGCACGCCGAGTGCGTTGTCGAGCACCTCGGCAGGCGTGAAGAGCGAGCCGTATTTCCAGATGTGCTCGCGGTTCCAGTCGTTAATCGGTGCGAAGTCGCCGTTTTCAAGACACTTGTCAACATCAACAGTTTCACGCATTTTAGCGATGAACTGCGCGCCGTAGGCGCTGCCAAGCGCATATGACGGGAAATAGCCGATAAGTCCGCTTGACCAGTGGCTGTCCTGCAGCAATCCGCGTTTGTCATCCGGAACGTCAATTCCGAGGTATTCCTTGTAGAGAGCGTTCCACTGCTGCGGAAGGTCCTTTACCTCGATTTCGCCTGCAAAAACCTTCTTTTCAAGCTCGTAGCGCACCATAACATGCAGTGCGTAAGTCAGCTCGTCCGCCTCAGTTCTGATTAGTGAAGGCTGCGCCTTGTTGACTGCACGGTAAAAATCCTCTGCGGTGTAGCCGTCAAATTCGCCCGGGAAAAACTCGTTGAGGTGAGGGAACAGGAACTTGCAAAACGCCCTGTTTCTGCCAAGAATGTTTTCGTAAAATCTGCTCTGGCTCTCGTGAATACCCATTGTTGTTCCGCCGTCGAGCACGGTGTAAGCAAGGTCGGGGGCAGAGCCCGTGTCGTAAAGCGCGTGACCGCCCTCGTGGATTACGCTGTACATCGACGACACAAAATCGTCCTCGTGATAATGCGTTGTGATTCGCTCGTCGTTGTGCGAACCGAGGCTTGTTGTGAACGGATGCTCGGTTGTTGAAAGTCCCACATGACCGAGGTCAAGCCCCATTGTTTTCATAAGAAAATATGCAAATTTTTCCTGCGCTGCGTCGCTGAATTTTCCAAATCGGATGCTGTCGTCAACCTGCGGCTTTGCTGTAACTTTTTTGAGCAGCGGCACGATTCCTGCCTTGAGTTTGCCGAAGAATTCGTCGAGGATTTCTTTTGTAACGCCCTCTTCAAATTTGTTCAGACAGTAGTCGTACGGGTCTTTTTCAGGGGCTGCGTAAGCGGCAAATTTTTTCTGTGTGGCAAAAAGCTGCTCAAGATACGGTCTGAACATCTCAAAATCAGATTCCTCTTTGGCACGGTGCCACGCGTCCTCTGCTCTGACAACAAGCTCCTGATACGCAACATATTCGTCCATCGGGATTTTTTGCATTTCGCGTATGTCGCGCAGCATCAAAAATACCATTCGGCGTTCTTTTTTGTCCAGCTCGTCCTTGTTTTTATCAAGGAATTCAAGCAGCTTGACAGTTTCGTCAGATGTGCTCAGACGGTATATTTCTTCGGTGAGCACCGAAAGCGAAACCGCCCTGTTTTCGGCAGTGTCTTTTGGCGCAGTTGTTTCGCCGTCGTAGTAAATAAGGCCGATTGCGTGGCCGTATGCGGCAAGCTTACGCTGAAGCGCAAGCAGCTCTTTTTTTGCTGTTTCAATATCCATTTGAATTTCTCCTTGCAATTTTCGTTGCATTTTATTATGAACTATTGTAACACAGCGTGCGACGCAGGTCAATTGAGCAAAAAATAAAAAATGTACTATCTATTGAAAAAAATGGCAAAATAGATTATATTAGTTTTAGCGAATTAATTGGAGGACTGCTTATGTTCGATGCAAAAAAGGTCAAGGACGACTGCGTTTTGTGGATAAGAGATTTTTTTGAAAACAACGGTAAGGGCTGCAACGCAGTGGTCGGAATTTCAGGCGGCAAGGACAGCTCAATTGTTGCGGCGCTCTGTGCCGAGGCGCTCGGCACTGACCGCGTTATCGGTGTGCTTATGCCAAACGGCGAGCAGAGCGATATTGATATGGCGCAGCTGCTTGTAAAGCATCTTGGAATTAAGAATTATACCGTTAATATCAAGGACGCGTTTGACGGCGTTGTTGGCGCGATTCCGTTTGAACTCAGTCAGCAGAGCAAAGAAAACCTTGCGCCGCGAATCAGAATGTCGGTGCTTTACGCAGTGTCGCAAAGCAACAACGGCAGGGTTGCAAACACCTGCAATCTGTCCGAGGACTGGGTCGGCTATTCCACGCGCTACGGTGATTCCGTCGGTGATTTCAGCCCGTGCTCGCACCTGACCGTTGCCGAGATGAAACAAATCGGCAGAGTGCTGGGGCTCCCCGAGGTGCTGATTGAAAAGGTGCCGTCAGACGGACTTTGCGGCAAAACCGACGAGGACAAGCTCGGATTTACCTATGCGGAGCTTGACAGGTACATCAGAACGGGCGAGATTGATAACCCCGTTTCAAAGGAACGGATTGACCGCCTTCACAAAATCAATTTGTTTAAACTTGAGCTTATGCCGTCGTTTGAACCGGAAATATAAAAGACTACACCCCTGCATACTTTCGTGTGCAGGGGTGTTTTTGAGTGAGTTAAATTGCCATGGGTGTTGTGCGGTAGCCAAGAGTGATTTTGTCGGCAATCATTGCGATGAATTCGCTGTTTGTCGGCTTGCCGCGTTCCGCCTGTATTGTGTAGCCGAAAAATGACGAAAGAACATCCACATCGCCTCTGTTCCATGCGACCTCGATTGCGTGACGAATGGCACGTTCCACGCGGCTTGCCGTGGTGCCGTATTCCTTTGCAACTGTCGGGTACAGTATTTTTGTAACCGAGCCGAGCATGCTTTTGTCGTTAACACAAAGAATAATTGAGGTGCGCAGGTACTGATAGCCTTTTATATGCGCGGGCACGCCTATCTGGCGCATTATGTCGGACACGAGAGCTTCAAGATTGCCGGATACCATTGTGTTTTTTCCGTTTTCCTTTCGGCTGACAAACTGCTGAATCCGTTTTGCAACAAGCTCGGGCCGAATAGGTTTGATAAAGTGAAAGTCCGACCCGCTTCTGATGATTTCTTCCTCGAATTTCGGTGTGGCGACGCTTGCCATAGTAAAGATGAGCGGCGGTTTTGCCAGGGTTTCGCCTATTTGCTGTATGACTTCAATTCCGTCGCAGCCTGCCATAAACACATCAAGAAGTACGGCGTCGTAGCGAAACGCCTCAACCTTTCTGATAACCTCGTCGCCCTCGCGACGGCAGAGCGTAACCTCAAAACCAAGCGCCTTCAGCTCCTTTTCACATGCTTTTCCAATCTCCTCAGTATCATCGGCAACAAGAATTGTTTTGCTGCTGTTCATACTTTAATCCTCCTTGGACAGCCAAGCGTTTAAGTGTTTTTTGCTGTGCTGTAATTCAATTTTTGTAGCGCTACAATTCCAGATTTTACCACACTTTGTTTCAAAATGCAACAATATTACACAAAAATTATTGTAAAACAATCTCTTTTGTTAAATTTGCCATTTTCTCACATCGAAAAATGTCGAAACTTCATCACATATTATAAAACATTACAAAA
>CAMPBI010000121.1 GCA_946637545.1 uncultured Clostridia bacterium | reverse complement strand
CTGTTGCTCTGCTTCATAATCAGTATTATAATGTATAAAAAATGTAAAAAACTGTTGACAAAAAGAATTAATTATAGTAATATATATACGGTTAGTTGAGGCTAACCGCGTTTTTTGGCACGCGGGTTAGTTTTCGCTAACCAAAATTAAGACACGGCAGTTAGTTTTGGCTAACTTTTTTGGTTCGGAGGCGATAATATGATGCCGCTCAATGTGCTTGGCGACGGAAACGAAGGTATCATCAAAAAGGTCGGCGGCAAGCCCGAGGTGAAAAAACACCTTGAAAATCTTGGATTTGTCGTTGGCGACAAGGTTAATGTAATAACCGAACAAAACGGCAATATAATTGTAAAGGTTAAGGAAACACGCGTTGCCATCAGCAAAGAAATGGCAATGAAAATATATGTTTAGAATTGTTTTATATATATTTTAAAGGAGGATACTATGAGAACTTTGAGAGATGTCAGAATAGGCGGCACCTGCAAGGTAAAGCGTATTCATGGTGAGGGCGCACTCAAGCGCAGAATTATGGATATGGGCATTACCAAGGGTGTTGAAATCTATGTGCGCAAGGTTGCACCGCTCGGTGACCCTATTGAAGTTACAGTCAGAGATTATGAGCTTTCAATCCGCAAGGGTGACGCAGAGCTTATTGAGATTGAATAATTTTTTACACTTGAGGTTAGCGCTCGCTAACCCTAAATTACAGAAAGGAAATCAAATCTATGTCAATTCGCATAGCACTTGCAGGTAACCCGAACAGCGGTAAGACAACACTGTTTAACGCCCTTACAGGCTCAAATCAGTTTGTCGGAAACTGGCCCGGCGTTACTGTTGAAAAAAAGGAAGGCAAGCTCAGAAAAAACAGCGATGTAGTAATCACCGACCTTCCCGGTATTTACTCGCTCTCCCCTTACACTATCGAAGAGGTTGTTGCACGAGATTACCTCATCGACGAAAAGCCCGATGCAATCATCAACATTGTTGACGGTACAAATCTTGAAAGAAACCTCTATCTCACAACACAGATTGTTGAGCTCGGCATTCCGGTTGTTGTTGCCGTAAATATGATGGATGTTGTCAAAAAGAGAGGCGACAAAATCGACAAGGATGAGCTCTCGCGTCAGCTTGCATGCCCCGTTGTTGAAATTTCGGCGCTCAAGGGCACAGGCATTGACGAGGCAGCAAACGCTGCAATCGAGGCAGCGAAGGGCGAGCCGACAGTTCCGCAGCATTCTTTCAGCGGCGTAGTTGAGCACGCACTTGCTCATATCGAGGAAAGACTCCTTCACGATATGCCGCAGGAGCAGCAGAGATGGTACGCAATCAAGCTGTTTGAAAGTGATGAAAAGGTGCTTGAAAAGCTCTCCATCAGCGCCGAGGACAAAGCTCACATAGCAAAGGATATTGAGGCTGCTGAAAACGAGCTTGACGACGACGCAGAATCAATCATCACAAACGAAAGATACATATACATCTCATCAATCATTCAGTCCTGCTACAAAAAGGCAAACAAGGGCAAGCTTTCAACCTCTGACAAAATCGATAAGATTGTTACAAACCGTTTCCTCGGACTTCCGATTTTTGCAGTTGTAATGTTCATTGTATACTTTGTATCGGTAACAACAGTCGGCGCATGGGTAACCGACTGGACAAACGACGGACTTTTCGGCGACGGCTGGTTTGCAACAACAAAATATCAGCAGGCGTATGACGACGATATGGACGCATACGCAGAAGAATATCTGTTCTCAAATACTGAATTTGAGGCAGCTCTTACCGCTGCAAAGGACGCTGAAGTAATCGGCGCAGAAGATATTTATGAAGCAGCTTACGGCGAGGACGCAAGCTGGGGCGATTTTGACGAGCAGTTTGGCGCATACGGCGACTCTCTTGCGAACGCCGGCGAAAAATATGACCTTTCGGCTTATGTTGACGCTGCAATGGGCAACGAGGACGAAGGCATTGACCCGGCAGGCGACCTTCCTGACCCGACAGAATACAAGGGCTGGATTAACGGTATTCCCGTTCTTGTCGGCAATCTTCTTGAAAAAATGAACGCAGGCGAGTTCGCGTCAGGACTTATCCTCGACGGTATCGTAGGCGGTGTCGGAGCCGTACTCGGCTTTGTTCCGCAGATGTTCGTTCTCTTCCTCTTCCTCGCATTCCTTGAAAGCTGCGGCTATATGGCTCGTGTTGCTTTCATTATGGACAGAGTGTTCAGAAAGTTCGGTCTTTCGGGTAAGTCGTTTATCCCCGTTCTTATCGGTACGGGCTGCGGCGTTCCCGGCGTTATGGCATCGCGTACAATCGAAAACGAACGCGACAGGCGTATGACGATTATGACAACAACGTTTATCCCCTGCGGTGCAAAGCTTCCGATTATTGCAATGCTTGCAACAGCACTGTTCGGCGGCGCTGCCTGGGTTGCTCCGAGCGCATACTTTATCGGTATCGCAGCAATCATCTGCTCGGGTATCATTCTTAAGAAAACAAAGCCATTCGCAGGCGACCCTGCTCCGTTCGTTATGGAGCTGCCTTCGTACCACATGCCGACAGTCGGCACAGTTCTTCGCTCAATGTGGGAGCGCGGCTGGTCGTTCATCAAGAAGGCAGGCACAATCATTCTTCTTTCATCAATCATCATCTGGCTCGGCTCTGTATTCGGCACAGGCGGATTCAACCCCGACAGAGAGCTTGACACAAGCGTGCTCGGTATGCTCGGCAACGCTGTTAAGTGGGTATTCGCACCTCTTGGCTTCGGCGCAGGTGAAGAAGGTATCACCGCAACGATTGCAACCGTTATGGGTCTTGTTGCAAAGGAAGAGGTTGTCGGCGTATTCGGCGTACTCGACTTCATCAGTATGAGCAAGCTCGCAGGCTATTCGTTCCTCATCTTCAACCTTCTTTGCGCTCCTTGCTTCGCGGCAATCGGTGCTATCAAGAGAGAAATGAACTCTGCAAAGTGGACCTGGTTTGCAATCGGCTATCAGTGCCTGCTCGCTTACGCAGTATCGCTTGTGGTATTCCAGATTGGCTCAATCTTTACAGGAAACGCAAATGTAATCGGTATCATCTTCGCCGTAGCTGTGCTCGCTTGCTTCTTCTATATGCTGTTCAGAAAGAACAAGTATGACGACAACCACCTTACAGTATCGGCAAAGAAATCAAAAAAATAATTGATTTAATCATAAAAGTATTGTAAAATGCTACAAAAGGGGGCATTAAAATGTTACAGTTTTTGCAGGCTAACTGGGGCACAATAGTTGCACTGCTTGCAGTTGCATTAATGGTGTTCCTGGCTGTCAGCCGAATGGTAAAAGATAAAAAGGCCGGCATCGGTCCGTGTGGGCAAAAATGCTCAAACTGCCCGAACTCCGGCAAATGCAATCACAATTCAAATTAAAATAAAGGGTGTCGAAAGACACCCTTTATTTTTTTCTTGTACAATAATTATATTAGTGTTATAATTAATTTATTAATTCCGGAGGTAAAGCTATGCCCGAAAGCAG
>CAMPBI010000120.1 GCA_946637545.1 uncultured Clostridia bacterium | reverse complement strand
CTTGCATTTTTTGTACAGTTATGATATACTTTTATTACAAAATCTAATAAGTGACAGGAGAATGAATATGTCTTCCAAGACTAAAGACGCTATCGTTTCTGCATTTTTGACTCTCGTTGAGCAGGATGAATTTGACAGAATCACAGTTACTGATTTGGTTGAGATGTGCGACATCAGCAGGCAGACTTTTTATTATCACTTTGACGACATCGACCAAATGCTTTGCTATGCATTTGATTCTGAAACAAAAAGGATTTACACAGAAAACACGGCGGACAGCTGGACAAATTACACCGACACTTACATCGCATTTTTTGAAAAGTACGACACTTTGATGCGAAAATCGCTGCACTCGACATCGTTTGTGCTGATTAACAATCTGATTACAAAAAGCTTTGCCGACTGTCTTTTCAATTATTTCAGCGCCAAGCGCGGCGAGCAGTTTGCAAATGCAAAAACAACAGATTTTCTAATCAAATTGCTGTCGGGCGCACTGGCGTCACTGATTGTTGCCGAAATCCAGAAGGAAAAGAGCGACTACCAAAAGCTTTTCGGTCAGATTTCCACTGCAATTAACGGATATACATTATAATAAAAGGATATCCCCCTGGGATATCCTTTTTCATTATCCGGTTGCCGTATAATGAGTGTGAGCAAAGCTCGCCCTCAAATCATAATTCATAATTATAAATCATTCTTCACTTTTTGCTTCAAATTTGATGCGTTTAGGCTCAATCACCTCAAACACATTTTCCTTTGTCCATCTGCCGTTTACGCCCTTTGCACGGCAGCCGAGCAAAAAGTGCAGTTTCGCAATGCCGAAATCAATGCTCTTGTCAGAATACGGGTCCTCAACATACGCCGACAAAGCTCCGTTTTCGTACTTGAATCTGACAGGTCTGCGGTTTACAGCCGACGGCGCTTTTTCAACGAGTTTAAGCCCATAAATAAACGCCTCGGGCAGCTTGTCGTCAAGCACGTCAAACATATCGGGATAAGTTTTATTTTTCTTGTGAGTGGCGTTATACATCGTTTTTTCAATCACGTTAAAGCTCTTTTTCGGGTTGCCGATTGCAATAACGGCGTAAATTCGCTCATTGCGGGGAATTTTGATATTTTCGTACACCTTGTTTTCGTTATATGTGCCCGAAACCCAGCAGGTGCCAAGCCCGTGATAAACGCACTGCAGCACAATGCTTTCGCCATAGTATCCCGCATTTTCAAGCGATTTCTGATTGTCAGCGCCGCAAGCGATAATCATTGAAAATTTGCCCGTAAAAATCTTAAAATACGGCGTTGCATCCTCAACAAATATAAAATGCAGCCCCGCAGTTTTATTGACTGCGTCGACCATCTCTTTCACAACATTCATCGTGTCCTCGTCAAGAGGCTTTGACCTGTATGCCCTGCGCGAGCGGCGCAGCTCAATGGCTTTTATATATTCTTCGTTAGTCATTACATCACCTTAAAAAAATAATGGGGACAAAACTGTCCCCATTATTATATCACAATCAGTATTCAAACTCAACATTATACTTGCGCGCCCACACATAAATCTGCAGCACATACGCAAGCACCTGCGGCGTTCGCATAAGCTGACCGTACCACGGCTCTGTCATCGACTCGGGCTCGCGCATAAGCTGTCTGATTTTTTCTGCATTAATCATTTCAAAAATCGGCGAGCTTTTGTCGTCAAGAACACCGTCAAGCATTTTGCAAACCTCGCCCAGATATACGGGATTAAAGGTTTTCGGGTACGGGCTCTTTTTGCGCCAGGTAATAATTTCGGGAAGCTCGTTTTCAAACGCCTTGCGCAGTATGCCCTTTTCCCTGCCGTCATACGCCTTTATGCTCCACGGCATATTGTACGCGTACTCAACTATTCTCCAGTCGCAAAACGGAACGCGTACCTCGAGCGACGATTCCATACTCATAACGTCTTTTCTGACAAGAAGCGTCTGCATAAACCAGTTCATATTGAGCACAAACATCTCGCGCATACGCCTTTCAAGTGCGCTGTCGCTGTCGAGCGTGCTGACGTTTTTCAGCGTGTCGCGGTATGCGGCTTTGGCGTACTCCTCGCCCTCGGGCAGGAAGCCGCTGTTCAGAATACTGCGGCGGACATCGGTACTGCGCGACCACGGGAAAGTTTCTTCAAACAGAATTTCACTCCTGTGATACCACGGATAACCGCCGAAAATTTCGTCCGCGCATTCACCCGAAAGGCAGACGGTGTAGTCCTTTTTAACCTCTTTGCAAAACAGCAGCAGACTCGAATCAACATCTGTAAAGCCGGGGCAGGAACGCGCCACAGCAGCGTCAATCAGCGCCTCGGCAACAGCTTCGTTACCAAGCACTACATTGCGGTGCTCGCTGCCGATATAATCCGAAATCAGATTGATATAGTCCGAATCCTTGTTCGGCTGAAATCTGCTCGCCTCAAAAAATCTGTCGTTATCAACATAGTCAACCGAGTATGTCGAAAGCACTTTGCCGTTGTCCTTGTAGTAGTCGGAAGCCACTTTTGAAATAATCGACGAGTCAAGTCCGCCGCTCAAAAATGTGCAAAGCGGCACGTCGCTGACAAGCTGACGGCGTATTGCGTCTGTCACAAGGTAGTGCGTGTGCTCCTGCGCATCTTCTGCGTTGTCGGAAAACGGCTGCGCAGTCAGCTTCCAGTATTCCCTGATGGTGAATTTGCCGTCCCTGTAGTACATATACGACGCAGGCGGCAGCTCCTGAATCTGCTTAAACACCGTCTTGCCGATAGTTTTTGCGGGACCGAGCATAAAGATTTCGCAAAGCCCTTCGCGCGAGCATACAGGCTCGATTCCTTTGACATAAAGAAGGCTCTCGAGCCTTGACGCAAAGGCAAACAGCTCGCTTGTTTTTGCATAGTACAAAGGCTTTACGCCGATTCTGTCACGGCATAAAAACAGCTCCCTCGACTCGTCATTATATATTCCGTAGGCAAAAATGCCGTTAAAGCGCTCGGCGCTTTTTTCCTTCCACATATGAAAGGCTTTAAGTACAACCTCGGTATCGCAATCGGTGTCAAACGTGTAGCCAAGGCTTTCCAGCTCGCGTCTTACCTCGTCGGTGTTGTAAAGCTCGCCGTTGTAAACAATGGTGTATTTGCCAAAGCGCATCGGCTGCGCGCCTTTTTCAACATCAATTACTGCAAGTCGCCTGTGTATCAGTGCAGCGTCACGCGTAACATATTCGCCCTTTGCGTCGGGTCCGCGCATCTTCAGTGACCTGCTTATTTTAAAAATACTTTCCTTTTCGCGTCTCAAATCAATCGTATCGCTCAATATTCCTGCGATTCCGCACATGGTAATCACCTCACGATTATCATATGCAAAAAGCGAAAAAATGCAAAAAATTCTGAAATTATTTTTGCAAAAAAGTATTGACTAATCCCCCGCGTTATGATATATTATTAAGGCGTTAAAGAAGCGCTGGTGTAGCTCAGTTGGTAGAGCAGCTGATTTGTAATCAGCAGGTCAGGGGT
>CAMPBI010000119.1 GCA_946637545.1 uncultured Clostridia bacterium | reverse complement strand
GCTTTTGCGTCTTTTGCGTAGCGTATGGGCCCTGTGCGACGGGATGCTACGAACCTTGTCAGGCGGGGAACCGAGCAGCAATAAGTGGATTATTCTGTGTGCCTCAGACAAGTCTGTACGCTATGCAAAGGGCGTAAAAGCATTTTTTATCAACGGAGGGGAATTTATGTATCAGGTTTTATACAGAAAATACAGACCGCAGGTATTTGCCGATGTTTACGGTCAGGACCATATTACCTCCACTCTTAAAAATGAGATTAAAAACGGCAGAGTTTCGCACGCGTATTTGTTTACAGGCTCGCGAGGCACGGGCAAAACAACCTGCGCCAAAATTCTTGCCAAGGCTGTCAATTGCGAAAACAGCACCGATGGCGAGCCCTGCAACGAGTGCGAGGTGTGCCGCGGACTTGACAGCGGCTCAATTTACGACGTAGTTGAAATTGACGCAGCATCAAACAACGGTGTTGACAATATCCGTAATCTGCGTGAAGAGGCTAATTACACGCCTTCAAAGGGCAAGTACCGCGTTTATATTATTGACGAGGTGCATATGCTTTCGACAGGAGCGTTCAACGCACTGCTCAAAACACTTGAGGAGCCGCCTGCGCATGTAATTTTTATCCTCGCAACCACAGAGGTGCACAAGCTCCCCGCAACAATCCTTTCGCGATGTCAGCGATTTGATTTCAAGCGTATTCAGCCCGAAACTATGGCAATCAGACTTAATCAGGTCGCCGGTGAGGAGGGAATACAGCTCGATTCCGACGCGGCAATTCTGATTGCGCGAATTGCCGACGGTGCACTGCGCGACGGTCTTTCTATTCTTGACCAGTGTGCAGGCCGCAGCAAAAATGTTACCAGCGAGCTTGTCAGCGAGGTTGCAGGACTGGCAGGTCGCGAGGCTATGTTCAGACTGTCCGACTGCATCGCAAGCCACGACTCAAACGCTGCTATTTCAGAAATTTCAGAACTGTATCAGAACAGCTTTGATATGGAGCGCCTCTGCGTAGAAATGATTAATCATTTCCGCAATTTCCTTGTGGTAAAAACAGTTAAGCAGAGCCGCGGGCTGATTATCTGCACCGACGACGAGTATAATAATATTCTCGACGCAGCAAAAAAGTTTACTATTGAAAATGTACTTTTCGCACTCGACCTGTTTCAGAACACGCTTGTCACTATCAAGGGCGGCGCGTCTGCAAGAATAGAGGTCGAAATGGCGTTTATAAAACTCTGTGAGCCAAAACTCGACGAGTCGTCACAGGCTTTGCTTTCACGACTTTCAGAGGTTGAACGCGCAGTCAAAACAGGCGTAGCGTCTTTTGACGCCGTTTCGTCACCTGCACCCGTCGAAGTCAAAGATGAAAAGCAGGAAGCACCAAAGCCAAAGCCGCAACCCGAAATCGTCGACGAGGCAAAAGCAGAAGAGCCTGAGCCGGAAGTATTTGAGCCTCCTGTAACAGAGCCGCAGGTTGAAGAGCAAGTACAGCCGTCACAGGAAACACCTAAACAGCCCGAGCCTGTCGCACAGCCTGCACCGCAGGAAAGCGACGGAGCACAGGTTCAGACAGAATTTTTGCAGTGGGGCGAGTTCCTTGACGTTATCCACAGGGACGACATTCCGCTTTTCGGAATTCTCAGCGGCTCAAGCGCAGTAATTCGCGGCGAGCATTTTCTTATCAACACCAAGAACAATGCCGTCAAAACCTTTATTCAAAACCCGATTCACGCCCGCGAAATCAAAAAGGCGGTTTTTGAGGTTACGGGCAAAAAGTACAAGCTCGGCGTTCTGAAAAATAAAAACGACGAAAAAACAGAAAAAAGAGACCCGCTTGAGGATTTAATTTCCAAAGCGACGGGCAATATTAATATTGAGATAAAATAAAGGAGAATACTATGAAAGCAAGACTTCCAAAAGGAATGGGCGGCGGACCGCAGAATATGCAGCAAATGCTCAAGCAGGCACAAAAGATGCAGGAGCAGATTGAGCAAAAGCAGGAAGAGCTCAAGCTCAAGGAATATGTCGTTTCTTCGGGTGGCGGAATGGTAGAGGTTACCGTTACCGGAGCACACGAGGTTAAGGCAATCGGCATCAATCCCGAGGTCGTTGACCCCGAGGATGTAGAAATGCTCGAGGATATGCTCGTTGCAGCACTCAACGAGGCTAACCGTCAGATTGACGAGGAATCCGAGCGCGAAATGGACGCTGCAACCGGCGGACTTAATATCCCCGGACTTTAATTAAACTTAAATCAATTTTAACTGTTATAAACTGTAATTATGCATAATTTAGCACCACTGCAAAATTTAATAGACCAGTTTGAGCGTATGCAGGGCATTGGCCACAAGACTGCGCAGCGAATGGCGTTTTATGTGCTTGGTATGTCAGACGAGGAGGCAAACAATTTTGCCAAAGCGATTACCGATGCGCACACAAAAATCAAGCAGTGCAAGGTATGCTGTGACCTTGCCGACGATGAGCTTTGCCCTGTGTGCAAGGATGCGTCAAGGGACAAGAGTGTAATTTGTGTTGTTGAAGACCCTCGTGATGTAGTGGCAATTGAGCGTACACACGAATATAACGGCACTTATCATGTGCTGCACGGCGCTATTTCTCCGATGGATAATATAGGTCCCGACCAGATTCGCATTAAGGAGCTTATCGCGCGCCTGGGCGACGGAGCGGTTGACGAGGTTATTATGGCGACTAATCCGACTGTTGAGGGCGAGGCTACCGCAATGTATATTTCGCGACTGTTAAAGCCGATGGGTATAACAGTCAGCCGCCTTGCGTATGGCGTTCCTGTAGGCGCAGACCTTGAGTATGCCGACGAGGTAACACTCACAAGAGCAATAGAGGGCAGAAGCCCTATATAGTGATGAATGATGAATGATGAATTGATGATACTCGCTTCGCTCAAGCAAATATAGCGGACGCAATCGCTTTTAATATAGTCAGGTGAGGGTGGAGCCCTCCCAAAATTCATAATTCATAACTCATAATTCATAATTTTTAAAGGGAGTGATAGGTTTGTCAGACGAAATAAAAACAATAGCAAAAAACAAAAAAGCCTATCACGACTACTTTGTTCTTGAAAAGTATGAGGCAGGGCTTGAACTCTTTGGCACGGAAATCAAATCAATCCGTGCAGGCAGAGTTAATCTGAAGGACTCGTTTTGTTCCGTTGATGACGGCGAAATGTTCGCAATAGGTATGCACATCTCGCCTTACGAAATGGGAAACCGTTTTAACCGTGACCCAATGCGTAAGAAAAAATTGCTGCTCCATAAGCGCGAAATTATGAAGCTTTTCGGCGAATCGCAGCAGCAGGGCTTGTCAATAATACCTTTGGAGCTTTATTTGAAAAACGGCAGAGCAAAGCTGGAAATCGGTCTTTGCAAAGGTAAAAAACTCTACGACAAGCGTGCTGACGCAGCCAAAAAGGCGGCAAACCGCACTATCGAACGCGAGTTCAAAGAAAGATATTAAGAATTATGAATTATTAATTATGAATTAT
>CAMPBI010000118.1 GCA_946637545.1 uncultured Clostridia bacterium | reverse complement strand
ATTCGCAAATTGGAGTGTAATTATGCCAAAATATATGACAAAGCAGCGCAAAGCCCTGCTTGCTTTTCTTGAACAGCACGCCGATGAGGAACTTTCTGCAAAAATAATTGAATCAGAGCTCGGCGGTATGGGTGTAAGCATAAGCGCGGTTTACCGCAATCTTTCCGACCTTGAAAAGGAAGGCAAGGTAAGGCGCGTCAGCAAAAGCGGCACACGCGAGGTTTATTATCTTTATACCGACGCTCACAAATGCAGGGAATGTCTGCATCTTTCCTGCAAAAAGTGCGGAAAAACCTACCATATGAACGCCGAATGTGCCGATATGCTGATTAACACCCTCGCACAGAGCGACGATTTTACAATAGATAAATCCGAAACCGTGCTTTACGGCGTTTGTAAGGATTGTAAAAATAATTGATTGGAGTAATTATGAAAAGATTTTTAGCGTTAATATTAGCCGTAATTATGGCTGCAACAATATTTGGAGGCTGTTCTTCAGCACCTGCAAAGGACGACGGAAAGCTGAATATCGTCACCACGATTTTTCCTGAGTACGATTGGGTGAGCAATATCACCTCAGGCGCTGAGGATGTAAACATCACATTACTGCTCGAAAACGGTGCGGATATGCACAGCTATCAGCCCACAGCGGAGGATATTGTAAAAATATCAAGCTGCGACGTCTTTATTTATGTCGGTGGAGAATCCGACAAATGGGTTGATGACGCGCTAAAAGGCGCTACTAATAAGGAAATGACCGTAATTAACCTGCTCGATATCCTCGGCACTAAGGCAAAAGAGGAAGAAACCGTTGAGGGTATGCAGGCGGAACATGAAGAAAAAGACGGCAAAGAGGAAGCTGAGGAAGAAGCGGAGCTTGATGAGCACGTTTGGCTTTCACTCAAAAACGCCTCAATGCTCTGCGGAAAAATTTCAGATAAGCTCAGCGAAAAAGACGCGAAGAATAAGGAGCTTTACAGCAAGAACACAGAGAATTATCTTAAAAAGCTTAACGAGCTTGACGCTCGGTATAAGGCTGTCAGAGACAGTGCAAAGTATGATACTCTGATTTTTGCCGACCGTTTTCCGTTTAGATATTTGATTGACGATTATAATTTGAAGTATTACGCGGCGTTTTCAGGCTGTTCCGCGGAATCCGAGGCGAGCTTTGAAACCGTAGCATTTCTCGCGAAAAAGCTCGATGAATTAAAGCTTCCTGCGCTTATGAAGATTGACGGCTCAGACGGCAAAATCGCAAACACCGTTTTGCAGACTTCAAATCAAAAGAACGCCCAAATTTTGGAGCTTGATTCAATGCAGTCCGTTAACAAAAAGGACATTGAGGACGGAAAGACCTATTTGAGTATAATGGAGAGCAATCTCGCTGTATTTACGCAGGCGGTAAAGGGGTAATTTAATGGCACAGTTAAGCTGTCAAAACCTAACCCTCGGTTATGAGGGCAAGGAAATTTTAAGCAATCTAAGCTTCGAGGTAAACTCAGGCGATTATCTTTGCATAGTCGGTGAGAACGGCTCGGGCAAATCAACGCTGATGAAAACCGTTCTGGGACTTAAAAAGCCCATGAGCGGCAAGGTTATAACAGGCGACGGACTTTTACAGACCGAAATCGGTTATCTTCCTCAGCAGACCGTTGTTCAAAAGGATTTTCCGGCTTCCGTCCGTGAAATTGTAATTTCGGGCAATCAGGGAAGATGCGGACTTCGACCTTTTTACACAAAGCAGGAAAAACAGCGAGCGGCTGAAAACATCAGGCGTATGGGAATTGAAGATTTACAAAACCGCTGTTACCGCGAGCTTTCGGGCGGTCAGCAGCAAAGGGTTCTTTTGGCTCGTGCACTCTGCGCAACTCAAAAAATGCTCCTGCTCGACGAGCCTGTTGCAGGGCTCGATCCAAAGGTCACGGCTGATATGTACACCCTGATTGAAGGACTGAATAAAAAGGATAAAATCACAATAATAATGATTTCGCACGATATTGAAGCGGCGCTTAAATATTCTACGCATATCCTTCATATCGGCAACGAAACCTTCTTCGGAACCCGTCAGCAGTACCTCGACAGCCGTTTCGGCGCTGAAAGGGGGCTGTTCTGATGATAAATCAGTTAATTGCTTATATGCAGTATCCTTTCGTGAGATACGCGCTTATTGTCGGAATTTTAATCGCGCTCTGCTCGTCGCTGCTCGGAGTAACGCTCGTATTAAAGCGTTTTTCGTTCATTGGCGACGGACTTTCACACGTAGCGTTCGGAGCAATGGCAGTTGCGGCAGTAGCCGGAATTACCAACGATATGCTGATTATAATGCCTGTCACGATTATCAGCGCGATTTTACTTTTAAGAACAGGAAGCAACGCGAGAATAAAAGGCGACGCGGCTGTGGCGATGATTTCGGTAGGAGCTCTCGCAATCGGTTATCTATTGATGAACGTGTTCAGCACATCGTCAAATGTTTCGGGCGATGTCTGCACAACGCTGTTCGGCTCAACCTCAATCCTCACTTTAAGCGAGCTTGAAGTTTGGGTATGTATTATCCTATCGGTAATCGTAGTGTTCGCGTTCATATTCTTCTATAACAAGATTTTCTCCGTCACCTTTGACGAGAATTTTGCCAGAGCAACAGGCACAAAGGTAAGTGTTTATAACCTTATTATCGCGGTGATCATAGCGGTAATCATCGTCCTTGCGATGAACCTTGTAGGCTCGCTGCTTATTTCGGCACTTGTAATTTTCCCTGCGCTTTCGGCAATGCGCGTGTTCAAGAGCTTTAAGTCGGTGACAATCTGCTCGGCTTGTCTTTCGGTAATCTGCGCGGCACTCGGCATTATAATTTCTATCATCACGCCAAAGGGTACGCCTGTCGGCTCAACAATCGTAGCCGTTGATATTGTAGTATTCTTTGTTTTTTGGTTAATTGGGTTTATTAGGGAGAAAGTAAGATGAAAAAACTGATTTGTTTGCTTTTTGCAGTGATTATCGCAATCGGAGCAGCAGGATGTTCAGGTAATTCGGCAGAAAACAAAACTTCAAAATCAAACGGGCAGGGAGTAGCTGATATTCTTTCAAGCGCTGCTGAAACCCAGCCGACAACCGTTGGTTCGGTGACTGTACCTGCAACCACCGCAGCTGCGGCAAATATCAAATATCCCGAGCTTGATTATGAAGCTGAGGTTGACCTCACCGCACTCAACAGCAATATGGTATATTCTGAGGTTGCGGCTATGGTATCAACCCCCGAAAAGTACATCGGAAAGACCGTCAAAATGCAGGGTACTTTTGACGTTTATACCGACATCAATACAGGCACATATTACTACGCCTGCATTATCCAGGACGCGACAGCCTGCTGTTCAAGCGGAATTGAGTTCAGCTGGAAGGGCGAGCACAAATTCCCCGACGACTATCCGTCGGTAGGCACACCCGTAACCGTCGGCGGTGTTTTTGAAACTTACCCCGAGGGTGACAAAAACTATTGCAGACTTAAGGAAGCGGACGTAGTTTT
>CAMPBI010000117.1 GCA_946637545.1 uncultured Clostridia bacterium | reverse complement strand
CGCCCTTAATTTTTCCGGAAAGGAATTATAATATGCTTTCAGATGTACAAAGACTTTCTAAGGGTATGATTATATATTCGGCTCTTGTGGCGGATTTCGAAAAGCTTGATTTTAAAAATGACGCTTTGGCAGGAGTGAGGGCTAACTATTTTAACTCTCACCACTATCCTCAGTCCGAAAAAACCGATGTTGAAGTTGACAACCACACACTAAACCTATCTTATACAATGAGGGAAGGCGAGGCGCTGCTGTGGAAGGTTACGAGCAATAACAGCCCGTATCAGACAGTAAAGCGTATTTCTGACGAGGTTTACTGCGTTTTGACTTACGGCGGCAACGGCGTTGTTTATAAAAGGCTTTATTTTGATAACTTCCATAACTGGCTTGCCACGGAATATTATGATAATCTTAGGGAAAACGCGCTTTTGGCTACCGTTAAGCCCGTGACGATTGACGGCGTTATCTGCATAAAATATGATAAGATTAACGCAGACGGGGAAAAGGTTACCGAATATCTTTATCCGTCGGAAAATTTGCTCAACCAAAAAAGCGTCTGCATAATCTACTCAAACTGCGGTATGATAAGGTACGATTCCACCTTTAAGCCTGCCGATATGCAAGCTGTTGAAAATCAAAACGGCGATGAAAAGGGCTTTAATTTTACTGTTGATGACTTTACAAAGCCTGCTGTAAAGCCGCTTGATTTGGAAAATGCAGATTATCTCAGCGAGGCGGATTATAAAACGGAAGAAATCTTTGTTGAAGAAAAGAAAGAAAACACCGGCGAATATTCCGCTTATGACAAAATAAAGAGTATTTTGTACGAGGCGCATAAAACCAATAAAAATATATTCGGTGAGGTCGCTTCATACTCTGCTCCCGATGATGAGCCTTCAGAGCAGGAAAAAGTTGAAATCGAACAGGAAATTGTCGAAGAAACAGAGCCTGAGGCTTTGATTGAGCCGGAGGAAACAGTTGAGGAAAATGCAGTGAAAACAACTGAAGAAAAAGCAGAGGAAAAGACAGAAACTAAGCCCGAATACGAGGTTAAACCCGAGCCTGAGCCGGATATGGTAAAGGAGACCGGCCAAGGCGAGTATTCATATTACGGCAGTCTTGATGAAAACGGTCTGAGAATAGGCAAGGGCAGAACAGTATCTCCCGACGGCATCACCGTTTACGAGGGCAGTTATAATAACGACAAGCGCGAAGGCTTCGGTGTAAGCTACTACAAGGACGGTAAGCCGAACTTTGTAGGTGATTGGGAGAACGGCTACAGAAACGGCAGAGGCGTAGGCTTCCGCCACAGCGACGGCACAATGCATGTCGGTAATTGGACTGAAAACACGCCCGACGGAGTAGGAGCAAGGTTCGATTCGGACGGCAGCTTTACCGAGGTTTGTCCGTACTCAATGGGTGTTCGCGAGGGAAAGGCAATTTCGTATGACGAAAACGGCAACGTTGTAATTACCGTTTATATCGCAGGAGAGGTTGTAGCTGAAAAAGTTATTACCGATGAAGATATTTTTCCGAAACACGAATAAATAAATTAAATACGT
The DNA here is from genome assembly GCA_946637545.1 of uncultured Clostridia bacterium. Taxonomy (GTDB): domain Bacteria; phylum Bacillota; class Clostridia; order Oscillospirales; family Acutalibacteraceae; genus Eubacterium_R. Next base: position 1,966 of record CAMPBI010000117.1, on the reverse strand, counting down.
AAAAAATAATGGCGTCGAGTGTCGACGCTATTATTTTTTGTATAAGGATGAATATTATGAAAAGATTTTTAGCGATTGCTTTTGCGTTAATTATTTCGCTTGCGGCTTTTTCGGGCTGCAACGCAGGAAAAAATGCAGCTTCAACGGTTTCCGGGGCGGCTTCGGACGTTGTTTCGGGAGCTGACAAGGTTGTAAACGACGCAGGCGACGGACTTAAAAAGGCAGGCTCTGCTGTTGACGAAAACGCCGAGAAGATGAAGAACAACGGCGAAGTAAGCGACGGAGACGGAGTTATCGGCAACGAGGGCAGTATGGTGGAGCACGAGGTTGAAACTCAGGACACTACCGATTCGGTTTCCGAAAGCGATATGAGTAGTAACTGAGCCGTGTTGCCGAAAGAAATGCAGGGGCGTATTCATAACACCCCTGCATTTTTATATCGCTTTTTTCAATTCGGTACGTAGTTCTCTTATAATCTTTTTTTCGAGCCTTGATATGTATGACTGAGAAATACCGAGCTTGTCGGCAACTTCTTTCTGAGTGTGTTCTTTTTTGCCGTTCAGCCCGAACCGAAGCTCCATAATCTTACATTCTCTGTCCTTTAGATTGGATATAGCGTGGAGCACAAGGTGCTTATCGACCTCGTTTTCAAGATTTATGTTTATTTCGTCCGCTTCCGAGCCGAGAATATCACAGAGCAGCAGCTCGTTGCCGTCGTAGTCGGTGTTGAGCGGCTCGTCGATTGATATTTCATTTTTAAGCTGAGAAGCTTTTCTGAGGAACATCAAAATTTCATTCTCAATACAGCGTGAAGCGTAGGTTGCGAGCTTTATGTTCTTTTCGGGAGAAAAGGTGTTTACTGCCTTGATAAGCCCGATTGTGCCAATCGAAATTAAATCCTCTGTTCCTGCGCTCGGTGATTCAAACTTCTTCGCTATATACACAACAAGCCTGAGATTGTGGACAATCAACAGCTCTCTTGCACTGTCGTCGCCGTCGGAAATCCGCTTCATAACGCTCTGTTCCTCGGCTTTGCTCAGCGGCGGGGGAAGGGTATCGCTTCCGTTTATGTAAAAAACCTCGTTGAAGTTAAGCAAAATCATTTTAATTTTAAGTATTATTCCAAGCATCATATAACCTCGCAATTCTTAACAAGCTCATAAGGCACAATCGCCTTTATCTCGCTTTTTATTATGTTTTCGCATATTCCTATGTAGACATTTTGAATGTTTTTTCCGTTTATTAATACGCTATCGGGCTTATAACCCTTCAAAATTCCCTTTCCGCCGAGCGAATTAAACGGAATAATCCTCATTTTGCTGTTGTCAAAAGATAAATTATCAACCAGCTCTTTTTCCGCGATAATCACATAATCTGACGAGAAAGGCTCTTTTACGGTACATCCCGTGTCGGCAACGGCGCGGAATTCTGTTTTCATACCGTTCGTTACTATACTAACATCACAGACTGCTTTGGATAAATCACCCTTTGTAAGTCTTTTGAACAGCCATAGAATATAGTAGCAAATCAGGGTAAGAATAATTAAGAGAACAGGGGAGATATCAAAGTAAACAACGTCATTGTAAATTGCCATACCCTTTGGCTTAAACGCGGTATAAATAAAAATCATAATTCCGCAAAAGAAAAATGATATTCCAAAATACACCGCAACTCTCTTAATGTAATTCTTAATTTCCGTTTTACCGAACGCGAAAAAGACTATCACAGCGGCAAAGAGTATATCAATTATAATATTAAGCCCGGCAGGAATTTTCGGCAAAAGCGCCGTGAGGCTGAGTATTCCGCCGATAAAGCTGCCCAAAATTATCCTTATCAGCTTCGCGCGGATATTGAGGAACTTTTTAACGCATAAAAGCAGGAAAAAGTCTGTAAAAATATTAACAGTCACAAGCACATCCACATAAACAGTTTTCACACAATCACCGTTATTATTATCGCACAGGAA
>CAMPBI010000116.1 GCA_946637545.1 uncultured Clostridia bacterium | reverse complement strand
ATTTTAGAGGTGTTAAAGCACATCGAATAATTATCGGCTCTGCTCCACTTGCCGTCGCCGATATAATTGTAATACGACGCGCGTTCCCTGTCCTTGCGCTCGATGAATCTGCGCGCCGCGCGCTCGTTCATACTTTCGCGTTCAAGATAACGGGCGATTCTGTGCTCCATATCAGCACCGATGAACACGCTGACAACATTGTAATCCTCTTCAAGAATCTTATCTGCGCGTCTGCCAACAATAACACACGGACCTTTTTTCGCCGCCTCGGACATAACTCTGCGCTGCGCTTCGACAACCTTGCCCTCGTTAACGGCGCTGTCGATTGCGTACGGGTCCATCACAACAGAAAACAAAAAGCTCCTTGTCGGCTTTTCGTCAAACATATCGAAAATGCCGTCCTCAATTCCCATATCCTTGGCTCTACGGCGCAAAACCTCGGCGTCATAAAAATCAATGCCGAGCCTTTCGGCAAGCATTTTGCCCACCTGCTTGCCGCCGCTGCAAAACTGTCTGCCGATGCAAATTACATAATTTTTCATATTTTCACCTACTTAAAATCGTGCAGAGTCATGCCCTGCATATCGTCGTTTTCAATATAATCAATCATACCGTCAAGGTCATCAAACACACAAAACAGCGCCTTGCAGGTTTCTTTGATGAAGCCCTCGTCCATTGAGTGCTGCATCGAGGCTATCATATTATTATAGTATCCGTCGATATTGTAAATTACAATAGGTTTTCTGTGTCTGCCAAGCTGCTTTAAGGTCAGCACCTCAAAAAACTCCTCAAATGTTCCGATTCCGCCGGGTGTGATAATGAAAGCGTCGGCAAGCTTTTCCATAACAGCCTTTCTTTCACGCATTGATTCGGTGTAGGTCATCTCGTCGCAGTAAAAATCAACGAACTCCGACAAATCCTCCTTGAAAAACTTGGGTATAACGCCGTGAGTTTTGCCGCCGCCTTTTCTGAATCCGCGCGCTGCTGCACCCATTAAGCCGGTACTGCCCGAGCCGAACACAAGATTATGTCCGTTTCTCGCCAGATGCTCGCCCATTTCCTCAACAGCCTCAATATATTTTTCGTCAATCAGCACGCTTGCCGCGCCGAAAACACATATTTCCATATTTTCACCTCGATAAAATTATATCTTTATTTTAATACTTTTAAGCCTTATAGTAAAGTATTTTTAAAAATTTATTGCAAAAAGTGACGCTATTATTTATAATATTTACATCATTATTTTTCGGAGGTAACGGTATGACTATTTTTGAGGCAGTAAAAGCACTTGTGACCTACGCGCAGGCAATGGGACTTATTGAAAAAGAGGATTTTATTTTTTCGGTTAATTCAATCTGCCAGGCACTCGGACTTGACAGCTTTGAGGACTGCGAGGTCAATGAAAACTGCGAGCTTGAGGACATACTCAAAACAATTCTTGACTGGGCGTGCGAAAAGGGACTTTGCGAAAACAGCGTTGTTTACCGCGATTTGTTTGACACAAAGCTTATGGGAATTCTCACTCCCCGCCCGTCTGAAATCATTAAAAAATTCAACGAGCTTTATGAGGTTTCGCCAAAGGCTGCTACCGACTACTACTATACCGTATCAAAGGCGTCCGATTACATAAGAACTTACCGTATCAAAAACGATGTTAAGTGGATTACAAAAACAGAGTACGGCGACATCGACATCACAATCAACCTTTCAAAGCCCGAAAAGGACCCTAAAGCGATTGCCGCTGCGCTGACTATGAAGCAAAGCTCGTACCCGAAATGTCAGCTTTGCAAGGAAAACGAAGGCTATATGGGCAGAGTTAACCACCCTGCTCGTCAGAATCACAGAATCATTCCGATTGAGCTTGCAAAAACTCCGTTTTTCCTGCAGTATTCGCCTTATGTTTACTACAACGAGCACTGCATCGTGTTCAACAGCGAGCATATCCCGATGGTGATTAACAAGTCGGCGTTTGAAAAGCTGCTTGCTTTTGTTGAAAGATTCCCACACTACTTTGTCGGTTCAAACGCGGACCTTCCGATTGTAGGCGGCTCTATTCTTACACACGAACACTTCCAGGGCGGCAACTACGAGTTTGCTATGGCAAAAGCACCTGTTGAAACAAAGCTCACCTTCAAGGGCTTTGAGGACATTGACGCAGGCATTGTTAAGTGGCCGATGAGTGTTATCAGAATTTCGTCAGACAATAAGGAAAGACTTGCTGACCTTGCCGACAAGGTGCTTGGCGCATGGCGTGCATACACTGACGAGGAGGCATTTATCTTTGCCGAAACTGACGGCGAGCCGCACAACACAATCACACCTATTGCAAGAATGCGAAACGGCAAGTTTGAACTCGACCTCGTGCTGCGCAATAACATCACAACTGAGGATTGTCCGCTCGGATTCTATCACCCACACCCCGAGTACCACCATATTAAAAAGGAAAACATCGGTCTTATCGAGGTTATGGGTCTTGCAGTTCTTCCGTCGCGACTCAAGGAGGAAATCGCCGTTCTTGCCGACGCTATGGTTAACGGCAAGGATATTGAGGCTGACGAGCGCATTGCAAAGCACAGCGAGTGGGCGCATATGATTATGGATAATAACGACATCACCGCCGAAAACTGCGAGGACATCCTAAAGGCAGAAATCGGCAAGGTGTTCACGGCAATTCTTGAACAGTGCGGCGTTTACGAACGTAGTGAAAAAGGCAAGGCACAGTTCATCAGATTTGCAGAAAGCGTGTAATTGATGAAATACAATTTGCACACCCACACCGTGCGGTGCTTTCACGCGCAGGGCAGCGACGAGGAATATGTTTTAGCCGCAATAAAAAGCGGCTACAAGGAGCTTGGCTTTTCGGACCACTGCCCTTATATTTTCCCCGACGAATATGTCAGCCATATGCGAATGGCGCCGGACAGCGCCGAGGATTATGTGAGCAGCATACGCTACCTGGGCGAAAAGTACCGGAGCGATATCGACATAAAGGTCGGCTTTGAAATGGAGTGGTACCCTGCTCTGATTGAAAAGCAGCGCGAGTTCCTCAAAACGCTCGACATTGACTATCTGATACTCGGTCAGCATTTTACCGAAAACGAGTACGAAGAGGCTTCAATATATGTCGGCTCAAAAACCTTCAGCAACAAGGTTATTGACAAATACATTTCGCAGCTTCTTGACGGCGCAAAAAGCGGGCTGTTCACATATGTGTGCCACCCCGATGTGATTAACTATATCGGCGCAAAGCGGATTTACGACAAAAAAATCGGCGATATGCTCACCGAGCTAAAGGCTCTTGATTTGCCGATTGAATACAATTTTCTCGGTTACAGCGAGAACCGCTGGTATCCGAACGACAGATTCTGGCGCCTTGCAAAAGAGGTTGGAAACGATGTAGTAATCGGTATGGACGCCCACGAGCCCGAGCTGCTCAAAGCAGACGATTTGCGAAACAAAATGATTGCACATTTGACCGACGACCTCGGAATAACACCGCTTGAAAAAGTAAAAATCATCAAACCAAAATTTTAAAAGGACGGCA
>CAMPBI010000115.1 GCA_946637545.1 uncultured Clostridia bacterium | reverse complement strand
AGACAGTTTTATTTTTATTATTCAAATGTTACCTTGCCCTCGTGGTTTGTTGATGAAAAACCGATGTATGACTTGCCGGGATTGAGCTTTACCTCTTTGCCGTCTTCTGTTGTGAGGTTGAGCGTGCCGTCCTTGACATCCCACTTGATAGCGGTCTTTGTACCCTGCGAAACGAGGAAGCCGTTTCCGCCCTTGTAATCATAGTTGAGGTATGTTACACTGCCGCCTCTTTGGTACGGTGTGGTGATGTACTTGCTTGAATCCCTGAGGATGATGAGGTTTGTGAACGAAACGTCTGTCATCCAGTCGTTTGTGTGGTACTTTTTGTCGTCAGTGTTGTATGTAAAGCGTCTTGTGTCGGTGATTGAAGAGAACTTAACGCCCACGCTGTTTGCAGCGTCTGTTCCGACAGCAGCTGCCTTTTCGTTAAAGCTGAACGAGGTTGCCTTGTCTGCAATCTTTGTTCTGTACTTTTTGCTCTTGATTGTTTTTGCAATCTTTGTGCCGTCAAGCGTTCCGCGGTGTTCCATATCAACAGCGCGGGTCTGGTCTCTGCCAAAGAGCTCGCCGCCTGCCATACCGTCGATGTCGTCAACCTTGAGCCTTTTGATTGTTTCATAACCGCCGATATAATCCTGCTTGCTGTGGCTGCCGCCCCAGTGAATGTAAACAGCGTCAAACAGCTTTGCGAATTTAACATAAGACGGACGCGCCGAGCGCAGCGGGCCTACCTTGTCGGGAACAGAGGTGTAGTCGGCGTAAATCCACAGCATACGGCTGATACCGCCTTCAACCTCGCCCTCCATAATGATGTCCGAAGAGCCGATTGCCCACTGCGGTCTTGCAGGGCTGAGATTTTCAACAACGATTGCAACGGGTCTTTTGCCGATTGCCTTTTTGTTGTATTTTTTTTCGCCTGTAAGCGGGTTAACCGGGTCGGGCGCTTTGGTTGTTGTTTCTGTTGTTGTAGTAGGAGCAGTGGTTTCCGGCTCGTCTGCCTTTTGGCAACCGAAGAGCGCAAATACAAGCACTGCCGCCAGCAAAAATGCAATAATTTTTTTCATAGTTAAACTATCCTTTCAAGTAATACAATAATCAATATACCATATATCGTCAAATTTTGCAACAACTTCTTAAAAAGGGCACAATATTTTGTTTAATAATTTTTTAATCTTCGTTTAATGTTCGTATTTTATTATTTAGCCAAGGGAAGAAACCCCCTTCCCTTAAACACTCTCCTTTCATACAGCGGACCTGCGAATTCCCCGTTCGCAGGTTCTCTGTGTATAAGGCGGTTTGTACTTTACTAACATTAATTATTATGGTATTATAAATTTGGTGATTTTATGAGAATATTAGTAGTAGAAGATGAATTCAAGCTGGCAGACGTTATTGCATCAAGACTGAAAAAAGAAAAGTACGAGGTCGACATTTCGACTGACGGCGAGGACGGACTCTATAACGCCGAAAGCGGAATTTATGACCTTATCATACTTGACGTTATGCTGCCTAAAATGAACGGCTTTGAAATTTTGAGCGAAATTCGCGAGGAAGGCATAACCTCAAAGGTTATTATGCTCACCGCAAAAAGTATGCTTGAGGATAAATTGCAGGGACTTACGGGCGGCGCGAATGATTATGTTACAAAACCCTTTCATATGGATGAGCTTATGGCGAGAGTAAATCTTCAGCTGCGCCAGGATTCCTCAAACGTGCAAAAGGATTATATTGAGTTCTGTGACATCCGACTGGGAACCGAAACCTCGGCGCTCACCTGTACGACTACGGGCGAAAGCATTAATGTAATTAATAAAGAATTTCAGCTTCTTGAGTATTTCATAACAAACCCAAACCGAATTCTGTCAAAAGAGCAGATTTACGACAAGGTGTGGGGCTACGACAACGAAATCGAGTCGAACAACCTCGAGGCATATCTTTCGTTCATACGCAAAAAGCTCAAGGCAATCGGCGCCGGAGTCAACATCAAGGCTGTTCGCGGAATGGGATACAGAATGGAGAAAGCAGAATGAACAAACTGAAAATACAGGTTTTCAGCGTTATATTCCTGATACTTACGCTTTTTACAACCGCAATCTTCTGCGGCTTTAATATGATGGCTTACTCAAGGGAGTACAAAGCTGTTGAACGCAGTATTACCCAGGCCGAAAAAATGGGCGGTGTAAAAGCGCTTCCGAATGAGGGTGACGGTGATTTCAAGCCTGTCAGGAATATGGATGAAATTCGATTCGTCGACATCACAGTTTACACGGTTGAGCTTGACAACACCAACAAAATCGCCGATGTTATCAACCATTCAAACAACAGTGTCAGCGATGAGGAAATAAAGCAGATTGCCACAACGATGATTTCACAGAGCTTTCAGCAGAGTATAGGCAATCTTTATTTTGCAGATTATTCTTATTCGTATCAGCCGTACAAGTCAATCACGGTTGTTGACAATTCGTCAACAAAGCAGGAGCTGCGAAATATGCTGTTTTATTCGCTGCTGCTCTATTTCCTGCTTGAAGGAATAATTTATCTTTCGGCGCGAATCCTGACGCTGCGAATTACAAAGCCCGCCGCAGAGAGCTTTGAAAAGCAAAAGCAGTTTGTAGCCGACGCGTCGCACGAACTCAAAACGCCGCTTTCGGTAATTATTGCAAGCGCCGACGCGCTCGAGTCAAATCCGACGGAGCACAAGTGGCTTGACAATATCAAGAGCGAAAGCGAGCGAATGAACAAGCTTATCGCCGACCTGCTCGACCTTGCAAAGAGTGAAGAGGTGGACGACAAGAGTGAATTTGCCCCCGGCGATTTGTCAAAACTCGTTGAAAAATCGGCGCTCACCTTTGAGGGCGTGATGTTTGAAAAGGGCGTAACACTCACGGACGATATTCAGAGCAATATCATATTTAATATGAATCAGTACAAGCTTCAGCAGCTTGTGTCAATTTTGCTTGATAACGCAGTCAAGCATAGCGAAAAGGGCGGCAAGGTTGAAATTGCACTGAAAAAGGACAAGGATATTATTCTCACTGTCACAAACGAGGGCGAAGGAATCCCGAAGGGTGAGGAAGAAAAAATCTTTGAGCGCTTTTACCGTGCCGATTCGTCGCGCAACCGCAACGAAAACCGCTACGGTCTTGGTCTTGCAATTGCAAAGAATATCTGTTACCTTCACAACGGCACAATCAGCGCAAAATCAGAAAACGGCAAAACAACATTTAAAGCTGTGTTTAAAGTGTAAAAAAACCGAAGTAAAAAACTTCGGTTTTTTAATTTTCGTTTAACACTGCTGTTGTAATATGTGCTCAACAAAACAAAAGGAGATGACACATATGACGAAAAAACAGCGAACCTTCAGAAACATTATTATGATAGTGATGATAGTCGCTCTTGCAGCAGGAACCTTTATTACGGTGAATGCGGCAAAGGACAGTGTGTCCGGCGGTTTTGGAATGCATATGCAGGGCGAGGCGCCGGATATGAATAATAAGGAGTTTAAAGCAGACAGCAGTTCATCCGGTAATTCCGACAGCGAACAGAACGGCAACACAAACGGACAGCCGCC
>CAMPBI010000114.1 GCA_946637545.1 uncultured Clostridia bacterium | reverse complement strand
TGTCAAAATTTACAATTTGTATTTTTGTCAGTGATGCACACAATAAATTTGCAAGGGAAAGTGTTTGCAGGGCGTAAAACGCATTGCATCATTCGCCCTGCAAATAAATAGAAAAAGAGGTGTATCAACAATGGCAAAGAATACTGTACCTGAAGCTAAAGAAGCTCTTAACCGTTTCAAGATGGAAGCTGCTTCGGAGGTAGGTGTTAACCTTAAGCAGGGTTACAATGGTGACCTTACTTCAAAGCAGGCTGGTTCTATCGGTGGCCAGATGGTCAAGAAGATGATCAAAGCATACGAAGAGTCTATGAGATAATTAAACCGGCATAAAATAAAGGTGTGCAGCAGCACACCTTTATTTTAATTTATATCTTGTATTTTTATTATTAAAGTGCTATATTAATCTTGATTACGGTTAAAGAGGTATTCGCTATGCTTCACAGAAAAAAATCAAAAGGTCTTAATATTATAATTGTAGGCTGTGGCAGAGTAGGTATAACGCTGGTTGAGCAGCTTTCCGCCGAGGGCCATTCCATTACTGTTATTGACAAGGACGCGGAGCTCATAAATGAGCTTATTAATTTATATGATATTATGGGCGTTGTGGGTAACGGCGCAAGCTTTTCTATGCAGATGGAGGCAGGAATTAAGGACGCAGATTTGATTATTGCCGTTACTGAATCCGACGAACTCAACCTGCTGTGCTGCACGGTTGCCAGACGAGTTGGTAACTGCTCGGCAATTGCAAGAGTGCGCAACCCCGATTACAGCCTTGAAATTGACTATCTGCGCAACAAGCTCGGTCTTGCAATGATTATTAACCCTGAACTTGAAGCATCGCGCGAGATGGCGCGCGTACTGTTTCTGCCGACGGCGCTTGATGTTAACTCATTTGCACACGGACAGGCTGAACTTGTAAAATTCAAGGTTAAAAAGGATTCTTTAATCGACGGCAAAACCGTTGCCGAGGTTGGCGCAAGAACTGAAAACGTGCTGATTTGCGCAATCGAGCGCAAGGGCAAAATACATATTCCGTCCGGCGACTTCGTAATCGAGGCAGGGGACAATGTTTCGGTTGCGGCACCGCGTAAGGTTGTAAAAGAATTCTTCAAGGCAATCGGTTTTAAAACGAACCATGTCAAAGATGCAATGATTATCGGCGGCGGTGACTCGGCTTACTACCTTGCGCGTCAGCTACATCATATGGGAATCGGCGTAAAGATTATTGAAAAGAGCAAAAGCCGATGCGAAGAGCTTTCAGTTCTGCTTCCGAAATCCGTTATCATCAACGGTGACGGAACCGACGAGGATTTGCTCAAGGAAGAGGGAATTGAATCTGTTGAATCCTTTATTCCTCTTACGGGCAGCGACGAGGAGAACATTCTGCTAACCCTTTATGCAAACAAGGTTTCAAACGCGAAGGTTATTACAAAAATCAACCGTCTAACATTTAATGATGTGATTGACGGGCTTGACCTCGGCTCAATTATCTATCCGCGGTATATTACTGCGGAGGCAATTATTGCTTATGTAAGAGCAAAGAGTGCTTCACGAGGAAATAATATCGAAACTCTTTATCATATGTTCTCGCAGCGTGCCGAGGCAATAGAATTCAGAGTTGACGACGAGTACGAGGGGATTACGGGCGAGCCGCTTATGGACCTCAAGCTCAAGAAAAATCTGCTCATTTCATTTATCAACCGCAAGGGTAGAATCATTATTCCCGGAGGACGCGACAGCATACTGCCCGGTGACACCGTAATGATTGTAACCACAAATAAAGGCTTTAACGACATTAGCGATATTCTCGCATAGGTATTTATGAACGTTTCAATAATAAGAAGAATTCTCGGATATGTACTGATTCTCGAGGCAGTAATGCTTATACTGCCTTGTGTTGTTGCGCTAATTTACGGTGAAGAGGACGTGACCTCATTTTTGATAACTGCTGTAATCTGCCTTTTTATCGGCAGTGCAATGGGACTCAAAAAACCGAATGACAATGTTTTTTACTTAAAGGAAGGCTGCGTCGCAACGGGACTCAGCTGGATATTCCTCAGCCTTTTCGGTTGTCTGCCGTTCGTGATTTCGGGTACAATTCCAAACTTTACGGACGCGCTGTTTGAAACCGTGTCGGGCTTTACCACAACGGGCGCAAGCATTTTGAGCGAGGTTGAATCACTGCCGAAATGTATACTTTTCTGGCGTAGCTTTACACACTGGATTGGCGGTATGGGAATACTTGTGTTTCTGCTCGCAATCGTCCCGATGTCGGGCGGCACCGGCTCAAATATCAATCTTATGAAAGCAGAAAGCCCCGGTCCGTCAGTCGGAAAAATCAGACCGAAAATGCGAACCACCGCAAGTTATCTGTATCTGATGTACATTGCGATTACAGTGCTTGAAATCATTATGCTTGTAATCGGCAAAATGCCGCTTTTTGACGCTGTTACGACTGCGTTCGGCACAGCGGGTACCGGCGGTTTTGGAATAAAAAACGACAGTATTGCAAGCTATTCGCCGTATATTCAGTGGGTAGTTACTGTGTTTATGATAGCGTTTGGCGTTAATTTTAACGCGTACTTTTTACTGATTTTCGGCCAGTTCAAACGGGCGCTTTCAATTGACGAAATCAGATGGTATTTTGTTCTGATTTTCTCGTCAGTGTGTGTGCTTTTCGCCGCAACATTTAACGTTTACAACAGCGCTTCAACAGCGCTGCGCCATTCGGCGTTCCAGGTTGCGTCGATTATTACAACAACGGGATTTTCGACTGCGGACTTTAATATGTGGCACGGCGCGTCAAAAACAGTTATTGTGCTGCTGATGTTTGTCGGTGCGTGCGCAGGCAGTACGGGCGGCGGAATCAAGGTGTCGCGTTTCGTTGTGGCAGGCAAGGGCGTGCTGCGCGAGATAAGGTCGTACGTTCACCCCAAGAGCGTGGAAAATATGAAGATGGACGGCAAGCCGCTTGATAAAAGTGTTATCAAGGCTACAAATATTTATCTGATTACATTTATGTTCGTATTTGTGACGTCGATGTTTCTTGTGTCACTTGAGGGTCACGACCTTCTGACAAACTTCACCGCGGTTGCCGCCACAATAAATAATATCGGCCCGGGACTTGAAATGGTCGGACCGACAGAAAACTTCGGATTCTTTAATGCTTTCAGCAAGTACGTGTTCATTTTTGATATGCTTGCAGGACGACTTGAACTCTTCCCGATGCTGCTCATTCTCAATCCCATTCTCTGGAAGGATACTGTGAAGCAGGGTATCAGACGCCGTCACAAACCGAAATCCTTATAAGGCAGCGCTCAGAGAGGATTTGCTTTTCAAGGACCAGGATGCGATTAACATCGCTTTTTACGGCAAAATTAAAATTTTGAACTTCAAATATAATGTTTTCCCGGTAGTAGTCAGCAATAACGATAAATGCTTTATTAACCTCTATGGTAAAAAGAATATTACAGAATCAAGAGATAACCCGTTTATCGTTCACTACATCAGTATTCTGAAACCGTGGATTTACACAACGGAATATATGGCGCGCAGATGGTGGAGATATGTGAAGATGCAAAACAAAACCATCCGGCGCGAGTACATCCAACCGTT
>CAMPBI010000113.1 GCA_946637545.1 uncultured Clostridia bacterium | reverse complement strand
ATTATTTCAAACAGTTCTTTAAGCCTGTCCTGCTTCCCGGTAAGGTACAAATAGCCGAACAGCGCTTCGATGCCCGTTGCGATGTGGTACTCTCCCTGCGTGGCAGATTTTGGATTATGTCCGACCTTGGCGTTTCTGCCGCGTTTGTAGATGGCAGTTTCCTCTTCGGTAAGAGCATCCCTGATTTTGTCATATGCCGCTGTCTGCGCCTTTGCGCTTACATATTTTACACTCTCGCGGTGCAAATCATTTACGGGGCGGTTTGCCTCGACAATCAGCATTTCGCGCACGAGCATTTCATATACACAATCGCCGATAAACGCAAGATTCAGCGGGGAGAGCAATTTTGGATTAATATCTGTTTCAAAAAAAGCCATAGTTATTAAGGTATATACTCAAATTCGATGTCATAAAGCGACACTATGTCGCCCTCCTGTATGCCGCGTTCCTTCAGGGCGTCGAACACGCCGCTTTTTTCGAGCACGCGCTGCATATACTGAAGCGCCTCGTAGTCCTCGGTGTCAATTCCCTTGAGCACTTTCGGGAACCAGTCAGCCTCAACAAGAAAGTAACCCTCTTCCTCTTCGGTTATTTTGAAGCCCGTATCCTGCCCGATAATAACATCAATCGGGATTTCCTCCGCCTCGTATTCCTTAATCGGCGGCAGGTCCTTCAGCTTGTTCCACACAACATTCATCAGCTCCTGCGTACCCTCAAGAATCGGCGCGCAGATTGAGTAATACTCGTAGCCCTTACCTTCAACATAATTTTTGAATTCTTCAATCTGCTCGGCCTCCGCCATATCAATTTTGTTGCCTGCAACAATCATCGGACGCTCGGCAAGGTCGGGATTGAACTTGACAAGCTCCTCGTTGATTCGCTCAAAGTCATCAATCGGATTTCTGCCCTCGTGGCCGCTGACATCAACAATGTGAATCAACAGTCGGCAGCGCTCAACGTGGCGCAAAAACTGATGACCGAGTCCGACGCCTTCGCTCGCGCCCTCGATAAGACCGGGGATGTCGGCAATTACAAAGCTGTTGCCCTCGCCCATCGACACAACGCCGAGATTCGGCACAAGGGTTGTAAAGTGATAATCGGCAATCTTGGGCTTTGCCTGCGACACAACGGAAATAAGGCTTGATTTTCCGACTGACGGATAGCCGACAAGTCCAACATCGGCAAGCAGCTTCAGCTCAAGGCTGATTTCCCACTCCTCGCCCGGAACGCCCGGCTTTGCAAAACGCGGAACCTGGCGTGTCGGTGTGGCAAAATGAGGATTTCCCCATCCGCCTCTGCCGCCCTTTGCGGCAACAAAGCGCTCGGTTTTGCTCATATCAGCCATAACGGCACCGCTCTCTGCTTCGCGGATAAGAGTGCCGCGCGGCACACGGATTTCGAGGTCGGCGCCCTTTTTTCCGTTGCAGCGTCCGCCCCTGCCGTTTTCGCCGTTTGGCGCTTTGTACTTACGCTTATAGCGAAAATCTGCGAGCGTGGCAAGGTTATCGTCGACAACAAAAACGACGTCGCCGCCCTTGCCGCCATCGCCGCCGTCAGGACCTCCTGCGGCTACATATTTTTCACGGTGAAACGCAACGGCACCGTCGCCGCCGTCACCTGCTTTAATTTTTACCTTTGCGATATCTACAAACATATAGTTTCCTCCGGAAACAGTGGATGGTGGATAGTGGTTAGTGATTAGTTAACGCTTTTATTCCGCGAAATATACTCGGTATCAGCATCACAAATCCGTAAATTGTGAGCAGCACGAGCAGCAGCGGAAAAAGCACGACAATCAGAATCATCTGCGTTTTTGTGAGTTCGCCGATTTTCAAAAACGCTGTGCAAAATCCGCAGTATGACGAACACGGCACAAGCGGCAGCAGCATTCCGAGCGCGACCATCTGATGAGTGTCGATAACGGTTTTCCCCCGTGCCGCAAGCGCAAATATAAACGCCGTCAGCAGCACCGCTCCTGCGGCGTAGAGCGCAAACAGCGAAATCAAATATCTTTTTGCAATCTGTTTTTCAGTCATAGCAATAGATTAACATTTTAAAGTGTTGTTGTCAATTATTTTAACGCTTTGAGTCGATATACCCGGCAATCATAACGCCCAGTCCTTTACTGATTAGAACGCACACTGCCGAGGTTATCACGAGAGTTACAATATTTGTTGCAAGCGAGCCGCCTGACGACAAAAACCGAAAGCCCCCTGTGAGTGCCTGCAGTCCGCCCGTTTTGTACTGATAATAAAACGCGCCTGCTGTGCATACAAACGGCACGGCTGAACTTGCTAAACGCAGGAAAATGTTATCCCTGTCACGCCGCGAATAAGCACTGATTACACCGCCGGCAAGGCTGCCGAGAACAATTATTATCCAAATCATAATTACTCCCCTAAAAAATACAGACCGAAATAAATTTCGGCCTGCGGTAAAACTTATTTGTTATTCTCTGCAAGATACTTTTTGATGTCGGCAAGTACTGTGTCGCTGTCGATTCCGTGCACCATACAAGCCTCCTCAAGAGTTTCGCTGATTGATGCCGGACAGCCTACGCAGTGCATTCCGCTCTGCATAAGAATTACTGCAATTCCTCTGTCATATTCAAGCATTTCGCCCATTGTGGTCTGCTTTGTTATTTCCATTTGAATGTCCTCCTTCAAAATTCCTATTAATTTTATAGGGTTTTCCCGTGACACATAGTAACACATTAATTATTTTATGTCAAGAGGATTTTTTTATCATATTATAATTGAAAAATTGACGAACTTCTGCTACAATAAAAAAGTGAATTACGGAGGACAAAATAATGTATAAACTTGGATTTGACAACGACAAATACAAAAAGATGCAATCCCAGCGCATCCGCGAAAGAATCAGTGAGTTCGGCGGCAAACTCTACCTTGAATTCGGCGGAAAGCTTTTTGACGATTATCACGCGTCAAGAGTGCTCCCGGGATTTCAGCCCGACAGCAAGCTGCAGATGCTGCTTCAGCTCAAGGACGAGGCTGAAATCGTAATTGTTATCAGCGCCGAGGATATCGAAAAATCAAAGCGCCGCGGCGACCTTGGCATCACTTACGACGATGATGTTGTGCGCCTTATCGGCGAGTTCACGAGAATCGGGCTTATGGTTGGCAGTGTTGTGCTGACAAAGTTTGCCCCGTCTGCAAAAACAAAGGAATTTGAAGAGCGCCTTAATGCGCTTGGCTATCCCGTTTATCACCACTATGTGATTGACGGCTATCCGTCAAATATCGCCAGGATTGTGAGCGACGACGGCTACGGCAAAAACGATTACATCAAAACAAGCCGCAAGCTTGTTGTTGTAACTGCACCCGGTCCGGGCAGCGGAAAGATGGCTACCTGCCTGTCGCAGCTTTATCACGAAAACAAGCGCGGTATCAAGGCAGGATACGCAAAGTTTGAAACCTTCCCGATTTGGAACATTCCGCTCAAGCACCCGGTAAACATCGCATACGAGGCTGCGACGGCTGACCTCAACGATGTTAATATGATTGACCCGTGGCATCTTGAGGCGTACGGCGTTACAACAGTTAACTACAACCGCGATGTCGAAATTTTCCCCGTTCTCAAGGCTACCTTTGACAAGATTTACGGCGAGTGTCCTTACAAATCGCCCACCGATATGGGCGTTAATATGGCAGGCAACTGCATTATTGACGACGACGCTTGCAAAGAGGCTTCAAAGCAGGA
>CAMPBI010000112.1 GCA_946637545.1 uncultured Clostridia bacterium | reverse complement strand
GTTCAGGACGCAATCAAGAACTTCTCGCACAAAGAGCCCTTCAAGGGCATCAACCCCGATGAATGTGTTGCAATGGGCGCAGCTCTTCAGGGCGGCGTACTCGGCGGCGACGTAAAGGGACTCCTTCTTCTCGACGTTACTCCGCTTTCACTCGGTATCGAAACAATGGGCGGTGTAAACACCGTAATTATCGAGCGCAACACGACTATTCCTACCAAAAAATCACAGATTTTCTCAACTGCTGCCGACAATCAGACCTCTGTTGAGGTTCACGTTCTGCAGGGCGAAAGAGAATTTGCAAAGGATAACAAAACTCTCGGTATGTTCCACCTTGACGGAATCCTTCCGGCACGCCGCGGCGTTCCGCAGATTGAGGTTACATTCGACATCGACGCAAACGGCATCGTTCATGTTTCCGCAAAGGACCTCGGCACAGGCAAGGAGCAGCAGATTTCGATTACCGCATCGTCAAATATGAGCAAGGAGGACATCGAAAAGGCTGTCCGCGAGGCTGAACAGTTCGCAGAAGAGGACAAGAAAAAGAGAGAGGATGTAGACCTTCGCAACAACGCAGACCAGATGGTTTACCAGACCGAAAAGATGCTTTCAGAGGACGGCGACAAGTTCTCGGCAGACGACAAGTCAGCGCTTGAAACAAAGGTTGCAGCTCTCAAGGAAGCGCTCAAGGGCGACAATTCCGAGGCTATTAAGTCAACACAGGAGGACCTCACAAACAAGTTCTACGAGGTTTCGCAGAAGCTTTATCAGCAGGCACAGGCAGCACAGGGCGCACCGCAGGGTGACCCGAATGCAGCAGGCGCACAGCCTGATGACGGCTACACCGACTACACCGAGGTTGACGAAAACTAATTAGTTTTTTGGGGAGGGTCTTTGCGCCCTCCCGAAATTCGCATATAATACATAATTTACGGAGTCTAATTAATGCCTGAAAACAAAAGAGATTACTATGAGGTGCTTGGAGTAAGCAAGGGCGCTTCAGAAGATGAAATCAAAAAAGCATACAGAAAAACGGCGAAAAAGTACCACCCCGACCTCAACCCCGACAATCCCGAGGCAGAGGCAAAGTTCAAGGAGTGCAACGAGGCTTACGAGGTGCTTTCAGACCCCGACAAAAAGGCGCGTTATGACCAGTTCGGCTTTGCCGGCGTTGACCCGAATTTCGGCGCAGGCGCAGGTGCAGGCGGCTTTGGCGGCGGCTTTGGCGGATTTGAGGGTGATATTGACCTCGGCGACATCTTTTCGTCATTTTTCGGCGGCGGCTTTGGCGGAGGCGGTGCGCGTAATCCAAATGCTCCGCGCAAGGGCAGGGATATTCAGAGCGCTGTCACCATCACCTTTGAGGAGGCTGCAAAGGGCTGCAAAAAAACCGTTGAGATTTCGCGTATAGAGGACTGCTCGCAGTGTCACGGCACAGGCGCGGCAGAGGGCTCGTCGCCAAAAACCTGTCCCGACTGTCAGGGCAGGGGCTATATCAACGTTCAGCAGAGGTCCATCCTCGGCACGATTAACACGCAGACCACCTGCTCGCGCTGCGGCGGCAAGGGTACGATTATCGACAATCCGTGCCCCAAATGTCAGGGCAAGGGCAAGGTGCGCAAGCGTACAAAGGTTGATATTGATATTCCCGCAGGTATTGACAACCGCCAGGTTGTTAACCTTCGCGGCTACGGCGACACAGGAATAAACGGCGGACCTGCAGGCGATTTGAAGGTCGTTGTAAACGTGCGTGCTCACAAGGAATTTGAGCGCGACGGCTTTGACCTCCTTTACAGAAAGCACGTCAGCATTATTGAGGCAACGCTCGGCGCAGAGCTGCGCGTGCCGACTCTTGAGGGCGACATAAAGTACAATATGCCTGCCGGCACACAGCCCGGCGAGGTGTTCAAGCTCAAGGGCAAGGGAATTCAGCGCCTTAACGGTGTTGGCAAGGGCGATATGTTTGTTACTGTCGTTGTTGACATCCCGAAAAATATCACCTCGGAGCAGGCAAAAATCCTGCGCGAGTTTGACAAAAACTATGTTCCGCCGAAAAATCCCGGCAAAAAAGGCTTTTTCGACAAGTTTAAATAACAAAAGGACGCGCTATAAGTGCGTCTTTTTTTGTTGTATATTACCATTTTATTTTTTTCGTTCATTTGCTATAATGATAAATGATGAAGGAATGGCGGGCGTTGCCCACACCCATTAAATAATGCCCGTGCGGTGATTCCCCTGTTAGGGGAAATGTCACCGTAGGTGACAAAAGGGTCTGGCGCCCGCCCCAAGGGAGCACCATCAATTCATCATTCATAACTCATAATTCATAATTTTTCACAGGAGGACATTATGGGAGGATTTTTCGGAGCAGTTTCAAAAGAGGATTGTGTTTTTGACTTGTTTTTCGGTGTGGATTACCATTCGCACCTCGGCACACGCCGCGCGGGTCTTGCGGTTTATGACCCTGAAAACGGCTTTGACAAGGCAATTCACAATATTGAAAACGCACCCTTCAGAACAAAGTTCAGCAAGGAGTCAAACTCGATGCACGGCACAATGGGCATCGGCTGTATCAGTGATTTTGAGGCGCAGCCTATTCTTATTCGCTCGCATCACGGCACCTTTGCCATTGCAACAGTCGGCAAGGTGAACAATATTGACAAAATTGTTGACGAAATTGTTGCAAACAAAACGCATTTTTTCGAAATGCAAAACGGCGATATCAATCAGACGGAGCTTATCGCCGCAATGATTAACCAAAAGGATAATTTTATCGACGGCATACGCTATGTGCAGGACACGGTTGACGGGTCAATCAGTATGCTGATTCTCACGCCGAAGGGCGTGTACGCCGCGCGTGATAAAATGGGCAGAACGCCCGTTGTTATCGGTCAAAAGAGCGACGGCTACTGCGCAAGCTTTGAAAGCTTTGCCTATCTTAATCTGGGCTACAAGCCGTACAAGGAGCTTGCACCGGGCGAGATTACGGTTATGACTCCCGACGGAGTTCAAACTCTCGTTCAAGGCGGCGACAAAATGAAAATCTGCACGTTTTTGTGGGTTTACTACGGCTATCCGTCATCAACCTACGAGGGCGTGAGCGTTGAGGGTATGCGCTACAAGTGCGGCAGAGCGCTTGCCAGGGCTGACAAGGATAGCTCAGTTAAGCCCGATGTCGTTGCAGGCGTTCCGGATTCGGGCGTCGCGCACGCAATAGGCTATTCAAACGAGTCGGGAATTCCGTACACAAGACCGTTCATCAAGTACACACCCACCTGGCCGCGCTCGTTTATGCCGACTATTCAGTCAAAGCGCGACCTTATCGCAAAAATGAAGCTTATTCCTATTAAGGAGCTCATCGAGGGCAAGAGCCTGCTGATGATTGACGATTCAATCGTGCGCGGCACGCAGCTTCGCGAAACTACCGAGTACCTTTTTGCAAGCGGTGCAAAGGAGGTGCATATCCGTCCCGCGTGTCCGCCGATATTCTTTGGCTGCAAGTATCTTAATTTTTCACGCTCGACGAGCGAAATGGAGCTCATCACACGCCGCGTTATCAAAAAGCTTGAGGGCGGCGACCCCGACGAAGCAACGCTTCAGGAATACATCAATCCCGACAGTGAAAAATACGCAAATATGGTTGAGGAAATCCGCAAGCAGCAAAAGTTCACAACCCTGCGTTATAACCGACTTGACGATATGCTTGAGTCCGTGGGCGTTGACCCCGATAAGCTTTGCAC
>CAMPBI010000111.1 GCA_946637545.1 uncultured Clostridia bacterium | reverse complement strand
AGAAGCATATCACAGAATGGTATCGATGAATGCGGACCGCTAACCCGACAACTTCTGATTTGTTGAGATAAAAAACAGAGCGGCTGAGTTTTTACTCAGCCGCCTTCTTTATAACGGGTGACCCTTCGTTGAGTGCTTTATTTATTGTATTCAAAACCTTTTTCTTGTCGCCCGACCACAGCGGCGCTATCAAATCACGCTTTGCGCCGTCGCCCGTGAGCCTGTGTATAACAACGCTTTCGGGTATCACTTCAACGCATTTTACAATAAGCGCGGCGTATTCGTCAAGCGTTAAAGTCTCAAATTTACCTGCCCTGTAATCGTCTGCAAGGTCGGTGCCTTCAAGCACGTGCAGCAGCTGCAGCTTGATTCCGTCCGTGCGCTCGCAAACATATTTTACACTTTCAATTATGTCGCTCTCGCTTTCACCGGGCAGCCCGATTATCAGATGAGTCACAACGTTAATCCCGATTTTGTGCAGGTCGCTTACCGCCTTGTCGTACACCTCGAGCGCATAGCCGCGGCGGATGTAATTTGCAGTCCTTTCGTGAATTGTCTGAAGCCCGAGCTCCACGAAAACAGGCTTGATTTTGTTCAACTCATCAAGCAGGGCGAGCACATCACTGCCAAGACAGTCGGGGCGCGTTCCTACGGAAATTGCTACAATGTCAGGGTGCCTTATTGCCTCAAAAAATTTTTCTTTCAGCACCTCGACGGGCGCATAGGTGTTTGTAAACGCCTGAAAATATGCAATATATTTTCCGTCCTTTATCTTTGCGCCAACACGCTTTTTGCCTTGCTCAATCTGCTCGGTTACTGCAAGTCTTCGGCTTTCCGCAAAATCGCCGCTGCCGCCTCCTGAACAAAAAACACAGCCCCTCGTGCCGAGTGTGCCGTCACGGTTCGGGCAGGTGAAACCGCCGTCAATCGCGATTTTGTAAACCTTGCAGCCAAACCGTTCTTTGAGGTATTCGTTAAGAGTTGTATATTTCATAAAATTCCTTAATATTTTTTGAATTGCCGCAGGCGTAGGAGCGTATCTTCGACGCGTCAAGTTCGTCGCCGTCGCAGGTTGTGCAGATACCGCCTGCCTCTTTTAGTATCAGCGTTGCGCCTGCCCAGTCCCACGGGCGCAGTATCAGTTCAAAAAACAGGTCGGCTTTTCCTGCTGCAACGTAGCA
Source organism: uncultured Clostridia bacterium (assembly GCA_946637545.1). GTDB lineage: Bacteria > Bacillota > Clostridia > Oscillospirales > Acutalibacteraceae > Eubacterium_R. The sequence continues at coordinate 2,561 of CAMPBI010000111.1, read as the reverse complement.
GATGTCGAGCGCCGCCGAGCCTGCTCTGCGTACCTCAAGGCAGTCGTAAAATACTTTTTCGGTCAGCTCAAACGTTCTGTGTGCGAGCTCGTGCTCGTAGGGGCAGGTGCCAAAAAGCACCAGACTGTGCGCCATATCGCAGTCCGACACGCTAATCGGCTCTCCGTTTAAAAAAGCGCCCTTGCCTTTTTCAGCGTAGTAGATGTTGTCAAGGTCGGGGTCCATCACAACACCGAGCACAATTTCTCTGTCCTTCGCAAGACCGACGCTGATTGCGCTGTGCTGAAAGCCTTTTACAAAGTTAGTCGTGCCGTCAATCGGGTCGATGATAAAGCAGTATCCGTCCGTCAACTCCTTGTTGCCTTCGCCCTCTTCACCCACAAAGTGAGCGCCGGGCACCGCCGCCGATAACTTTTCAATCAAAAATTCCTGAATAGCCTTGTCATACCTTGTAACAAGGTCCACACCCGAGCTCTTCATAGATATTCCCAGGTCGCTGCCGGCGCTTTTGTAAATCTCCGCCGCAGCTTTAACAATATCAATAATTCTGTTCAGCATAAGTATTCCTCCTGCAACTATTTTATCATAAAAAATATTATTTTCAATATAATTTACTATGCTGACTGTATTTGCAATTCTGTTTGCCCGTCTTGTGTCGGGCTTTTTAAGACTGTTCAAAAGGGGAGCAACAACTTTGCCGGGGAGGGTGGCGCTGTTTTTTAAGTACGATATTCTCACGGTGCTGTCAAAGCGCGTCCGCGTTATTTGCGTTACGGGAACAAACGGCAAAACCACCACCTGCGCACTGTTGGAGCACGCGCTGAAGGGCGCAAACAGAACGTATTTTATCAACAAAAGCGGAGCAAATATGCTGACGGGCGTGACGGCGGCATTTGTCGAAAATTGCAGTATCCTCGGCAGGTGCAGGACGGAATTTGCAATCCTCGAGTGCGACGAAAACAGCCTTCCTCAAATCTCTCGCTATCTTGACGCCGAGGTGCTCGCCGTCACAAATATATTCCGCGACCAGCTCGACAGATACGGCGAAATCAGCCATACTCTCGACGTTATCAAAGCGAGCGCGGAAAATATGTCCGATTCGCTCCTTGTTATTAATGCCGACTGTCCGCTGACGAATTCGCTGTCAAAGCTTGAAAATCCATCTTTGAGTTTTGGAGTCGGTGCGGATTTCGGTGAGGTCAGCCTGCTTGAAACCCGCTATTGTCCCATATGCTCGGCAGAGCTTCGCTACAACTCGCGTGTGTTTTCACACCTTGGAAAATACTCTTGTCCGCGTTGCGGCTTTTGTCGCGGAGTGCCCGAGTATGAGGCGCGGGACGTCGAACTCTTCGCAGGGGAGGGCTCGCAGTTTACCGTAAGCGCAAACGGCGTTTCGCATCCTTGCAAAACCTCGCTCGGCGGCGTGTATAATGTGTATAATTTCGTATGCGCCGCGGCAGTGCTGGGCGCTGTCGGAATAAGCGATGTTTCGCTTCTGACCGGCTTTTCGGGCGCGTTCGGCAGAATGGAAACCTTTTCAGACAACACCTGCCGTGTGCTGCTTATGCTTGTGAAAAATCCGGTGGGATTTTCGTCCTGCGCCGCCTATGCCGCGTCGCTCAAAAACGTGGACAGAGTGCTGCTCGCCCTTAACGACAACGCTGCCGACGGGCGCGACGTCAGCTGGATTTGGGACAGCGAGCTTGATAGCCTTTGCTCGCTGAAATGTGATTTTTATACCTTCGGCGTGCGTGCCGACGATATGACGGTGAGGCTCAAATATAACGGAATAACCGTAGCTGATACGCTTTGCGGCGAGGATATGTCGGCGCTTATTCACCTTGTTAAGCAGGGCGGCTTTTCTGTTATTCTTGCAAACTACACCGCGATGATGAAGCTTCGCAGGGCGCTGCGCCGCACCTTTGGCGGAAAGGAGTTCTGGCAGTGAAAAAAATTGTGATTGCGCACCTTTACCCCAAAGAGATGAACCTTTACGGCGACAGCGGAAACGTTCGCTGCCTGCTTTACAGACTGCTCGCGCGCGGCTATGCCGCAGAGGTGCGCGAGGTCGGCGTCGGCGACAGGCTCGGCGACTTTGATTTGCTGTTCATCGGCGGCGGACAGGACAGGGAAATGCGTCTTGTGGCGCAGGATTTCAAGCGCAAAGCCGATGAAATTGCCTATGCCGTTCACGGCGGAAAAACGGTGCTTGCAATCTGCGGCGGTTATCAGCTGCTCGGGCAGTATTACCGCACTGCCGACGGAGAGGTGCTCGCCTTTTCGGATATTCTGCCGTTTTATACCCTCGGCTCAAACGAGCGAATGATAGGGAATATTGTGTTTGACACTCCTTTCGGAAGGGTCGTCGGCTTTGAAAATCACAGCGGCAGAACTTTTCTGGACAATTGCCTTGCGCCGCTTGGCAGAGTGGTCAGCGGCTTCGGCAATAACGGCAGCGACAGGGGCGAGGGCGTGCTGTATAAAAATACCTTTTGCACCTATGCGCACGGATGCGTTCTGCCAAAGAATCCTGCGCTTGCCGATGAGCTTCTGCGCCGTGC
>CAMPBI010000110.1 GCA_946637545.1 uncultured Clostridia bacterium | reverse complement strand
AGCAGTTAACTCCGCAGTAGGCTATTTGGGTATTCATCACGCGCTCCTAAAATCCATATTTGTCGTGTTCATTATATCATAGTTTTTAGTGAAGAGCAAATATGTGTCACAGAGCACAGCGAGCATAGGATTTGTAATGACAAATCCGGAAAAGAAAAACAGACCGAAAGAGAAACGGTCTGTCAATAATGAAATATTACTACGCAATATGAAATACCTGCGGTATGAAATATCTCGCTTTGCTCGATATGAAATAAAATTAATCCTACATACGCCGCAGGCGTATTTCACTGCGAAGCAATTTCATATTCCGAAGGAATATTTCTCTAATCCGCAAGGATTAATTTAATTGGGAGAACCTTCTCTACGAAGGTTCTCCCAAGGTTGAGTGCTTTATTAAATTACAAATTTCGGGTGAGCTATGCTCACACATTATAATTACTATTCACTAAACATAAAAGGCTATCTGCTCAATATGCGGTGTACTGCGCGACTGGCGGATAACAAGCACTGCGCCGACGCAATCGGTGTCGACCTTAATAATCTTACGCGAGCCGATAATGCTTCCCTTGAAAACGCGTTTATATTTGCCGCCGGGCTTCAGCACGAACAAATCGAACGCCTCGACGCGCTGCGACAAAGTAATATCCTCGCTGATAACGCAGTATTTAACACGGCTTTGAGTTGCAAATTTAAACTCGACATAGCCGTCATTCAGTGCTCCAAGCTTTTTAACAAGCAGCGGATTTTCGTAAATACCGTTGATTTTTTCGCCAAGCTTTTTGAGTGTGCGCACCTCTTTTCTGCCGATTACGCCCTTGTTATTCGGCGGAACGTTGAGCAGAAAATATGCGTTGTTGCCGACTGAATTCAGGTACATTTCAAAAAGCTTTTTCGGGCTTTTGACGGTGCTGTCGGTGTCGGGAGAGTAAAACCAGCCCTTGCGGATTGACACGTCAACCTCTGCAGGATACCAGGTGAGGTCGCTGTTTTTTTCAAGCACTTTGCGCGAGCCGAGGTCCTCGTCAGAGGACTTGATTTTTTGCAGCCTTTCGGCGTCGGACGCGGTCTGTTGCGAGTGCTTTTCGATAGTTTCGGCAACAGTAAGCCATCGCGGAACAACGCTGTACTCATCCTTGCGCGCCGCGCCTGCCTCGTTGCCTACCCAACGAATATCGGGTCCGCAGATTGAAATGTTTGCGTCGGGCTGAAGTGTTCGCACAATGCGGTAATAGCGTTCCCAGTCGTACTCAAACGCCTTTGCCTCTGCGCCCTTTGCGCCGTCGAACCAGACCTCGAATATTTCGCCGTAATTCGTGAGAAGCTCGGTGAGCTGACGGCAGAAAAAGTCGTTATAAACAGGTGTGGCATATGTTTTTTCGTGCATATCCCACGGCGAAAGATAGACGCCGAAATCAAGCCCCTCTTCCCTGCATGCCTTCGCCGTCATTGCGACGATGTCGATTCCGTAGGGCGAGCGCATAACGTTAAAATCCGTTGTGCCTGTATTCCATAGGCAAAAGCCGTCGTGATGCTTGCAGGTGAGAATAATACCCGTCGCACCTGACGCCTTGATTGCTTTTGCCCACTGGCTCGGATTGACCTTGGTGATAGTAAAATCGTCGGGCGTTTCGATGCCGTTTCCCCATTCCCTGCCCGTCGCGGTGTTCATTCCGAAGTGTACAAAGCAGTAAAACGGTTTTTTGCTGTGCTTAACCTGTGCGGCAGTGGGACGAACGGCAATATAGCGTTCAACCTCGCTGTCGTTAAGAGGCACGCCGCCGTTTTTAGTTGTGAAATTTTCGTCGAGTTTAAGCTTCATAGATAATTATAAATTATAAATTATTAATTATGAATTACAGTAATTTTTCAAATCCTTCAGTTGTATATTCCTCGCCCTTGCGCTTTTTTTCAAGCTGGAGCATAAGCGCCTCAAAGCGTGCTCGTGTCATAGGATAAATGATTACGCAGATTATTGACACTGCAAGGATTGCTGCGGGGATGATTGTTGAGATATTTTCCATACCCTCTATGATTTTGGGGTCTGTCACCTTGGTGAACAGCGACTCGTTACCTGCCACGTCCTTTGAAGAATCGTAGCCGAACGCTGACAGAAGCTGACCTGCCATAAGAATACCGAACGCCGAGCCGAATTTTTGCACGAGCTGCGGCAGCGCGGTTATTGTGGACTCGCGGCGCTCGCCTGTTTTGAACTCGTTAAGCTCGACAAGGTCGTAGCCCATTGAGTAGAACAGCGTCCAGAAGGTGCCTGTTCCCATTCCGAGAACTGCGGGGCTGATTATGCACATAATCCTGAAGCCGCCTACCTCGGCGTCAAGTCCGACGATTTTGACAACGATTTCGAGCACAAATACTATTGACAAAAACAGGATTGTTGCGAATCGTCTGTCGTAGTGTTGTGCGACCTTTTCGACTATCGGCACAACGATTGCCATAGAAATTACGAGCGACAGAATTACAAAAACGATGCCCTCGTCATACTTCATTCCGATGCAGTCGATTACCATATATGTAAGGTTTGACTGAATCATCGAGCTCATTGCAAGGAAGAAGAAAACGAAGAGTAAAAACCATTTTGTAGGCTTGAGCTTGAGAATGTCAGAAAAGTCGCGGAAGGTGGAACGAAGCGAAACCTTTTGAACAACCTCGCCCTCCTTTGCCTGCTTTGGAGTGTAAACGCCTTCAAGCGACTTGCAGCAGGTGAAGCCGAGAACGACTGCAAGAAGGCTGATTATAGCCGCGATTACGGCATAGGAATTGCTCTGATACTTTTTGCCGAGCAGCACTGCGACTGTCGGAACGAGCGCAGGAAGAATGTTGCCGATACCCACGCAAAATGCGTTGAGAAGCGAGGAGAGCGAACGGATGTCCGTTCTTTCGTCGTAGTCCTCGGTAAGCTCTGCAACAACTGCGTAGTACGGGATTGAGTACATTGTGTAAAACACCCAGATGCACATTGAAAGGAATGTGTAAAGCAGAATTTTTGCAAGCTGCGACGAGAAGCCTGCGCCGATGCTTGTCCACGAGGCAACAAACACAACTGCCAGCGGAAGAATTGACACTCGCATTACCTTGCGCTTGTCAACGCCCGGGCGGTCAGTGTAATTGCCGATTATCGGGTCGGTCACTGCGTCCCACGCGATAGAAATGAAAATAATGATTGAACTGTACTTTGGCTGAATTCCGACAATTTCGTTGAGGAAAGTCAGATAATATGTGTAAAACATATTGTACACAAGACTTTCGGTGAAAATGCCGAATGCGTAGCCGAATTTCTTTTTCTTCGTAAGCGTCTGCTTCAAAATTATCACCTCGTATATATTATAAACCTATTATAGTCAGAGTGCAAGAGCAAAAGTTATGATTGTTAGTTGACAATTAACCGCCACTATGCTATCATAAGTACATAGTAATTCTATGTACTTTTTAACAGGAGGTAACATTATGAAAATAAGCAAGGAATTAATGAAAGGCTCCACCTCGGCACTTGTGCTTTCGGTGCTTGCAGACGAGGATATGTACGGCTACAAAATCATTAAAGAGCTTGAAGAGCGCAGCGAAAAGGTGTTCTGTCTGAAAGAGGGAACGCTCTACCCCATTCTGCACTCGCTCGAGGAGGCAGGCTACCTTGAGAGCTACTGGGTGGATATGGGAACGAAAAAGCGCAAGTACTACCACATCACCCGCAAGGGCAAGTCAATGCTCAAGGAGAAGAAAGAGGAATTTGTCACATACTCAAACGCAGTCGGCAGGGTTTTAGGTATCGCATAATGAAGTTTGATTACATCAATAC
>CAMPBI010000109.1 GCA_946637545.1 uncultured Clostridia bacterium | reverse complement strand
TCGATTGTTGCGCTTGGTTTTGGTGTAAGGTCAAAGAGGACGCGGTTTACATTTTCCACCTCTGTGGTGATGCGGTTTGTGATGTGCTGGAGGAGGTCAAACGGCACATTTTCAACAGTTGCGGTCATTGCGTCTTTTGTGTTGACGGCTCTGATGATTACAGGATACGCAAATGTGCGCTTGCCGTCCTTGATTCCCACGCTCTTGAAATCCGGCACTGCAGTGAAATACTGCCACACCTTGCCCTCAAGTCCGTTCTTTGCAAATTCCTCGCGAAGAATTGCGTCGCTCTCGCGTACAGCTTCAAGTCTGTCGCGTGTGATTGCGCCAAGACATCTTACACCGAGTCCGGGACCCGGGAACGGCTGACGGAATACCATATTATCCGGCAAGCCGAGCGCTTTGCCGACTACGCGCACCTCGTCTTTAAACAGAAGCTTTACAGGCTCAACGAGCTCAAACTGAAGGTCCTCGGGCAGTCCGCCGACATTGTGGTGCGCCTTTACGCCGTCGCTTTCAAGGATGTCGGGATAAATTGTACCCTGCGCGAGAAAGTCAATACCGTCGAGTTTTCTTGCCTCTTCCTCAAAAACTCTGATGAATTCTGCACCGATAATTTTTCTCTTCTTTTCAGGCTCTGCAACGCCTGCGAGCTTGTCAAGAAAGCGGTCAACTGCGTCAACATAAACAAGGTTAGCGTCCATCTGATTTCTGAAAACATCGACAACCTGCTCGGGCTCGCCTTTACGAAGGAGTCCGTGGTTCACATGAACGCAGACAAGCTGCTTGCCGACTGCTTTAATCAGCAGCGCCGCAACTACTGATGAGTCTACGCCGCCCGACAGTGCAAGGAGAACCTTTTTGTCGCCGATTTGCTCGCGAAGTGCTTTAATCTGCTCGTCAATAAAAGCGTTTGCAAGTTCGGGAGTCGTGATTCTTTCCATATTATCCGGTCTTTTGTTGCTGTCCATAATTCTACCTCACTTTTATATTTATGGAATTATTATATCAAAATCACTTCTGTCAGTCAATGTAAAAGAATGCAGAATTATGTATTTACAAATATTGTTCTTTTATGGTATACTAACAGTATCATATACATACGGAGAAAAGTATGAGTTTACCGAAGGACCCGTTCATTTTGTACAGCATGATTAACATGAAGCTGCGCGACAGTTATCCGTCGCTTGATGCGCTGTGCGATGATATGGGCGAAGACCGCAAGGAAATTGAAAAAACGCTTGCCGAGGCAGGCTTTGAATACAACATCCAAACTAATCAGTTCGCATAGGGTATCATATGAACGAAATAAGTCGCAAAGGTCACAGACAGCGCGTTAAGGAATCGTATCTCAACAATTTCTTAAACGGTATGCCCGACCACAATATTTTGGAATTAATACTGTTTTACGCAATTCCGCAAAAGGATGTAAAACCGATTGCATATGCTCTGATTAACCGCTTTGGCAGTCTTGAAAATGTGTTGAAAGCCGACATAAAGGACCTTACTCAAGTCGACGGAATCGGCGAGCACGCAGCAATTCTGCTGTCGTTGTTTAATAATGTTAGTTTGCGTGTAAATCAGAATATCGCAAAGGAAAAGCTCGAAACGTACGAAAAGATGGAAGAATACGCCGCGCGTATGATATCTGAATATAAAAACGAGGTGTTTCTGATTGTTTCGTTTGACAACAACCGAAATGTAACAAACGCCGAAATTATTGAAGGCGGCACGGTTAACGCCGTTACTATCAGCAAAAAACATGTGGCTGAAGTTGCAATAAGAAACAACGCAAGCGCTATTCTGATTTCGCACAATCATCCGGGCGGTTCACCGAAACCCTCTGCAAAAGATATTAATATGACGCGTGAGCTCGGGATTTTTCTGCGCCAGATCGGCGTTAAGCTCTGCGACCACGTCATCGTGGGTGAAGGCGGAAAAACGCAGTCTTTGCGCGGCGATTTGGAATACTCTATATATTTTGACGATTTTTAAAACACTTTTATTGTAATTATATTTTATTCAAACAGAGCAAAACTGCAGCATAAAGCCCCACTGGTTATAAGGCGTAACATCCTTATGACAAGCAGGGCAATGCTGCGGTTTTGCTTTTAGTATCCTGCTTACGCTTCGTATTCGAACGATGAGATATCTATATCGTTATCTTGCAGGAAAAACTATTATTTTATTCGTCTTCGTTTTTGTATTTTTGTTTGGTAACGTCAAGGTGACGGATGTCAATATAATCGGGTAATCCTGCGCGGTACGGAGTCTGCGCAACGCCGCGAATCAGAGGTTTTAAATATGTAACCATTTCTTCGGTGACATCGTTGCCTGCCTCGTTAATCCAGCTGCGCGGAACAGTTTTTTCGGCATTTGCAACAACCTCAACCCTTTCTGTACCGTATTCAACACAGTACGGCTTGTCAGATGTTCGTTTGAGCGTTGCGAACACGCCCGTTTTGCCCTCCTCGGCGGCTCTTACTGCAACCGTGCCGAGATTGAAAGCCTCGTTAACGTCGCAAAGTGACGCGATGTGTCCTGCGCTACGCTGAAGAACTGACGGCTCGAGTGCTCTGACCTTACAGCCGATTTGCTCCTCAATTACAGTTTTGAGGAACGCGCCTACACCGCTGAGCTGTGCGTGACCGAAACCGTCCTGCGAACAGCCGCCCTCGGCAATATAATTGCCGTCCTTGTCGTGAATACCCTCACTGACAACGGCGATAACCGAGTTGTACTCCTCGAGTTTTTCTTTTACATCGTTGACAAACTGTTCAACCGAAAACGGAACTTCAGGCAGGTAAACAAGGTGCGGTGCGGGCATATTGTCCTGACGCGCAAGAACAGATGCGGCGGTGAGCCAGCCTGCGTTTCTGCCCATAGCCTCGATGATATGCACGCTCTTGATGGAGTAGATGCTTGTGTCGTAAGCAACGTTGCGCACGCTTGTTGCAATATATTTTGCAGCCGAACCAAAGCCGGGAGAGTGGTCGATTCCGTTGAGGTCATTGTCGACGGTTTTCGGAATTCCGACAACCTTGATGTCAATGCCGTTTGCCGCAGTGTAGTCGGAAAGCTTTTTAACGGTGTCCATCGAGTCGTTACCACCCGTATAAATGAAATATCCTACGTTATACTTTTCGAGAATATCAAATATTGTTTTGAACTCATCTTCGTTATTCGACAGCTTGTAACGGCACGAGCCAAGGAACATTGCAGGCGAGTGCTTAAGTCTGTTGACCTCGTGCGGAAGATTGTAAAACATCGAGGTGAGGTCGATAATATTTTCTTCAAGCAGCCCCTCGATACCGTTAATCATACCGAACACCTTGCCGACCTTGTCGCTTGAAAGCGAGTAGTCAATTACACCCGCAAGGCTTGAATTGATAACTGCAGTCGGTCCGCCCGACTGACCTATAATAAGATTTTTAGCCATATAATTCTCCGTTTTCATCACGATTATAAAACCATTACGGGAATTATAACACTTTTCAGTCGGTTATTCAATAGCGACAACTGATTATTCTGATTTAGTCGTAACAGTCTTTGCTTTGCTCCATGCAGAGTAATAGTTTTTGCCTTTAAAAGATTTGTATGCACGTACACGCACATAGTACTTCTGCTTGCCTTTAAGTTTCGTTATGGTCTTGGTGACATTCTTTGTTCCCTTTACCGTAACGGTCTTTTTTGATTTAAATTTCTTGTTTGTGCTGTACTGAATCTGATATCCGGTTGCAACGGATACCTTCTTCCATTTCACGGTGAAGGCTTTTTTCTTTTTGGTCAGCTTGCTGATTGAAGTTTTAGGCACCGTGAGCTTCGCGGTGTAGTCGGTTTTGTAGCTGTTGCCGCAGAGCGAGCAGGTGTGGAGCTTATAGCCCTTTGCGGCATAAGTCGGCTTAACCGTCTTTA
>CAMPBI010000108.1 GCA_946637545.1 uncultured Clostridia bacterium | reverse complement strand
TTATGCGGCTCTTATTTTTGCGCCGGCTTTTTCATTATCCGTTCTTTTTGTAATACTTACTGTCGGCTTGAAAATTCAAAGATGCTTTGAATATTTGATTAACTCTGTTAAAAATATCCTTGATAAATTTTGGTAATGTGTTATAATATTGTCAAATAAATTTTAAGGAGATTTAATTATGCCAAAAGTAGTATGCCCATGGGGACTTATCACTGATTTTGTAACCGATGCTTTTGAAGGTTACGGTATTCCCCGTGAGGAAGCAAAAATGTGCACTGACGTTCTTCTTGAATCAGACAAGAGAGGTATTGAAAGCCACGGTTGCAACCGTTTCAAGCCTATCTATCTTGACAGAATCAAGGCAGGAATCCAGTCGCCTACAACAAATTTTGAAATTCTTAAAGAAACTGAAACCACTGCTGTTGTTGACGGTCACAACGGTATGGGACAGGTTATCGGCACCAAGGCTATGCAGATGGCTATTGACAAGGCTAAAAAGTACGGTATGGGTATGGTTGTTGTACGCAATTCGTGCCACTACGGTATTGCAGGCTATTACACCTCAATGGCTACCGAAAACGGCTGCATCGGTATGACCGGCACAAACGCCCGTCCTTCAGTTGCTCCGACCTTCGGCACAGAGGGTATGTTCGGCACAAACCCGTTCACTCTCGGCGTTCCGTCCGACGAGGCATTTGACTTCAACTTTGACTGTGCAACCTCAATCACACAAAACGGTAAGATTGAGTATTATGCAAGAATTGACGAGCCTGTTCATCCGGGCACAATCATCAATATCGACGGCACACCTGTTGAAGGTGACGCAGGCGAGGCTCTCCGCAAAATCCGCGGCGGCACAGCTGCTCTCACAACACTCGGCGGTATCGGCGAGGCTCTCGGCGGATATAAGGGCTACGGCTTTGCTATGTTCGTAGAATTCCTTTCATCTGTTCTTCAGGACGGCGAGTACGGCAAGGCACTCGACGGCAAGGACGAGGAAGGCAATATCAGACCTTACCATCTTGGTCATTTCTTCATCGCTATTGACACAAATCACTTCCTCGGCGAAGAAATCTGCCGCAAGAAAACAGGCGACATCATCCGCACAATCCGTGCTTCAAGAAAAGCACCTGGCGAGGACAGAATCTACATCGCAGGTGAAAAAGAGTACGAAATCTGGAAAGAGCGTGAGCCAAACGGTGTTCCGATTAACGAGTCAGTACAGGGCGAAATCAACGCAGTTCGCGATGAACTCGGTCTTGACTACATCTTCCCGTGGGAAGAGGGCTACACAGGCTACGACAAGGATTATCCTGTAAAGGCACATATCGAGAGATAAACTTGCTTGAGCAAAGCGAGAAACTTCTTTGGCTCCCTTGACAAAGGGGGCTGGCGCCGAATGGCGACTGGGGGATGTTTTTTATTTAACATAACGCTAAAGAAAACGACCATCCCTCCACCGCAAGCGGTCCCCCTCCCTTTAACAAGGGAGGCAATAAGGTTAGGAGATTTATATTTATGGACTACAGAAAAGAATCATTAAGACTTCACGGCGAGTGGAAGGGCAAGGTTGAGGTTATTGCCCGTGCAAAGGTTGACAACAAAGATGCGCTTTCACTTGCTTACACTCCGGGCGTTGCAGAGCCCTGCCTTGCAATCCAGGAGGATTACAACAAGAGCTGGGAGCTTACACGCCGCTGGAATATGGTAGCCGTTGTTACTGACGGTACTGCCGTTCTCGGACTTGGCGACATCGGACCCGAGGCAGGTATGCCTGTTATGGAGGGCAAGTGCGTTCTCTTCAAGGAATTCGGTGACGTTGACGCATTCCCACTCTGCGTAAGAACAAAAAATGTTGACGAAATCGTCGAGACTGTTTATAACATTTCAGGCTCATTCGGTGGAATCAACCTTGAGGATATTGCCGCACCGCGCTGCTTTGAAATTGAGCAGAAGCTTAAGGAGCGTTGCGATATTCCGATTTTCCACGACGACCAGCACGGTACTGCAGTAGTTGTTTCGGCAGCGCTTATTAACGCTATGAAGCTCACAGGCAGAAAGCTTGGCGAGTGCAAGGCTGTTATTAACGGCTCCGGCGCTGCAGGCGTTGCTATTGCAAAGCTGCTTATGTCGCTCGGTCTTAAGGACGTTATCCTTTGCGACAGAACAGGCGCTATCTATGAGGGCAGAGAAAACCTCAACCCGTTCAAAGAGGAAATTGCAAAGGTTACAAACCGCGGTATGACAAAGGGCGGACTTGCAGAGGCTATGAAGGGCACAGACATTTTCATCGGTGTTTCTGCTCCCGGCATCGTTTCGCAGGAAATGGTTAAGTCAATGAACCCGAACCCGATTGTTCTTCCTATGGCTAACCCCACACCTGAAATTATGCCTGACCTCGCAAAAGAGGCAGGTGCAAGCATTGTCGGCACAGGTCGTTCGGACTTCCCGAATCAGATTAACAACGTGCTTGCATTCCCCGGAATTTTCCGCGGTGCGCTTGACGTTCGCGCAAGTGCTATCACAGAGGGTATGAAGATTGCAGCGGCTTACGCTATTGCATCACTTGTAAGTGACGAGGAGCTCACTCCCGACTACATTATTCCTCACGCATTTGACCCGAGAATCAAGGACACAGTTGCTGCCGCAGTTGCAGAAGCTGCAAAGAAAGACGGCGTAGCAAGAATATAAAAGAAAATAGCAAAACCCGACGGTTGTAAAACCGTCGGGTTTTTGTTGTGTTCGGTTACCAAAATCCGGCTTTGGAGGGGCAGAGTCCACCCTTAATTCGTAATTAATATTTATAATCTCCGTGTTGAGTTGAATTGAATTTGTCAATGACAATTTGATAGCGGTCATAAGCCATCTTAACAGCGTCATCCCACGAAATATAAATGTCGCTCTGTGCCTGCAAACCAACTCTGCCGATTAAGTCCTTGTTGTCAATTATTTTTTGAATCTTGGTGTAAAGGCTGTGGGCGTTTTCCTCGCAGAGAAATCCTGTTTCGCCGTCGATTATTCCTTCAGCAGCGCACGAGCCTTCAACAAGAAGTGCGGGCGTTGCAGTGGCAGCAGCCTCGCGAACAACAAGTCCGTTAGTGTCAAACAGCGACGGGAAAACAAGCAGGTCTGACGCGCTGTAATATGTCTGCAGCTCGCGTCTGTCGTTAATCTGCTCTGTAAAAATAACTTCGTTTGACAGACCGATTTTGTTTGTGTACTTCTTAACCGCGTTTTCATCGGGACCCATTCCGACCATAAGCAAACGAAAATCCTTGCCGGAATTTTTGAGCATACGGCAGGAGTCGAGTATCAGCTTCAGATTTTTGTACCAAATCATTCTGCCGACAAAAATCAGAATCGGCACATCCATCGGTATGTTGTGTTTGCGTCTGATTGAATCACGCTCGTTGTCGCTGATTGAGATTATCGGCAAATCGCAACCGTTTGGCATTACTATGTAGTCGCCCTCGTATCCCATATTTCGCAGCGATTCAGATGTTCCGTCGCTCGTAACCCAAACCTCGTCGGCGCTCTTGATGTTGTTAAGCGCCATACCGTATGCACGCGCTTTGAGAAGTGCTGACGGTACGCGAGCCTCAAAATCGTACTCAAATTTTGTATGATATGTGAGAACGACGGGAAATCTTTTTATTCTGTTGATTCGCCTGAAATAGTAGCTTGTCGCAATCGGGCAGTGTGAGTGCAGCAAATCGAAGTTCATATCAACTATATCTGTTGAAAACTTCTTTTTGAACGGCCAGCCCACAGGATAGCCCTCACCAAAGGTGAAAAGACTCTTGTAGCGGTATACGGGATACGGGAATTTGTAATCCTCGGCATTAGGATTGTCGGGCGTAACAATTACCGCCTCGCCGTATTTTTCGTTGATTATATCAGCATAGCATTTCAGTGTGGTGCTGACTCCGTCAATGGTTGGAAGCCACGCGTCGTTGCCCAGTGCTATTTTTAACTCTTTGTTTTTCATAGGCTTTTCTCCTTGAAGGCATTATAGCACAAACGAAATGCAAAGTAAAATAAATTAATTATTAACTTTT
>CAMPBI010000107.1 GCA_946637545.1 uncultured Clostridia bacterium | reverse complement strand
TTCTTGACTTTTCCTGACCTTTGTGCTATAACATTATCGAAGGGCAAAGAAAGTCAAAGACAAATTTTGACCTTGACCTTTTAGAAAACAGAGAAAAGAGGCACACTATCAAATGAAAATGAGTGATTTAATTGCTGATATGATTATGGATATGTTCGACAAGGGCGAGTCGACTGTTCAGATTCAGCGTAACGATTTGGCAAATCGCCTTGGGTGTGTGCCCAGCCAGATAAACTACGTCATAACCTCGCGCTTCACGCCCGAGGCAGGCTACAGAATCGAAAGCCGTCGCGGCGGCGGCGGATGTATTCTGATTACCCGCGCAAACACAAAGGACAACGCGATTATGGCGCTGATTAACAGCATCGGTGCGTCAATCGACGAACGCACCGCCAGGGCACACCTTTACAACCTCAATTACCAAAAACTGATTGACGACAGAAGCGCAAGGCTTATGACGACTGCAGTTCACGACAGCAACTACAAGGAGCTGCCGAAAGAAACTGCCGACATCATCAGGGCAAAACTGCTCAAGCAAATGCTCCTTGCATACATCGACTGACAAAGTTTGTGGCAAAAAAAGGTTAAAATAAACTATGGAGGTAAACTACTATGAAATGCACACATTGTAATGAAAGAGAAGCAAATACTCATATCAAAAGAATAATTAACGGCAAACGCGAAGAGATGCACCTCTGCTCCGAATGTGCAAAGGAGCTCGGCGTGATGAACGACTTTAACTTTGAGCCGTTTTCGATGGACTCATTTTTCGGCAACCTGCTTGGAGCAGGCGCGTCGGCGCTCAACTCGCTTGCAGGTATCGACAGATGCACGTACTGCGGCTCGACCTTTAACGATATTGTAAATTCCGGTCAGGTCGGCTGCGCAAACTGCTACGACAAATTTGACGATTTGCTCACACCCAGCATTGAAAAGCTTCACGGCAGAGCAAAGCACGTCGGCAAGAGCGTTACCTACACCGAAGAGGCTGAAAAAACGCCCGAAACTCCGCAGGCAGAGCCGCCGAAAAGCGAGCTTGAAGCTCTCAAATCAGACCTCAAAAAAGCAGTTCAGGAACAACGGTTTGAGGACGCGGCAGTGCTGCGCGACAAGATTAAGGAATTCGGGGAGGCATAAAAATGAGCAGATGGTACGAACACGAAGGCAACAACAGCGATGTTGTTTTATACTCAAAGGTGCGCCTTGCAAGGAATCTTGCTGACTCGCCGTTCCCGAACAGAATGAGCAGCGAAATCAAAAAAAGCATTACAAAAAAACTCTACGCAACGCTCAAAAATTCCGAATTTGCAAACGAATTTGACCTTATAAATCTTGCTGACTGCGACAAAACAAAGGCGGTTTCCTACGCCGAAAAGCAGCTTGCAAGCCCCGAGCTTGTCAAAACGGGCGGCTCGTTTATGGTGTCAAATAACGAGGATATTTCCGTGTTGTTCTGCGAAGAGGACCACATCAGAATTAATGCTTTTGCGGCAGGGCAGGACCTCGAAGCAGCCTTTGAAAAGGCAAACGACATCGACGACGTTTTTCTCGGCTCGCTCAAAATTGCTTACAGCGACAGGCTCGGATTCCTGACAGCGTCGCCGATTAATCTCGGCACGGGACTCAAAGCGTCGTTTGTTCTGCACCTGCCGGCGCTCACCGAAAAACGCGCAATTTACAAACTCTCGTCAATGGTTGGCAAGCTCGGTCTGACTTTGCGCGAGCTTTACAAAAACGCGGCGGGCGATATGTACGTTCTGTCAAATCAGGTGTCGCTCGGCATAAGCGAAAAAAGTGCGATTGACAACGTGTCCGCCATCTGCGACCAGATTGTAAAGCAGGAAAGAGAGGCTCGTGGTGAGCTGGCAAAGGACTATGAATTTGAGGACAGGATTTACAGAAATCTCGGCATTCTCAAATCTGCAAGAATTCTGAAAACAGACGAATTTCTGAAGGGTATGTCGCTTGCAAGGCTTGGCAAAGCGCTCGGCTACTTTGACTTTTCGTACAGCACGATTGGCGAAATGCTCTACACCCTCCAGAACGCAACTCTCGCAAGCGACACTGCCACCGAGCTTTCCGACGAAACAATCGGCAAGCTTCGTGCAAAAATCGTTCGTGAAAAGCTATAAGGAACGATAATTAATAATTCATATTATTAAGGAGGTATGCTTTATGTACAAGTTTAACTCTTTTACTCAAAAGGCAAACGAGGTGCTTAACCTCGCTATCAAGGCTGCCGAGGAATACGGTCACAACTATGTCGGCAGCGAACACATTTTAATCGGTCTGCTCCGCGAGGGCACAGGCGTTGCGGCAAGTGTGCTCGACGACAAAGGAATAACCCTCGACGACGTGGACAATCTCATCAAAACTCAAATCGGAACGGGCAACCCTACCCGTCTTACTCCCGAGGATTTCACTCCTCGCTCAAAGAGAATTATTGAACTCTCGTTTCAGATTGCCCGCAGTATGACTCACTCCTTCGTGGGCACGGAGCACCTGCTTATTTCGCTCATTAAGGAAACGGATTCCTACGCTGTCAAGTTCCTCGGCGAGCTTGGCGTTGACGAAAATTCGCTGCTTGAGGAAATTGCGCAGTCGCTCTCAAACGGCGAAAGCGACACACACTCCGCAGGCAAGTCCGCAAGGAAGGGCAAGAGCAAAACCCCAACTCTCGACGAGTTCGGAAACGACCTCACCGCAGAGGCGAAAGAGGGCAAAATCGACCCTGTTATCGGACGCGAAAACGAAATTAAAAGAGTTATTCAGATTCTTTCGCGCCGAAATAAAAATAACCCCTGCTTAATCGGCGAGCCGGGCGTCGGAAAAACCGCCATTGCAGAGGGTCTTGCGCTTCGCATAGTTCAGGACGAGGTGCCCGAAATGCTCCGCGGAAAAAAGATTGTTGCGCTTGACCTCACCTCGATGGTCGCAGGCACAAAGTACCGCGGCGACTTTGAGGAACGAATCAAAAAAGCAATGGACGAGGTCAAGGCGGCAAAGGATGTAATCCTGTTCATTGACGAGGTTCACACCATTATGGGCGCAGGCGCGGCAGAGGGTGCGGTTGACGCTGCAAATATCCTCAAGCCTTCGCTTGCAAGGGGCGAACTGCAGGTTATCGGCGCAACGACTATCGACGAGTACCGCAAGAATATCGAAAAGGACGCAGCGCTTGAAAGACGTTTCCAGCCCGTTATGGTCGGAGAGCCGACAGAGGAGGAAACTGTTGAAATTCTCCGCGGTCTTCGCGACAGATATGAGGCTCACCACAAGGTAAAAATTACCGACGAGGCTATCGAAAACGCAGTCAAGATGTCGTCGCGTTATATCGCAGACAGATTTTTGCCCGACAAGGCAATTGACCTCATTGACGAGGCTGCCTCGGTTGTAAGGCTCAAGACCTTTACGATGCCGCAAAACCTCAAGGATATGGAGGCGGAAATCAAGCGGCTTGAGCAGGAAAAGCAGTCGGCAATCACTTCCCAGGACTTTGAATCCGCGGCAAAATACCGCGACAAGCAAAACAGCCTGAAAGAACTGTTAAACGGCGAAAAGGAAAAATGGCGCAACTCCTCGTCACACGAGGTGAAGTCCGTCACTACGGATGAAATTGCAGCGGTAGTTTCGTCGTGGACGGGAATCCCTGTAAGCCAGCTTACAAAAGAGGAAAGCGAGCGCCTGCTTGATATGGAGAACATTCTTCACAAGCGAATTGTCGGACAGGACAAGGCGGTGTCCTCAATTGCAAGGGCTATCCGCCGCGGCAGAGTAGGACTCAAAAACCCGAACAGACCTATCGGCTCGTTCATTTTCCTCGGTCCTACAGGCGTTGGCAAGACCGAACTCTGCAAAACTCTTGCCGAGGCTATGTTCGGCGACGAAAACGCAATTATCAAGCTTGATATGAGTGAATATATGGAAAAGCACACGGTGTCAAAGCTTATCGGCTCGCCTCCGGGCTACGTGGGATTTGACGAGGGCGGACAGCTTACCGAAAAAATCCGCCGCAAGCCCTACAGCGTAGTCCTTTTTGACGAGATTGAAAAGGCGCACCCCGATGTGTTCAATATGCTGCTGCAGATTCTCGAGGACGGCGT
>CAMPBI010000106.1 GCA_946637545.1 uncultured Clostridia bacterium | reverse complement strand
TATACAGTTTTCATTCTTTATAAAATCTTAATAATCTGGCTATTGTTTTTGTATTGTTAAAGTGTTAAAATAATAACGAAGTTTACCGGTGCAAGCCAAATTTAAAAGGAGATGACAAAATGAAACTTCATTTCAAAAAGGCACTTGCCGTGCTTATTTCGGCAGTGATGATTATCACTTCCCTGCTGATTCCCGGCGCTGCATTTGCCAAAACAGCTGACAGCAACGATAACTATGCTGAAGGCGAAGTAATTGTTGTTCTCAAAAACGATGTGAGCAGCAAGTATATGAAAGCTGCAAGCGTAAAGTCACTTTACGGCAGCAGCTACAAGCAGAAAAATGCTTTTTCATTCGGCGATTCAAAAACAGGCGTAAAAGCTGTTGTGCTTGAATCCGGCACGATGACAACAAAGCAGATGTTGAAACAGCTTAAAAAGAACAGTGCTGTAAAGTACGCTCTTCCAAACTACAAGCTGCATGCAACATCAATTACCAACGACACTTACAGCAATTATCAGTGGGCGCTTGACAACCACGGTCAAAACGGCGGTACAACCAATTTTGACACAAACGCCGACACTCTTTGGGACACTGCATCGCAGTCGGAAAAAGAGCAGGTTGTTGCAATTGTTGACACAGGTATTGACTTTGACCACCCCGACCTCAAGGACCTCGTATGGAACAATCCTTACGGCTCAAAGCTTGTTGGCAAGCACGGCAGAGACTTTACCGGTACAATCAAAAACGGCGAGCCTCTTGATGACAACGGCCACGGCTCACACTGTGCAGGCATTATCGCCGCACAGGCAAACAACGCCGAAGGCATCAGTGGCATTAACACATCAAATGTCAAGATTATGGCGCTGAAATTCCTTGACGCAGACGGCGGCGGATATACAGAAGGCGCACTTGCCGCATTTGAATATCTGCAAAGAGCAGTTAAGCTCGGTACAAACGTAATTGCCTGCAACAACTCCTGGGGCGGCGGCGGAGACGCTGAGGAAAAGATGCTCTTTGACAGCATTTTTGACGAGCTTGGCGCTCTTGGCGTAATCTCATTTGTTGCAGCAGGAAACGACAGTATTGACATCGGCTATGTTGATGAAGAAGACGAGCCGTATTATGACCTTCCCGCTGCTTGCGACAGCCCATACTGCGTAACAGTTGCAGCGTCTAACGAAAATGACGAGCTTGCAGACTTTTCAAATTACAGCGACAAAATTGTCGACATCGCTGCACCGGGTACAGATATTCTGTCAACTGTATCTTACAACTGCTTTAACCCCACACTTTATACAGCGGCGCAAAAGGCTGAACTGTGTGCGGATATGCAGGACTACAACGGCACACTTAGCGAAACCGATTTTGGTTATCCGAAGAAGGTTGACTTCACTAACGAAAGCTTTACTCCCGGTACTGATTATGAGATTTCGCAGGTTGACGGTTTTGGTCTTGACGGCAAGGCTGTAAGAATTTCCTTCACCGACACATTTTCAAAGAATTCGAGTATGCATGTTTACGCATTTGAGATTCCGTTCACCGTTGCAGACGCTGAAAAGGAATACTCAATAAGCCTTGCATATCAGTGCGACAAGCATTTAGAAGCGATGGTTTACGATGTTCCTGCATCACAGACCGCTTCGGAAGTTTTTGAAGAGCGCTTCGGCGAAGACATCTATCTTTGGGGCGGCGAAGTAGGCAACTACTGGGATCATGTATTTACCGAGGTTAATGTTAAGCCCGAGGACGAAGATGACGAAACTGAATACGTTCAGGATACTAACAGAAAGCTCGTTATCATTGCCGCTGCAAGAGAAGGCTCAACCCTTACAATCGACGACCTTGCAATCAGCTCGCAGGACGCAAATCCCGACGATTTCGGCAAGTACGATTTTTATAACGGCACATCAATGGCTACACCTTATGCAACAGGTGCCGCTGCTCTTATAAAGAATGCTTGTCCTGACGCTTCTGTTCTTGATGTTATCAACAGCATCACAAACGCAGGCAGATATTCAGACGCTCTTGTTGGCAAAACAAAGAACGCAAAGGTTCTTTCGCTCGACGATATTGACCGCGTTCCGCCAATGATTACAAACGTTGCTTACAACGAAGACAAGAACGTTGAAATCACCGGCTCGTTCAAAAATATCACAAAAATCACCGTTAACGGTGAAGAGGTTGAGGCAATTTCAATTGAAGGCAACAAGATTGTTCTTGCCGACAACAACTACAATACAAACAAGTTAACCATTGTTGTTGAAAATGCAGTCGGCTCGGATGAAATCCAGACCTTCGTTTCGGCAAAGCCGATGTTCGACACTGTAAGCGTTGATGAAGCACCGTCTGTTTTCGGCACATTTGCAATTCCCGCAGGCGAAAGCTCATACTTCATCGGTCCGTACGGTTCTATAGGCGTTGCTACGGGTGATTTTGAGGACGAAACAAGCTGCAGCTATATGGAGATTGGCGCGATTGACGTTTCAGGTATTTTCAATAATGAAATGTACACCGTGCAGTCTGCTGTATTCTACAACGGCTGTATCTGGGCGTCAATTCTTGATGAGATTTCATCGGAGTATTCGGGACAGACTCTTGGCTATGAAACTGCACTTGTAAAATATGACCTTGAGGAAATGACAACAACCAAGATTGCCGAGCTCCCCGAGGAGAGCATTAACGGCTCTTCGCTCGCAGTATATAACGGAGAGCTTTACCTTGTTGGCGGTTTCGATATTCTTGACACCTTCAAGCCCATCACCTCTGTTTACAAATTTGATGAAAAATCAGGCGAATTTGTTAAGCAGGAGGCAAGCCTTCCCGAAGGCAGGACCGGTGCAAAATTCCTTCAGTACAAGGATAAGCTTGTCGGAGCCTTCGGCTCAACAGAGGACGGCTCATTCCCGTCAATCCTTGTTTTCGACGGCACAAGCTGGAAAACAAGCGCAGTTGAACTCGACAGTGACGACGCGATAATTGACCTTACACTCACGGACGGCACCCGTCTCAGACCTTTCACCGGCAACATCGGCTACGACAAGGACGGTATTCTTCTCAACGGCGCATTCGTTTACGGCTACGGCGATACCTTCACCTACAATCCCGAAAACGACACCGTTACCGCAAACGAGCGTTCAAGCAAGAATTCACTGGCTGACCCGACACTTGTCGGCACAACAGTTCCGGGCGGCTTCATCGGCTTTACAGAGGCTCCGATATTCGACGATAACGGCGAAATTTCAGTTGGCTCGCTTGGAACTCTTGCACGCGCGCTTGGCGACGCTATTGACGAATACACAACAGGCGATGATTCCGATTTTGGCGAAGAAGATGAAGAATCTGCAACTGCTTATGTTCTTAAGGTTAACAACGATTATCCGACAGTCGCAATGAATGATTATAACCACAGCGACATCACCTCTATTCAGGGTTATCACTTCCTGTGGGGCGACAAGGTTCCGTTTACCGTAGCAGCCGACCCGGGATATGTTGTAACAAGCGTTAAGAATAACGGCAAGGTTATCGCAAAGAAATCAGGCAAGGTTTACGCAACCGTTACAGAAAAAGAGAACAATATCACAACCACTGTTAAACTTGTTGCTTCACCGATTACAAGCTTTAAGGTTAAGGATGTAAAGGGCGACAAGTACACGCTCTCCTGGAACAAGGCAAAGGTCGGCGAGGGCTATCAGGTACAGCAGTATGTCGGCGGCAAGTGGAAAACTGTGAAAACAATTAAAAAGCTTGCAACTACAACCTGCACAGTTTCTGTTAAGGCAGGAAAGTCGGCAAGATACAGAGTTCGTGCATACGGCACATACAACTCAAAGACTGTTTACGGCGCAGGAAAAGGAAAGATGCTTTACACTCCCAAAAAGCAGGCTGTAAAGTCTGTTAAGGGCGCAAAGGGCACTTTCACCGTCAAGTACAGCAAGGATAACAAAGCAACAGGTTATCAGCTTGCATACTCGACAGACAAGAGCTTTAAGAACGCAAAAACAGTAAAGGTTGCAAAAGCAGCAACCGTTTCAAAGAAGGTAAGCGGACTTGCAGCAGGTAAGTACTATGTTAAGGTTCGCACCTACAAGACAATTGACGGCAAAACTGTTTACGGCGCATATTCAGCCGCAAAAGCAGTTACCGTAAAATAAAAGCAAAAAGCACACAGGGCAACCTGTGTGCTTTTTTTATAT
>CAMPBI010000105.1 GCA_946637545.1 uncultured Clostridia bacterium | reverse complement strand
TTTGGAACAAGGGCGGCTGGATTCAGAACCGTGCAAACACACTTGCACTCTGGTGTATGTTCGCTCAGGTATTCCCGAGCTTCCAGAACCACTCAAACTTCACAACTCTTCCGACAATCTACAAGGATGCAGCGCTCTTCGCTACTGACGCAACAGGCAGAATGAATCCTGACCTCGTGCTCACAGCAGCAGACGCTAACCCGACTGCACAGGGCGTAGTTGCAATTCTTGCAATCGCAGTAAATGTTCTTGTAATCACAAACATCATCAAGCGAGCTAAAGAGCAGAAGAAGAATCCGTACACTAACGAAATCTTCACTGACACAAGAGATTACAAGCTTGCACTTGAAAGAGCAGCAAAAGAAAACAAAGCTGCGTAAGAGCTTACAAAAAAACTCCCCTCGGGGAGTTTTTTTATTTTACTATATTATTTTTTGTTCTGCCACCTTGAACGGAAATAGTGAGCCGCGAGTTTAGGCTTTCTGTCGCGTGTAAAAATACCTTTTTTGTTGCCGTCGGCACGCATCGTGCCCTGAACGGTCTGAAAATCCGCAAAGTTCCAGGCGTGCTCACCGATTACGAATTCAAAGCTGTCAAGCACCGAATTAATGCACTTATAGTATTCAACCTGATATTCCTCGCTGAACATACCGGGCACGGCGCTGTGCATACCGC
Source organism: uncultured Clostridia bacterium (assembly GCA_946637545.1). Lineage (GTDB taxonomy): Bacteria > Bacillota > Clostridia > Oscillospirales > Acutalibacteraceae > Eubacterium_R. Next base: position 3,551 of record CAMPBI010000105.1, on the reverse strand, counting down.
TTATTGTGTCGGCACCGTATTCTGTAATTATCAGCGGCTTGCCGTATTTTGAAAAATAATTCATTTCAGCCGTCATCGCCTGCTTTGCGGCGTCAAGGTCGCCTCCAAAAATGTACCAGCCGTAGTATCGGTTAATACAGATAACATCCATCGCAACCGCAGTTTTATCCTTTGTGTAATCGTTATTACACACAACAACGGTGACAGGTCTGCTCTGCGGGTCGGTTTTATGCGCCAGATTGTAAAGCGGCATAAAGTAATCATATGCGCAATCCTCCTCGGTGTATGGCTCGTTCGCGAGCGACCACATCACAATTGAAGGATGATTTTTGTCGCGTGAAATCATATCCTCAACAACTTTTTTGTGAGCGTTGCCGAGCTTGCCGTAGCTTTCCTTGCCAAGTCCCACTGCAGGAGTTTCGGCAATTACGACAATTCCTTCCTCGTCGCAAAGGGAGAGCATTTCTTCACTGTACGGATAGTGCGAAGTGCGAAACGAGTTTGCACCAATCCATTTCATAAGCGACAAGTCCTTTATATTGAGCACCTCGTTTATGCCTCTGCCGTTTGTTTCGCTGTCCTCGTGCTTGCCGAATCCCTTAAAGTAAAACGGCGCGCCGTTAATCAAAAACTTATCTCCCTTTACCTCAACGCTGCGCACACCGAATTTCTGCGTGTAGCAGTCGTTTTTGTATGTAATTTTTGCGGTGTAAAGATATGCCTTGCCCGGCTGCCACAAATGAACATTTGTAATTGTAAGCGCCTCGCCCGACTTGCCGCAGGCAACCTCGTTTTTTTCAGCGTCAAAAATAACAACACTTGCATTTTCAACATCTGTTTTCACAGTTACTGCAGCGCTGTCACCATTGATTTCAGTGGTGACGGTTACGTCGTCAATATGTTCTTTCGGCGTGGTATAAATGCATACCGAACGGTGAATTCCGCTGTAATTGAAAAAGTCAAAATTCGGGTAGTTACGGGGCTTGATTTTTGTAGCTTTAACGCTTTCAAAATGCGGCAGTCCGCTGCCGAACATCGACTGCTTTATTTCATTTCCGACGGGCAGAGTTGTGCTGTCAATAATGTTGCAGACAGCCACAGTCAGCAGGTTTTCACCTGCATTTAAAAGGTCGGTAATCTCAACCTCAAACGGCAAAAAACCGCCTGTATGTTCTGCAATTTCTTCACCGTTCAGATATACCCTGCACGCGTGAGTAACTGCTCCGAAACGCAGCATAATTCGCGCGTTTGAAATTGCCGGAAGAGCAAATGCCGTCTGATAGTAAACCCAGCCATAGTGGTCGCGAAAACGCGCGTCTGCTTTTTGGTCGTTATATGACGCCGGAACATAAATCTTTTCAGATTTTTTAATAATGCTCTTTGGTGCGTTTTCATCAAACGCCTCGCCGCCAAGCGTAAAATTCCAAATGCCGTCCAGGCTGAAAAGCCATCTGCTTTCATTTAACTGTGGAAATAGCATAAAATCACCCGAAATCATTATATCATTATCGCTTGCATAATTCAAATATAAAAGGTATTATATTATATATCGGAGGTGGCGCTGTGTTTTTTGGCAAGTGGATTACAGCAAATCAGCAGTGGGACAACCTGCACATTCTGTTCAGTAAACAGTTTGTGACGGGAGATTTTTCGCACGCGAAAATCAGAATCACCGCCGACGATTATTACAAGCTTTATATTAACGGCAAATTTGTAGGGCAGGGACCTGCGCCGTCGTATAGTTTTAACTACCGATATAATGAATTTGACATAACGGATTATATCTGCACAGGCGAAAATGAAATCACGGTTCTTGTTTACTACCAGGGGCTCACAAACAGGGTGTGGGTCAGCGGTGACAATGTGTTCGGTATGATTGCCGATATTACAGTCGACGGCAAAATTATATGCGCCTCCGACAGCACCTGGAAATACAGTATTGACAATACTTTTGCAGACAGTAAAGCTGTTGGATACGACACCGCCTTCCTTGAAAACCGCGATATGACATTGCCGCCCTCACCGCCTGAAAATGCTGTTGAAACCGAATGTCCTCACACATTCGCAGACGAGCCTTTCCCTGCACTTTGCGTGTACGAAAAAAAGGCAACACCTACCGTAAAAAACGGCAGATATTTTTATGATTTCGGGCGCGAGTATGTCTGCCACCCGGTTATAATTGCAAATGCAAAAATTGACGGCGCAAAGCTGATTATTCGATGCTCCGAGGAACTGAATTCTGACGGTACACCTCGGTTTGAAATGCGCTGCGGCTGCAGGTATGAGGAAATATGCACACTCAAAATGGGCGAAAATATTATAGAGCAGTATGACTATAAAGCGCTGCGGTATATGGAAATTTCAGCAGATGAAAACACAACAATTACAGCTGCAAAAATTCTTGTTCGGCACTATCCGTTTGATGAGAAAACACAGCAATTCAATACTAAAAACGAACGGCTTAAAAGGGTGCTTGAGCTCTGCAAGAGCACTGTTCATTACGGTGTGCAGGAAACTCTTGTCGACTGCCCTACGCGCGAAAAAGGGCAGTACCTCGGCGACGCGTACATCATCGGTTTTGCACACTACTATCTTACACACGACAGCCGAATGCTGAAAAAATCGTTGTATGATTTTGCCGATTCGGTGCGCTTTAGCGGACGTTTTTTGTCAGTCGCTCCGTGCGCATACGAGCAAAAAATCGCCGATTACGATTTGCTCTATCCGCATATGCTGCTCAAATATTATCGCCTTACAAACGACAAAAAAACACTTGCCGCGCTTGCTCCGATATGCAGGCATATTCTCGGTGAGTATGCCTGTTTTGAAAACAGCGACGGGCTGCTCGAAAATGTCACAAACGCGTGGAATCTCGTCGATTGGCCCGACAATATGCGCGACGGTTATGAGTACAACAACGAGGACGAGGGTGAGCGCGGACTTCACAGCGTGATAAATGCGTATTATGTTTTTGCAAATGCGTGTTATGAAATAATCTGCGGGATTCTCGGCGAGCCCCGCAATGCAAAATCGCACGAAATAAAACAAGCCTTCAATAAAACATTTTTCAATGAGCAAACGGGATTATATGTCGATTGTCGCGGCAGCACACATTCGTCGGTACACGCAAATATTCTGCCGCTCGCATTTGACATTTGTGAAAAGACCAAAACCGTGACTGATTATCTTATTAAAAAAGGTATGCGCTGTTCGGTTTATATGTCGTATTTTTACCTTACAGCACTATGCAAAGCGGGGAACACAGACGCGGCAAAGGCAGCAATCACGAGCGACGGCGAGCACAGCTGGCTGAATATGCTGCGCGAGGGTGCCACCTCAACCTTCGAGGCGTGGGGAAAAGAGCAAAAGTGGAACACAAGCCTTTTTCACCCCTGGGCAGTCGCACCGATACTCATTATAAATGAATATAATATATAAAAAAGCACGCATCCTGCCCGGATGCGTGCTCTCGTTTATTGTAATCATATATGAAATAAAATTCAGAGTCTTTTCCACTCTAATTTATTATTTTTTACCATTATAGCACAATA
>CAMPBI010000104.1 GCA_946637545.1 uncultured Clostridia bacterium | reverse complement strand
ACGCCGTGCTTTGGTACGGTTGCAGTTATTTCGGTGCTCGAGTAGCGCTCGTCTGTCCAAAGGTCGTGGATTTCGTAGTTGCCCGAGGATTTTTTGAAATTCAGATAACTGTGCTCGGTGAGTGAATCGAGTTTAAATTCAATCGGGCGCTCCTTTCCCGATTTGTTGAAAAAGCAAATTGCCGTGTCGCCGTTTGCAAGCGGTCTTGCAAGAATGTCAAGAGCAGGTGAGCGCCTGATGCGCTGTGCCGCCTTTACAAGCGGGTCCTGGTCAATCAGAATAAGGCTCTTATTTGTGAGCACCGACAGCAAAAATCTGCTTTCGGACGAGCCGTCGGTGAGTTTGCGCAAATCGTTGCCGAGCACAAGCGGCGCCGCCATCATGCACCACAGTGTAAAATGCGCGCGGTTTTCATCAGGAGTGAGCTTGCCGTTGCCGACCTCGAGCATATCGGGGTCGTTGATATGGCGCGGTCCTGCGTATTCAAACAGGTCAACCGACTTGTTGTAAATCGCTTTTATTCTGCTCCATTTTGGCGTAATATCCATTGTGGTGCGCCACATATTGCCGGCCTTGCTGCCCCAGTGCCACGGGTGTGAAAAGCCCCACTCGCAGATTGAAAAGGTAATCGGTTTTTCCTCCTCGCCCGTATGCTTTGCCCACGCACGCGACGCATTCTGCAGCGCAGCGCCCATACGGCTGTACTGAATGTACGACGAGTCAGCCATAGTTACAACAGGATTTCTGAAAACAATTTCGTTTTCGCCCGAGTCCAGACGGATGTATGTTTGCACCTTTGCGTCGTGCGACATAGAAAAGCCCTGCGGCATATGTACCTCATAAATTCTGCCGTTAACAACAATCTGAAGATACTGTCTGCGGTGAACAATCGCCTTGTGATAGTGAATTGTGATTACATAATCGCCGCCATACGGAACATCCACGCTGAATTTGGCAGTGCCTGCGCCGTGGTTAAGGAAGCCCATACCCTCTTTGCTCGGGAGCGTGCGGCATTTGACCGTTTTTGCCCTGCCCGTATAGTACGCCTTGTCGGGACGAAGGCGCATTTCGCTGCTCTTGCCCGGTCTGCTGATGTCGGCAAATTCAATAATCGGCGCATGACCTGTCAGCTTCTGATTGTGACAGAAATCGTACTTTACAAACTCGATACCCCACGAGGCAAAGGTCTTTGCGTCGAGCTCCTCGTTGCCGAGTGAGGCAGGCATATCCTCGCAGGTGAGGGTGCCGTTTGACGAGTAAATACCGAGTTTCAGACCAAGCTTGTTTACTTTGCCGCAAAGCTCCTCAATGCCCGAGGGAAACGCCTCAAGGTCAGCCTGAATTTTGCCCCCGTCGTCGCGCATAGAGCTTTGCCAGCAGTCGTCAATGTTTACGTATTCGTAACCTGCGTCGGCAAGTCCGCTGTCCTTCATTGCCTTTGCGGTGTCATAAATCGCGTTTTCGTCAATATGATTTCGCAGCAGATTCCAGCTTGACCAGCCCATAATCGGTGTGTCAGACACGCTGTTTTCGTAGTTTGGAACATCTGACGTGTCGATTGTCAGTCTGCCCCTGCCAAGGTGTTTAATGGCGCAAAGCGGGCATTTGCCTTCGATAATATAAAGTATAAACCACGCGCAAAAAGCAATCAGAACGATTGCGAGCAGCACGGCTATTACAATTAAAAACGTTTTCATAAAAGATTTATCTCCTCAAAGAAGGCAAGCTCTGCGGCTGCCTCTTTTTTTATTTCATCCCTGCCTATGTCGTGCGTTGCATTCTTTACAAATGAACGCCTGTGGCGCAGGTTATAGTAAATGCGATAAGCCCATGCGGCAGGCAGCAGATAAGGTCTGCCGTCAATAAAACTGATGTACGGAATGTTTTTCAGCCTGCTGTACGGCGGAAAAAGCAGGCGAATACGGGTGCCAAAGGCACTGCCTCCGCCGTTTTCCATATCCTTGCGGGTGATTACGGCTGCCTTGCTTCTGTTGGCGTTGCCAAACGCGCCGTGAGAAAGCAGAAAATCCTCGGCTTTTTCGGTGCTGACGTCAAACGCCTGTCCCGTACCAAACCACTTGTGCGTGACGGTCAGTATGACCTTCGCAAAGCCGTCAAGGGCGCAGCCTTTAAGAATGTCAAGAACTGCGTCGGTGTCGATTTGACGATTTTTTTGCATTACGGCAAGGTCGAGAATCATTTTTACCCCTGCGCCGTAAAACCAAAAGTGATGCGCGATGTGCGCAATAAGATACGCAAAGTGATAGTTATCGTCAAGCGTACCGCGCGCACCGTCAAATTCGGCGTGATTTATAGCGTCTGCAAAGGCACTTTCCAGGTCGTGTTCACCGATTTTGTCGCTGATAATGCGTGTGTGCGCCTCAAGCAACAGACCGCCCTTTCTGTACTCGTAAACATTTCCGTTTGACGCCTCGCAGTCGAATCCGTTTTCAATTAAAAGCGCCTTGAATCTGTCGCGGTCTGCGCAGTCAATCAGCACATCAATATCGCCCATAGCGCGAGCCTCGGGAACGGGAAAGAGGGCACGAACTGTCGCGCCCTTGAAAAAGATGTGACGAATGTCGTCTTTTTTGCACAGGACGTCAATTTCGGCGATTAATTCGCTTTGAAAGTCGCTGCGCACCACAGCCTCCAAAAAGTCGTTTTCAAAGCGTTTAAAGGCGCTCTCGGGCACAGTATCTTTGTTTAGAGCCGTGTTGATAACGCAGAACAAAACCGCGCTTAAATTATGTACGCTTGAAAACCTGTACAGACCATCGTAGTCTACACTGTTATCAAGCGCAATTTGTTCTCCGCGCAAAAATGCACGACATAGTTCAATTAAATACCTGTCATATTTCATAAGCTTAAGCAAACACCGCGATATTTACAAAAATGCTGACAACAGTCATAATCAGCCCTGCGATAAAAACGCCTATAGCTATAACGCCAAAGCTCTTTTTCCAGTCGAGGTGAAGGAGAGCTGCAAGCAACGAACCTGTCCACGCGCCTGTGCCGGGTAGGGGAACGGCTACAAAAAAAAGTAGCCCCCATATTCCGTACTTGTCAATTTTATCTTTCTTTTTTAGTGTTTTTTCCTCAAGCCACAGAATAGGCGTTTTGATATGAGGAATTTTTTTAAGCCATTCAAAAATTTTATTGATAAGCAGCAGGATAAACGGAATCGGGATAATGTTGCCGATAAAGCAAATCAAAAATGCCTCAATTTTATTCATATCGAGCACGCCGATTGCCGTAATCAGCCCGAGCCTGCATTCAAGAATAGGGCAAAGTGAAATGATGAACGCAATTATTCCGTTGGGAACGCCGTGAGCAGATAGAAATTCCTGAATAGTGTTGCAGATATCTTGCATATATACTCCTGTTATTGCAAATTACTAATCGCGAATTGTGGGTTTTGCACCCATCTATATATAATTATTTTCATTAAGGAACTTGTATGCAGAGCAGAGGATATTTTTGTCGTTGTCAAATTTGAGAAGACTCATCGCCCTGTCGTAAGTCAGCCAAATGTAGTCTTCAATTTCCTCTGCCTGAATTGAGGTGTTTGTGTCCTTGGTCGTGCCGACAAAAATCGACACATTTTTTTCAACGAGGTCGCGGATTTTGTACTTTGAAACGCACTCAAAGCCGTCGTGGATTGTAATGTGGATTCCCGTTTCCTCAAGCACCTCGCGGTACGCAGTCTGCTTTTTTGTTTCGCCGGGCTCAATGTGCCCTTTTGGAAAGCCCCAGTGCGCAGAGCGATTATTTTTAATCAGCAAAAAGCGCACCTCGCCGTGAATGTCCCTGTACACAACAGCGCCGCAGCTGCTTTCATACAGGCAGTCAATTCGGTAAGTGGGGAAGTCCTTTTCTAAATTAATATAGTTTTTAATATCATTGATAATGAAGCGTGTGCTTTTCGGTGCGACTATCCAGATGTACTTTTTCGCCCTGCGGTCACTCAAAATTGCAATAACCCTGCCGTCAAAATTGCGCACAGGATGATGGATGCCCATAATAAATGCCGTTTGTTTTTCGTTGCCGTAAACTGTGCCGAAGTTCAGTGGATAGGTGTAGCCCGCTTCATCATCAGAGCCGATAGGCCTAACGACCTTGACTCTAACATATTTTCCGAGCATTTTTTCACCACCAGATGAGCAAACCGTATGCCGTAAATGATTTGCTCAAGATAACATAGTATTATTATACTAAAAAACATATTAATATACAAGAGTTTTTTACTGTAATGCTTGTGGTGCAA
>CAMPBI010000103.1 GCA_946637545.1 uncultured Clostridia bacterium | reverse complement strand
CTGTCATATATTTTTGTGACATCTTTAAATTCAATCACGGCTTTTTCTCCTAACTTTGATTTTGGATATGCCGCTTCCAAAAGGGCATACTCCTATTTATACAAAATATACTATACATCACAACGGGCTAACTTTCAAGTCTTTTGTGTTATTTTTTTGTAAATATTGTAACTTTTTTGTAAATGTGTAAACATAAAAAAGGTCATAAGGGGCGTCCCAACTACTTACTATTGACTATTAACTGCTAACTGATTCTAAATCATTTGACTTTGCGTAATTATAATAGTATAATAACTAAACAATCAATATCTTTTATATTGGAGCAGTATATGGAAATCAAAATTTCACCATCAATTTTATCAAGCGACTACGCGAATCTGCAAAGTGAACTCGACAGGATTTCAAACGCCGATTTAATTCATATTGACGTTATGGACGGGCATTTTGTGCCAAACATCACAATCGGCGCCCCCGTGATTGCAGCAATGAAAAAGGTGTGCGACATTCCGTTTGATGTTCATCTTATGATTAGCGACCCGTATGATTATGTTGACGCATTTTCAAAAGCCGGCGCGGATATTATCTGCTTTCACGCCGAATGCGAAAGCAATATTGCCGCTACGGTTGACAGAATTATTTTTCTTGGCAAAAAGCCTGCTATCGCAATCAAGCCCGATACTGATGTTGATGTTGTACTTGAGTATCTTGACAAGCTTGCAATGGTGCTTGTTATGACCGTTGAGCCCGGCTTTGGCGGTCAGAGCTTTATGGAACGTGTGCTTCCGAAAATCAGAAAAATCCGTGAAATGCGCCCCGATATTGATATTGAAGTTGACGGCGGAGTTGATTTTTCAACCGTAACTCTTGCCGCAGAGGCAGGTGCAAATGTGTTTGTTGCAGGCTCTGCGGTGTTTGGCAGCGATTGCCCCGCCGACGCGATTGAAACCCTCAAGAATAACGCAGAATCTGCGATTAATCAATAATGAAAAAGAAAAGATTTTACAACGACAAAAAGCGAAATCAAAAATGGACCGAGCCGGAACAGGGCAGGAAAATTGATTTTGCCGACAAGTACATAGAGGGCGGCTCGTCCGACAAGTTCGACTACAAGCGCCCGAAGAAAAAGGGCTATTCAGCCGACAGCAAAAGCCGCAATGAAACAAGGCTGAAAAGACTGATTGTATTTGTTTGCTGTGTAGCGATTATTTCAGTCGGTTATACGGGTATGGATGTTTACATTCAGCGTCACGCCAAGCCTGCTATGAGCTCCTATGACAGTGAAAATATTGACGGCGCCATGTCTGATATGCAGGTGGGATTCTTTGCAAAAATGACGGACGGAATCGGACTCGACGCGTCTGTTATGCTTTCATCAATTATGAACAGCACACAAAAGAACGGCTATTCCGCCGTTGCGTTTGAGGCAAAGAGAGCCGACGGCACAATCGGTTACAAGTCCTCGCTTGCATCGGTTGACACCTTTTCCGCAGTGAGCTTTGCTGCCGACAAGCCGCAGCAGTCCGTGCAGGAAATGCTCAAAAACGACATTTTGCCTGTTGCGGTAATCAGTTGCTATATGGACAACGTTGTTCCTGCACAGGCAAGCGGCGCGGCAATAATGAACGGCAAAAAGGTTTACAAGGACGCCGACGGCAACACTTATCTTAATCCGGACAGCGACTTTGCATATAACTATATCAAGGATATTATTGTTGAACTGAATACTTTTGGCGTAACTGTTTTTGTTCTTGACAATTGCAATCTGCCCGAAAAAATAAGTAAAAAGTACGGCGACGGCTACGAAAAATTAGCAAAAAAGCTGTACAGCGACATTGATTCAAATATCAAGCTGCTCGAGGCGGTCAATGTGAAGGTGTCAAAGGACACGCAGATTAACGACCTCAAGGCGCTCAAAAGGCTCGGCAACAGCAAAGCATATATCATAAAAACCGACTTAAACGGCAAAGCAATCGTTTCTGCACTGCAGAAAAAAGGCATAGCGTCCTTTGTGATTAAATAAGCGAGGTGTCCATTGAAAAAAACAGCACTACTAATGCTTATCTGCCTTGCGTTTTTGCTTTCGACAATGTCGATTACAGCAAGCGCAAGCGAAAAAGCAGCAACACCGTCACTCAAATCCATTTCATTCAAAAATGCAAAAATTACCGAGGAGTTTTCTCCCTCAAAGCACGACTACACGCTTGTGCTGGACGATGCAAAGGTTACTCCGACTCTCGACGATTACGAGATTGAGGGCGAGGCAAATTTGTTCGTCAACTGGATTTACGACAGCACGCGTCATCAGACCGGCGCAAAGGTAACTCTTGTGTACGAAAACGGTACGCAGATTTACGACTTCAATTATGATAATGTTCATTATTATGAGGAAAACGGCAACAATTATCTTCGTGCCGTGATGTGTAACCTCGGCGTTGTGTATCCCGAAATCACCAACAGCACCGATGACTATGTCATCTTTATTCCAAGCGACCTTACAGAGCTTGAAATTTCTGCCGCAACGCAGGATGTAAGCGCTTACTGCGACTTACCAAAAAATATTTCGCTCACATCCGAGCAGGAGCTCGATATTCCTATTGTCGTCACCGCGTCAAACGGCGAAAAGAGAGTTTACAGCTTTTCCGTCAAGCGCACCGACAAAACCTGCAAGGAGTTCACAAACGCAATCAGACAGGGGAACACCGAGTCGCTTGTCAGAAATGAAATCTTTTATCAGCGCCCCGAGTTCCTTATTATCGTGTGCTCGGCAGCAGGCGCATTGATTTTGATTTTACTGCTTGTCAGAATAGGCAAGCGCATCACAATTGAGGTCGGCGACGGCGACGAAACGGAATTTTTTGACGCGCCGACAGAAGAAACCGAAGAATAATTTTTTAATTTAAAGAGGAGGGTTGACATATGGAGCTTGAATTTGAAGAAATACTTGAACAGATTCAACAGTGTTATGAAAACAGAAATCTATCCAAAATCAAAGAGATTTTAGGAGAAATCAACCCTGCCGATATAGCAACAATTCTTGAGGAGCTGCCGGAAAATCAGCGATTGCTGTTTTTCAGGCTGCTGCCTAAAGAGGATGCGGCGGATACCTTTGTAGAACTCGACGGCGACACGCAGGAGGCACTGATTCACGGTATTTCGGATACCGAGCTGCGTGAGGTGCTGGATGAGCTTTACCTTGACGACGCTGTTGACATCATTGAGGAAATGCCTGCAACCCTCGTAAAGCGTATTCTCAAGAATACCGACAGGGAAACGCGAAACTCAATCAACATCCTGCTCAAATATCCCGACGACTCTGCCGGTTCAATGATGACGCCGGAGTTTGTCGACCTGAAAAAAGATATGACCGTTGAGGATGCTTTCAAGCGCATCAGACGAACGGGTGTTGACAAGGAAACGGTCTACACCTGCTATGTAACTGACGCGTCGCGTCACCTGCTTGGCGTTACCACCGTTAAGGATTTGCTCCTTCACGACTACGACGACGTGATTGAGGAATTTATGGAAACTAATGTTATTTTCCTCAATACTCTCGACGACCAGGAGCTTGCTGCACAGTATTTTGACAAGTATAATTTCCTCGCGCTTCCCGTGTGTGATATGGAAGAGCGACTTGTCGGAATCATCACCATCGACGACGCTCTCGATGTCATCCAGGAGGAGAACACCGAGGACATCCAGAAGATGAACGCTATGCTCCCGACGGAGAAAACGTATCTTAAAACCACTGTTTTTGAAACGTGGAAGAGCCGTTTTCCGTGGCTGCTTTTGCTTATGGTGTCTGCAACCTTTACAGGCTCAATCATAACCAGATTTGAAGACAAGCTTGCAACGCTCACAATCCTTACCGCGTTTATTCCTATGCTTATGGACACGGGCGGTAACTCGGGCGGACAGGCGAGCGTTACGGTTATCCGCGCAATGAGCCTTGGCGAAGTCAATTTCCGCGACTATTTCAGAGTTATCTGGAAAGAAATCCGCGTTGGACTTTACTGCGGGCTAACCCTTGCCGCAGTCAATTTTGCAAAAATATGGCTTATTGACAAAATGGCATTTCAAAATGACGAAATCACACTGCTGATTGATGTTGCAATCTGCCTCACTCTCGTGGTCGAAATAGTATTTGCCAAGTTTATCGGTGCGTCGCTGCCTATGCTTGCCAAACGAATCGGCTTTGACCCGGCAGTAATGTCATCACCCTTCATCACAACGATTGTCGACGCGGTGTCGCTGCTTGTGTTCTTTGGAATATCAAGCGCTGTAATACCGCAGTTAAGATAAAAA
>CAMPBI010000102.1 GCA_946637545.1 uncultured Clostridia bacterium | reverse complement strand
GAGCAGGTGTGGAGCTTATAGCCCTTTGCGGCATAAGTCGGCTTAACCGTCTTTACCGTGTACTGATGATTGCAAAAGATATTGAACTTAACCGTTGCGGCATAAATGCTGTAATCACCGAGACCTACCGCTGTCGCTCTTGCAGTGCCGATTTTTATATTATCGGTATAAGACGCTGTGTAGTCGCTGCCTGCTTTCAGGTCGCTTTCACCAACAGTAACGTGCAGTGCAGGTCTGATTGCATAACCCGTGTATTGCTGATCTGCTATCGGATGAATCTTAAAAGTCTTGTATTTAACGTTGTTGCGCTGCGCAAACTTCATCGCAGTTGACTCTTCGGTGCAGACGATGGTCAGCTTGTCGCAGTTTTCAAATGCGTCGTCGGAAATGGTTTCAACCGAATCGGAAATAACTGCCGTTTCAAGGTTTTTACAGTTAGCAAACGCCTTGCTCTTTACGTTTCTCACGCCGTTTCCGATAACGACGGTTTCAACCGCATCGTTGCACCTGTTGGCACCGTCTTCAATATCGTATTCCTTATCCTCGCGGTTAAAGGTAATCTTTTTGAGCTCGGGGCAGTTACTAAAGGTGCCGTTCCAGTTGTTTTCCGCAAAGTAGATAATTCCCGTTAAATCGACGCTTTTAAGAGACTCACAGCCTGCAAACGCGCCTCTTCCGAGATAACGAACGTTGTTGAAATTGATTTTTTCAAGCTTATTGCAGCTTTGAAACGCCCAGCCGCCTATCGACGTTACTCCGTCGGGTACGGTGAGTTCCGTAGCTCCGAGATTGCTGGCGTCAAAGGTGCTGTTGCCTAAAACCTTTAAGCCTTCAGGCAACTTAAGTTCGTTAACTGTGGATAAGTCGGTTAGGAAATATGTTGACATTAACACTTCAACGCTTTCTGGAATATCAACGTTTTTTATGCCGCTGCCAACGTATGTACCTAAAAGCTTTTTAATATCCACGTCGCCGTAGGTTACGCTCGATAAATCCTCGCAGTAAGAAAACGTGCCGTAAAGAGCTTCTGTCTTAAAGCCGTCGGCGAACGTTGCACTCGTCGCGCCGGATTCGCTGAAGGCTTCTTTGCCGATGTATTTCACGCTTGCGGGAATGGTGATGTTCTTAATAGTGCTGCAGTCGTAAAATGCGAATTTTCCTATATATTCAACGCTGTCGGGAATATCAAGCTCGCGGATAATCTTTGCTTCGTAAAAAGCGTTATCGTGAATTATCTTAACCGTATCGGGAATCTGATAATTCAGCGTTGCGTCGAGAATATTGAAATACGGATAATATGCGAAAATCTCTGTCTTGTCCTTGTTGTACAGCACGCCGTGCTCAAGGCAGTAATACGGGTTATCGGCGCTGATGGTTACCTTCATCACATTTTTGTTCCGGTTTGCTGTGTCAAGAATATCCTTAACGTTTTCAACGTTTTTTCCGATAGTGAGAGTTTTCACCTTTTCGTATACGTCGCCCAGATACCGTGTTATGGAGTCGGGAATATCAAGGCTTGTAATCGGGCAATACTGAAAGGCGCAGCTGTTAACGTATTCAAGTCCGTCATTGAGTTTAATGCTTGTGAAGCTACAGCCTGAAAATGCGTATTCACCGATATAGCGGAGTGTTTCGGGAAAATCGCTTATCTCCTGAACTTTTTTGTACAGAAACGCCTTTGTGCAAATAAATTCGAGATTTGACGGGAGCGTTACGCTCTGAATATACTGGTTGCGCAAAACGGAATTGACGCGCCATGCAATATCGGTAACATACTTGCCGTTAATCGTATCAGGCATATTAAGCTCGTTCGACTCACCCTTATATCCGATTATTGAAACGTGGTCCTTAAACTCGTTATACTCATATCCGTCGTCTGTTGTACCGCTTGACACAAGATAATCGGAAATATTGATTTTTTCGCAGCTTTCAAACGGGTCACCGTCAACAAGCTTAGCTATATGGCTCAAATCAATATTTTCAAGCTCCCTGTCATTGTAAAAAGCATCATACCAGATAATCCTTGAATATTTTGATATTTTGAAATCCTTGAGTTTAGTACAGCCTGAAAACATACTCTGACCGATCTCTTCCATAGGAACGTCAGTCATATCTACCGACGTTAACTCACCGTTTCCGCTGAACGCGTATTGATAAGCCTTTGTGAGATATTTGCAGTTGGTTAAATCGATTGTTTCAATATCGTTTTGGCTGAATGCCCGCATACCGATTTCTTTCAACTCCGAGCCTTCTTCAAAATTCAGTCTTTTAATTCCACATTCATTAAACGCGGTGTCGTCAATTCTCGTTACGCTTTTCGGAATTGTAATCTCGTCTATCTTGGAATTGGCAAAATTATTTCTGGAGATGTTTTCATAAGCGCAATCGTCGGCAAAGATGACCTTGCCGATTTTTGAGCCGCTGAAGGTAACGGAGCCGAAATTCTGAATATTTGAAGAAATATAAACGCTGTCAAAGGTTTTGTTGTTTAACGCACCCGGGCAGATATATTCCACGGTGTCGGGAATAACGTAATCCGCGGAATACGAATTGATGAAAATAAGTTCGATGTCATCAGAAGAATACACCGTGCCGTCAACCGTCTTGAAATACGGATTGTTTTCGTCAATCTCAACCTTGGTCAGATTAGCGCAGTTTGAAAACGGCATAACGGGATACTCGGTAGCAGAATCGTAATATGCTCCGACTGTCTGTGAAAAGCTTGAAGGACTGAAATTCGCCTTTGCACCGACCTTGACAGATGTAACATTTGAGCTGTCAAACGCGCCGTCGCCGATAAGTTCAACGCTTTCGGGCAGAACTATATCCGTATCGGTAAAAGTACATCTCTGAAAAGCGGTTGAACCGATAGCGCGAAGTCCGTCAGGAAAATTGATTGACTTGATTTTCGATTGCAAAAAAGTATCGGAATCTATCATTAATAGCGTTGACGGAAATTCAATCTGTGTGCCCGTCAAAAAGTGCATAAAGTTTCCCGCTATTCTTTCAACGTTTTCTTCAAACACTATTTTGGTGCAATTTTTCAAGCTTACATATGACGTCATTTCAACGCTCTGAACACGCATACCGTCAATTGTCCCCGGTATAACGAACTCATCGCCGACAGCTGTGTCTTTGAGATAATCAGTAATCCACACGCGCGGCTCATCGTTTATGTCGAGCGCGATATCATATTTCCACGCGCCGTCCTGAGACGTAACGTCGGTCTGTTGAGCCTCATACGAAGGAACACTCTCGTTTTTAGCAAGAGTCAAAATCGGAAACTGTACAAGCGCGAGTACCATCGCAAGTATGATACAAATTGATTTATTTAACGTTTTCATTATTCAACCTCCAAAGTATAAACGATTGAGCAGGCGCAGCCCTCGTAGGAATAGGTTACCATAATATGAGTGCCATCGATTTGCTCCTTATCCACCTTGCATTCCGATAAAGGAATCGGCTTTTCAAAATCGTGTTCATCCACCGCTATGATCGAGGCATCCTCGGGATGAATATCCGCCTCGGTTTTGACGGTTAAGTTAACGCTTTCTCCCAACTCCGCGTATATTGACACGATTTCGCTCTTGCCTGTGTCCGTATCGTTTGCTGCTATTCCGAGGACGCTCACAATCTGGGCGAACATATCTTTCGTTTGCTCTGCGATGACGGGATTGGTCTGCAGCAGTGCGCCGGAAGCGACAAGCATAATCATTATTGCCGCTGCTATCTGACGCTTACGCTTGGTTCTGTTTATCTGTGTTTTGTAAATATGAAGCAGCTTGTTGACGCTGTCAGTGTCAGGCTCTTCGCCGAACTGAAGCTCATACAATAAATCCGTACACTCATCCATCAGTTCGGTATTCATTTCGTCTTTTTCGATTTCTGCGTCAATGATTTCGTTCAGAAATGCTGTTATTTCATCTGTATAGGAACGGTTATCATAAATCGCTTTGACGATTTGTTCATTAACAGTTATGTTCATCAATATTCCCCTTTCTCAAAATCATTCAGTACAGGCAGGGTGAATGCAATAATCTTTTTGCGCAGGCGTGATATTCGGTTAGCCGCCGCTGTTGGCAAAATACCGTAATACTCTGCAATCTCTTTGAGCGACATCTTTTGTTCGTACTTCTGGAAGTATAGCAGTTGTTCGGAGTCGTTCAGATTGTTCAGCAGTATTAATTTAATTTCGTCATAGTCGAGGCTCGCCGCTTTTTCGCTGACTTCGGGTACGGAAATCTCTCGCACGCTGTCAAGCGGAATGATTTTTCGCTGCCGTTGCGACTTTTCACGCAGGGCTTTCTTAACAAAATTTTCTGCCGTGCGGTATAAAAAGGCTTTCGGTTGCTCGATTTCTTCGCCTGCAAGAAGCTTTTTGTAATACACCAAAAAGGCGTTTTGCACGCAGTCGTC
>CAMPBI010000101.1 GCA_946637545.1 uncultured Clostridia bacterium | reverse complement strand
TTTAAATTCTGCTATTAAAGTGCAGCCTTTGCAGCCTCTGTGAGAGCTGTGAAAGCAGCAGGGTCGCTGATTGCGATTTCCGAAAGCATCTTTCTGTTGAGGTCGATGCCAGCCTTCTTAAGACCGTTCATAAATGTTGAATAGTTCATACCGTTTGCCTTGCATGCAGCAGAAATACGGGTAATCCACATTCTTCTGAAATCTCTCTTCTTCTGCTTTCTGCCGATATATGCATACTGGCCGCTTTTCATTACAGCCTGCTTTGCGGTGCGGAAAAGAGCATGCTTTGAGCCGTAATAGCCCTTTGCTGCCTTTAATACCTTCTTTCTTCTTTTGCGCGTCATCATAGCGCCCTTAACTCTTGCCATAGTTAATTACCTCCGTTATATAAATGCGTTAATCTCTTATTTGTAAGGTACAAGTCTCTTGCACTGCTTCTGGTTTGTAACATCGGCAACAACCTGCTTGCGAAGATTTCTCTTGCGCTTGGTTGACTTTTTGGTAAGGATGTGAGAGGTATAAGCATGTGCTCTCTTAACCTTGCCGCTCTTTGTTGTCTTAAAACGCTTTTTAGCGCCACTGTGTGTCTTAATCTTTGGCATAATTTATTCCTCCATAAAATTAATTACAAAAATATTATTTCGCAGCCTTGGGCGACATAAACATAAGCACCTGTCTGCCCTCAAGCTTCGGTTTTTTGTCAATAGTTGCTTCCTCGGTGAGCTCCTCTGCAAAGCGGTTCATATTCGCAACGGCGAGGTCTGAATGAGCCATTTCTCTGCCGCGAAGGCGGATTGACACCTTGAGCTTGTCACCTTTTGAAAGGAATTTGCGAGCCTGGTTAACCTTTGTGTTGAAGTCGCCGATGTCAATATTAATGGAAAGTCTGATTTCCTTTGTTTCAACAATCTTCTGCTTTTTGCGGTTTTCCTTCTCGCGCTTCTGCTGTTCGTATCTGTACTTGGAATAGTCCATAATCTTGGCAACGGGCGGTTTAGCCTGCGGCGCGATTTTTACCAAATCAACACCCTTGGCATCAGCGAGCTGCTGTGCCTCTTTAGCGCTCATAATGCCGAGCTGTTCGCCTGTGTCCGAAATAACGCGGAGTTCTTTGTCTCTGATTTCGCCGTTAAGCTGTGGAGTATTCTTGCTGATAAATAACACCTCTCTGATAAATTAGATGCAAAAAATAAGTACGAACGCAGTCCGCCCGTACTTAATAAAACTCAAATTAAGTATTGCCCTCTTTACTCACGCTTGAGGGGAGAACGGGTGTTCTGCTTTGTTGTGCGATTATACTAACATAAAAAAAGCGCTTTGTCAAGCACTTTTTTAGATAGTAGTAAGCAGCCTGTTTTAAATCAGGCTGCTTAACGTTTTTATTATCTGCGCTTTGGCGGCTCAATGTAATCGCTGCCGTAATAATTGCGGTTGATTTCGTCATCAAGTTCACGCTGACGGCGGCGTTTTTCGGCAATACGCTTTTTATTCTTGCGGATGCGGTTGATGAGCGCAATAATGTAAAGCACGCCCGCAATAATAAGCAGTGCAAAAATCGCAATCACAATTTTGTTGCTGAAAAAGCTACGAACCGCGTTGATGATTGTAAGGAACGTGGACAGCTCAACAGTTTTTGCTGCCACGAGGTCGACAGTTGCAATCACCTTGTCGGCATAGATTACCTCTGCCGTGCATATATTGTCGCCCTGCGTAACGGGCGCGTCAAGCTCTGCGGGCGGGTCAACAGCTTTTACAATAACAGCCGACGGGTCGAGCGATACGGGCACGAGCGTTGTGACGTCCTCCTTTGCGACAAGCTGAACGGTGTCGGCGTCCTTGCCGTTTTTGACAGGAACCTCGTCAACGAGGTCGTTCATTCTGATTACGGTTGCATATTTAAGCGAGTCGAACGCCCAGTCAAACAGCGTTCCCGCGTCGACAAACGAGCACTTTGTGTCAATTCCGTCAAGCTTTTTAACAGGCGAGTCAAGCACGATTGCAAGATAGTTATAGCCGTCCTTCGCCGCCTTGGTAATAACGCAGTAGCCTGCCTGTGAGGTTGAGCCGGTCTTGATGCCCTCGGCGTACTCATAGTAGTAAGTAACATGGAACGGGTCGAGCATAAAGTTTGTGTGCATAAAGCTTGTGCCGTCGTACTTGTAAGTGGTAGTTGACGACATCTTGACAAAATCCTCATTTTTCAGCGCCGCAAGAGTCATTTTTGCAAGGTCCTCTGCGGTGGTGTAATGATTTTTGTCGTGCAGTCCGTCGGCGTTGACAAAATGAGTGTCCTTGCAGCCGAGCGACTTTGCCCAGTCGTTCATCATCTTTACAAATTTTTCAACAGAGCCTGCGGTGTATTCGGCAAGCACCTCGCACGCGTCGCACGCGGAATAAACGAGAGTCAGATAAAGCAGCTGCTCGATTGTCAGCTCGTCCCCTGCCTCAAGATTTGCAATCTGCGCGTCAGTTCCCTGCAGCATTTTTACAGCGTGCTCGCTGACCTTGGTTTTTGCCTTTATATTCTTGACATTATTGAGCACAACTGCCGCTGTGGCAATCTTTGTGAGCGATGCCGGATATTTTCTTTTGCTCTGATTTTTTGCCGCTATTACAGGGAATTCGTCATCGTCAAGGTTTATTAGCATATATGCGTCGGCGTAGACCTTTGAGGTTACCTTGTAGGTAGCGTCCTGCTGCTCGGCAAACGCTGCAGTCGGAAAGGTAAACACCGAGGAAATAACGATTAGAAATATAAATAAAAATGATAAAGTTTTTTTCATTCTTGACACCCGCATAAATAAATTATATCATATATATTAACACAAACATTTTCATATTACAAGAAAGTTTGGTATAAAAATTATGGTTTACATAACAGGCGATGTTCACGGTGACATCAGTTTTTTCAAAAATCCAAAGCTTCGCAAACTCGGCGAGGACGACACGCTGATAATCTGCGGCGATTTCGGCTTTTTATGGGACGGCAGCGACAAGGAAAAAAAGGCGCTGGGGGAGCTTGAAAAGAAAAAGTACACCATCTGCTTTGTGGACGGTGCACACGAGAATTTTGATATGCTCGGCGAGTACAGACCTTACCGCTACAAGGGCGGCAACGCACATAAAATCGGCGACAATATTTTTCACCTTTGCCGCGGCGAAATTTTCACCTTTGAGAAAAAGACATTTTTCTGTATGGGCGGCGGCGAAAGCGAGGACGCCGAAATGCGAAAGCCCGGCAAAAGCTGGTGGAAGGAGGAAATGCCAAATTCCGAAGAGCTGCTCAACGGCGCAAAAAATCTGAAGGACGCAAACTACGAGGTCAATTACATTCTGACCTACGAGGCGCCTGCCATCGCAAAGGATTTCATCCGACTGCACACAAATCAGAACATCCATATCACCACGCTTAACACCTATCTTCAGGAGCTGATGAAGGGTGTGGATTACAGCCACTGGTACTTCGGCTCGCTGCATATGGATTTGAACATCAGTAAAAAAATGACAGCAGTGTTTAACGAAATAATAAAAATCAAGTAGCCGCGGCTACTTGATTTTTTTAATTATTAAAGGTGAATTTCGCTCGCGCTCGTTATAATTATTGTTGAGCATAGCGAGTAACCAGCCTTGAGTTTAATATATGCCCTGCTCGAGCATTGCCTGTGCAACCTTTTCAAAGCCGGCGATATTTGCGCCTGCAACAAGGTTGTAGCCCATATTGTAACGCTCTGCTGCTTCAACAGAAATCTTGTGAATTTCAATCATAGCATTGTGGAGTCTTTCGTCAACCTCTTCTGCCGTCCAGCGCAGACGCTGTGAGTTCTGGCTCATTTCGAGACCTGATACGCAAACGCCGCCTGCATTAACTGCCTTTGAAGGAGCGATGATAACGCCCTCGGTTTCCATAAAGAGGTCAAATGCATCCTCTGCAGTCGGCATATTAGCAACCTCGATGTAATACTTTGTGCCGTTTGCAATAATCTTCTTTGCCTCTTCAAGAGTAACCTCGTTTTGAGTTGCGCAAGGCATTGCAACATCAACCTTTACGCCCCACGGCTTTTCGCCCGGGTGGAACTCGCAGCCAAACTTGTCGGCATAATCCTGCGCCTTATCTCTGCCCGATGCACGCATCTCAAGAAGATAGCTAATTTTTTCATCTGTAACGATTCCGTCCGGGTCGTAAACATATCCGTCAGGACCTGAAATTGTTACAGCCTTGCCGCCGAGCTCTG
Source organism: uncultured Clostridia bacterium (assembly GCA_946637545.1). GTDB lineage: Bacteria > Bacillota > Clostridia > Oscillospirales > Acutalibacteraceae > Eubacterium_R. The sequence continues at coordinate 253 of CAMPBI010000101.1, read as the reverse complement.
CAATCTTCTTTGCAGCGCCCCAGGCAACATTACCGAAGCCCGAAAGAGCAAAGGTCTTGCCCTTGATGTCGTCATTTTCATGCTTGAATACTTCGCAAGCATAATATACAGCGCCGAAGCCTGTTGCCTCGGGTCTGATGAGAGAGCCGCCGTATGTAAGTCCCTTACCTGTGAGAACGCCGTTCTGATAAGCGTCGCGGATTCTCTTGTACTGACCGAAGAGGTAGCCGATTTCTCTGCCGCCTACGCCGAT
>CAMPBI010000100.1 GCA_946637545.1 uncultured Clostridia bacterium | reverse complement strand
CCTTGCGGTGTATTTTATTTCAGTGTCCGGTATCCGAATCCGGATTCAGGCTGCCTTTTTTGCAGTGCTGTAAATTACGCCGAAAATTATGTAAACGAAAACTGCGGTAATGAGAATATTTGCATACATATTCTGCCTGAATATCACCATCAGCGCCGCGAACACAAGCGAAATTGCCACCATAACGGCATAGAATTTCAGATTAATTCCGCACTTCATTTTGGCGTAGCTGCGTGTTGAAAACAAAAATGCGTAGTACATTATGACTGATACGGTCATAAACACGATTTTCGGCAGCAGCGAAACCTCGTCGTTTCGCATAAATTCGAGCGCCGCCGTTATGTTGTTGAGCGCAAAGATTATAAAAATGTGAATCAGTATGTACGAAAGTCCGCTTGTCTGCTTTTCGCGGTCAATTATGTGGTCGTAAACCACCTCATAGCTGAGGAACAGCCCCACAACAATCAAAAACGCCATAAAGCTGAAATAAAGCGTGTTGAAGGTAAAGCCGCCGCCAAAGTATTCAGACACGGCAATAATCATTTCGCCAAAGGTGAAAACGACGTAAAGCATTATTCTTTCGGACAGGTGCGGAAAATCGACAAGCCGCGTTGCAATTTTTTTGCCTGACGCCGAAACTGACACAAAGGTGATACCGAAAAGTATTGCCGCGAGCGACATATACGATGTTTTAAGCGCGCCAAATTCAACTATCGAAAGCAGCACAAGCACCGATTCGCAGCACAGCACGGTTATCATACCCTTGATTCGTTTTGTGTTCAGCGCGTCGCCCTTGTGATTTCGCAGTTCAAGCAAATATTGCAGCGCAACATTCAGCAGTATCAGCGCCCATGCGATATGATACATTGTGTGGTATGCCATCCAGTCCGTGCGCGTTGCCTCGCCGATAAAATACAGCAAAAACATATTGACGAACATAAAAATGTGGTCCCTCACGCCGTTTCTGCCGTACATATTAATGTAGTACGCGGTGAAGGTCCAAATCTGAATTACCGCCAGCGTGCACGTTATGTACGCCATAAACATTCCGATTTCAACAAATCCGCCGTTTATGTGGTGAAGCAGCGTGTTGTTCCTGCCGATTATGTAAACAAATATAAGGTCGTAAATCAGTTCAACATATTCGACCTTTTTTTCCTTCTTTTCTACTAATTCCTTCAGCATTTTGCCTGCCCTTTCTTAAATCTGAAGCTATTATATCACATTTTATCACGATTGCAAAACATAATAAGGTTACTACTTGACAAAACTTTTTAATCTGTTATAATATCTTTACTGAAAATTTTACAGTACCTACAAAAGACTGTGATGCAGAAAAAGATTTTTCATTTTAGTTTCAGCGAGTCGGCGGGTGGTGCGAGCCGATACAAAATGTCAGATGCATAGCTCTCTGCGGAGTCGCTGCCCTGAATAGTAATCAATAGGGGCAGACGGTTAACCTCGTTATCGGTTAAGGCATTGATTGATGCTAAAGGGCAGTTTACCTTCTGCCGAAGTAGGGTGGTACCGCGTGTTATTACGCCCCTATACATTGTGTAGGAGCGTTTTATTATTTGCTCCGCACAGGAAGGAGAATCACTATGAAAAAAGGTTATGAAAAATACACACCGTTTAATCCGATTAACATTCCGGACAGACAGTGGCCAAACAATGTAATCACCAAGGCGCCCGTATGGTGCTCGGTTGACCTTCGCGACGGTAATCAGGCGCTTGTTGACCCGATGAACCTGCAGGAAAAGCTTGAATTTTTCCAGACTCTTATTGATGTGGGCTTCAAGGAAATTGAAGTGGGCTTCCCGTCTGCAAGCGAAACAGAGTACGAAATTCTGCGCACTCTTATCGACGGCGGATATATCCCTGATGACGTTACAATTCAGGTGCTCGTTCAGGCAAGACCTCACCTTATCAAAAAGACCTTTGAGGCTATCCACGGCGCCAAGAATGTTATTGTTCATTTTTATAATTCAACCTCAACTCTTCAGCGCAAGGTTGTATTTAAAACCGATATGCAGGGCGTTATTGACATCGCTGTCAAGGGCGCAAAGCTTATCTACGAGCTGACAGAGGAAGAAAAGAAAAATAACCCCGATATGAACATCCGTTTTGAATATTCACCGGAATCCTTCACAGGCACGGAGATGGACAACGCTGTCGAAATCTGCCGTCAGGTTATGGAGGAGCTTCATATCACAAAGGACAATCCGATTATCCTTAACCTGCCGTCAACGGTTGAGTGCTCAACACCGAACGGCTACGCTGACCAGATTGAGTATTTCTGCCGCCATCTGCCGAACAGAGAGGCTGCGATTATCTCGCTTCATCCGCACAATGACCGCGGCGAAGGCGTTGCGGCAACAGAGCTTGCGCTTATGGCAGGCGCTGACCGTGTTGAAGGCACGCTCTTTGGCAACGGTGAAAGAACGGGTAATGTTGACATTGTTACGCTTGCGCTCAATATGTGGACGCAGGGCGTTGACCCCGAGCTTGATTTTCACGATATTAATAAGATTAAAGAGGTTTACGAGCGCTGCACAAAGATGCAGGTTCCGCCTCGTCATCCGTATGCAGGCGAGCTTGTGTTCACCGCATTTTCAGGCTCTCACCAGGACGCTATCAACAAGGGCAAGATTTATATGGAGGAGAGCAAAACGGACTTGTGGGAGGTGCCGTATCTCCCTATCGACCCTGCCGACGTCGGCAGAGAGTACGAGCCGATTATCCGTATCAACTCGCAGTCGGGTAAGGGCGGCACGGCGTATATTCTTTCAAACAACTACGGTATTAAAATGCCAAAGGCTATGCACCCCGAGTTTGGCGCAGTAGTTCAGAAGGCGTGCGACGAAAAGGGCAAGGAGCTGTCATCGGCAGAGGTGTTCGACCTGTTCCAGAAGGAATACAGAAACGTTGCCGGACCGTACAAGCTGCGCAACTATAAGGTATATGAAGAAAAGGTCGAGGAAGAGGAGCTTTCAAAGGTTAAATTTGAAGGCACAATCACCTACAAGGGCGGCGAACCTGTCGACATTAAGGGTGAGGGCAGCGGTCCTATCGGTGCTTTCTTCACCGCTATACAGGCAATAGGCGTAACGGGCTATGAGTTCATAGACTACAGCGAGCACGCAATTGCTGTCGGCTCGGATTCAAAGGCTATCAGTTATATTCACCTCAAAAATCCGCAGGGCAAGGACGTTTTCGGCATCGGCGTGAGCCACAACATCAGCTATGCGTCGATGAAGGGTATCGTCTGCGCAATCAACCGCGACCAGCCCGACACTTACCGCGACGACACAATGCCCGGTATTTTCGACATCTGCTAAAGGAGAACGAGTATGAAAGATTATAAAATCACAGTGTTAAAGGGCGACGGTATCGGACCTGAAATTGTTGACGAAACTATAAAAGTCCTCGACAGAGCAGGCGAAAAATTCGGCTTTAAGTTCAGTTATAATTATCAGCTGCTCGGCGGCTGCGCTATTGATGCAACGGGCGTTCCGTATCCGCAGGAAACTGCCGACGCGTGCAAGGCGTCCGACGCTGTTCTGCTCGGCGCAGTAGGCGGACCGAAATGGGACGACCAGCCGGGCAATAACAGACCTGAAAAGGGGCTGCTCGCAATCCGCGAGGACCTTGGACTTTTTGCAAATCTTCGCCCCGCAAAGATTTTTGCACCGCTTAAAAGCGCGTCACCTATTAAGGAAGAAATCATCGGCGACGGACTTGACATTCTGATTGTCCGTGAACTCACCGGCGGAATCTACTTCGGTGACCGCGGAACTTATGAGGAAAACGGCGTTGTTGGCGCATACGACACCGAGCGTTATACTTATCCTGAAATCAAGCGCATTGTGAAGGCGGGATTTGAGTATGCTATGAAGCGTGAAAAGCGCCTCACCTGTGTTGATAAGGCAAATGTTCTTGACTCCTCGCGTCTGTGGCGCAGGGTTATGGAGGAAACGGCAAAGGATTATCCCGAGGTTGAGGTTTCATATATGTATGTTGACAACTGCGCAATGCAGCTTGTCCGCAATCCGAATCAGTTTGACACGATTGTTACCTCAAATATTTTCGGCGACATTCTTTCGGATGAGGCGTCGATGATTAGCGGTTCAATCGGTATGCTCGCGTCTGCGTCGCTTGCAGAGGGCACCTTCGGACTGTACGAGCCGATTCACGGCTCGGCTCCCGACATTGCAGGACAGGGCAAGGCAAATCCGCTTGCCACAATCCTTTCAGGCGCAATGATGCTGCGCTACACCTTTGGCGAAGCCGAGGCTGCCGACGCTATCGAAAAAGCGGTTGACGCCGCGCTCACAAAGGCGCGTACACCCGATATTTACGAGGACGGCTTTGAGGCTGTAACAACCTCGCAGATGGGCGACCTTGTAGCAGATTTAATCTGACAAAGAAAATAACCCCGATGACCTTTGTCATCGGGGTTTATTTTGCCTTAACGTTTTAAAAAAATCAGACAGTAATTCTTC
>CAMPBI010000099.1 GCA_946637545.1 uncultured Clostridia bacterium | reverse complement strand
GTCACTTATTAGATTTTGTAATAAAAGTATATCATAACTGTACAAAAAATGCAAGTGTTCAGTGCTTGGCTCGGGCGCGGGTGTACTGCCTGCCCGGGACAGGCGCTTTTTTGGTTTTTGCAAGCATTAATTCTTCGCAGGTTACGAGCTGATAGCCCTCCTTCTGCAGCGCAGGAACAAGGCGCGCGACAGCGTCGGCAGTGGAATCATAGATTTCGTGCATAAGAATTATATCGCCGTCCTTTACCTTTTTCATCACCCTGTTGTACACGGTGTCGGCGTCGCGGTCACGCCAGTCAAGCGTGTCAAGCGACCAGTAGTAAAGCGGCATTGATTCGGTTTTGCACTCCTTTTTTATTGTGTCGGTTGTAGCACCGCCGGGCGAGCGAAACGCAGTGGGATACTGCCCGGTGGCGTCGTAAATCGCCTCGGAGCATTTGCGTATGTCGCCCGGAGTAACGCTTTTGCCGTAGTGGTCGTGGAACATAGTATGATTGCCCAGCTCGCAGCCGAGCGCAACCTTCCGCTTGAGGTTTTTAGGGTGGTCGGCGGCGTTTTTTCCTACCATAAAAAATGTGGCGTGCGCCTTGTATTTTTGCAGAGTGTCCAGTATTTTGTCGGACGACTTGTTATACCCCGGTCCGTCGTCGAAGGTCAGCGCCACCATCGGCTTTTTAGGGTCAATTGTTCGCGACAGTTCGGGCAGCTTCTGAATAACGGCGCTGCTGTAATCGCTCCATTTTCCGCAGAGCTCCCGCTCATCTTTTGCTACATAACTGCACACCCTCACAGAGCAGGGCGTACCTGTTTTGAGGTCGCTTATCGTGTAGTCAACAGTCTCGCTGCTTGTGAGTTCAACCGAGTTCGTTTCGCCGCCCTGCACATACTCAATTCTGTATCCGTCGGCGGCGCGGTTTTCCTCCCACTCGACAGTGAGCTGACCGACATCGGCAGACGCGGCGGCAACAACATTCTGCTGACTTGGCAGAGTAACCGCTGTGACAGGTGTGTAGCTTTTGCTCTCGACGGTTTTACCGAAATGCGTTTTGCACGCGGTCACATATATTTTGTAAACGCTTGCCTGCGACAGCCCGCCGAGCACCGCCTCGCAGTGACTTGCAGTTATGCGCTGTGTGGTGTTTCCGCTTGCCTCTGCAAAATAAACACGGTACGAATCCGCACCGCGAACTTCTCGCCACCGCAGCGTAATACTGCTGTCTGTCACGCCGGTCACATCAGGCTTTGCAACCTTTGCGACAGTTGTCAGCTCTTTGCCCGACAATGCCGCAACAGCCGCAACAACAAAAAGCACCGCCATAACTGCTGCGGCTGTCAAAAATCTTTTCACCTTAAACGGCACCCCTTTTCATACTCACTATTAGATAGTATTATCGTGCCGCCGAAAAAATGCAAAAAAAATACTGCCTTACAGTCAACTGTAAAGCAGTATTGAATGTTTAATCAGTCCTTGCGCGGTCTGCGACGGTTGTTGTCGCGGCGAGGCTTGCGCGGAACGTCATCAATCTCGTTTTCGGGAGTCATACCCTCAATTTCGATGAGAGCGTCGCGTCTTGAAAGGTCAATTTTGCCCTCGTCGGTGATGCCGATGCACTTAACCATAATTGAGTCGCCGATGTTTACAACATCCTCAACCTTTTCAGTTCTCTTGACATCAAGTCTTGAGATGTGAACAAGTCCCTCAACGCCCGGAGCAATCTTTGCAAACGCGCCAAAGCCCATAAGTCTTGTAACCTCGGCATTGTAGAATGCGCCAACCTCGGGACCGTTTACGATAAGGCTGATAACCTCTGCTGCTGCGTTGCACTTGTCAAGGTCTGTGCCGCAAACAGTGATTCTGCCGTCGTCCTCGGTGATGATTTCAACCTCAAATGTAGCCTGCAGCTCCTTAACTACGCTGCCGCCTTTACCGATAACTGCGCCGATTTTGTCGGGGTCGATGTTAAAGGTAACCATTTTCGGAACATATTTTGAAAGCTCTGCTCTCGGCTCACTGATAACAGGGAGCATAATCTCGTCAAGGATGTAATTTCTTGCCTTGTGAGTTTTAGCAAAAGCCTCTTTGATGATTTCGGGAGTAAGACCGTGAACCTTGAGGTCCATCTGAATTGCTGTGATACCTTTCTTTGTACCTGCAACCTTGAAGTCCATATCGCCGTAGAAATCCTCAAGACCCTGGATGTCAACCATTGTCATAAAGTCGCCGTAAACGCCCTCGTCGCCTGTGATAAGACCGCAGGAAATACCTGCAACGGGTGCTTTAATCGGCACACCTGCTGCCATAAGAGCAAGTGTTGAGCCGCAGATTGAACCCTGTGAGGTTGAGCCGTTTGATGAAAGAACCTCTGATACTACGCGGATAGCGTACGGGAAGTCGTCAACGCTCGGGATAACGGGAAGGAGAGCCTTCTCTGCGAGTGCACCGTGACCGATTTCGCGGCGTCCCGGACCTCTTGAAGGCTTTGTTTCGCCAACAGAGTATGACGGGAAATTGTAGTGGTGAATGTATCTTTTTTCGGTCTGCTCGTCAAGTCCGTCAAGGCGCTGTGCGTCTGACAGTGTGCCGAGTGTTGCGATTGAAAGCACCTGTGTCTGACCTCTTGTGAAAAGACCCGAGCCGTGAACTCTTGCAAGAAGGTCAACCTCTGCGTTAAGAGGACGGATTTCGTCGATTCCTCTGCCGTCAACTCTCTTGTGCTCGTCCTTGAGCCAAGCGCGTACAACGTGCTTTTGAACAAGGTACATAATTTCGTCGAGCTTTTCGGTGTTGTCCTCAAAGCGCTCGTCAAACTTTTCGTGAACTGCCTCGTAAATCGGAAGAAGCGCTGCGTCGCGAACAGTTTTGTCATCGGTGTCAAGAGCCTTCTTGACGTCCTCGATGCAGAACTCCTCAATCTCTGCCATAATCTCCGGGTCCGGGTCAGATGACTCGTACTCGAACTTTTCTTTGCCGACCTCGTCAACAATGCCGTTGATGAACTGAACAATCTTTTTGTTCTCCTCGTGACCTGCCATAATAGCATTGAACATTGTATCGTCGTCGATTTCGTTACCGCCTGCCTCAATCATAGCAACGAGGTCTGCAGTTGATGCAACAGTAAGAACAAGGTCCGAAACTGCACGCTGCTCAAGAGTTGGGTTGATAACGATTTCACCGTCAACAAGACCGACATTTACGCCTGAAATCGGGCCGTCCCACGGGATGTCCGAAATCGCGATTGCAGCGGAAACACCAATCATTGCGGTGATTTCGGGTGAGCAGTCAGGGTCAACCGACATAACGGTTGCAACCACTGAACAGTCGTTGCGAAGGTCCTTCGGGAAAAGCGGACGGATAGGGCGGTCAATACATCTTGATGTAAGAATTGCCTTTTCGCTCGGTCTGCTTTCTCTTCTCTGGAAAGAGCCCGGGATTTTGCCAACTGCATAAAGCTTCTCTTCGTAGTCAACGCTGAGCGGGAAAAAGTCAACGCCTTCTCTCGGCTTTGCGGATGCCGTTACGTTACAGAGAACCTCTGTTTCGCCGTAACGAGCCATTATTGATGCGTTTGCAAGCCCTGCCATCTTGCCTGTTTCAAGGGTCAGCTTTCTGCCTGCAAGTTCTGTTTCCCAAACCTTAAAATTCTTGAAAAACATAATTTTACCTCTCTTTCATTTTGAAATTCCTGCTTTCAAAGGGAGGATAATAGTAATAAGTTCAGCCTGCTTTGCAATTATGAATGATAAATGATAATTTAAAACAAACTCAACTTACTACTATTGTGTTACCTCCGCTTTGACAAAACAGTTAAGCAGACGATACGACTGTACCGTCTGCTTGTTTGTGATTACTCTTCAGCCTCTGCCTTAACTTCGATTTCAGCGTCAGCCATGTTGCGCTCGATAGTGTTACGGATACCGAGCTTTGCGATAAGGTCACGATATTCCTGAACATCGTTTTTGTAGATGTAAGCAAGAAGATTTCTTCTGTGACCAACCATCTTAAGAAGACCGCGGCGTGAGTGATGGTCCTTCTTGTGAACCTTGAGGTGCTCGGTGAGCTCGTTGATTCTTGTTGTAAGAACAGCAACCTGTACCTGAGCAGAGCCTGTGTCGCCCTCGTGAATAGCGTACTCCTTAATGATAGCCTGCTTTTCTGCCTGTGTCATAAAGTATTTCCACCTTTCGTAATATTTGCCTTTGCGGTGAACACAGAAGAGGGAAGGTGACCCCCAAAACCGTGTAAACCGATTTCAGCGTTTCGTATTATAGCATAATAATTTTTGTTTGTAAAGAAAAATTTTTATTATTAATATCAGCCACTATCTATTGTGTGCAGTTTTGAGTAAATGCGGTATATATTGAAAGTGAATTTTTTTGCTTGACAAACTTGTTTTTTGTGTTAAAATATATAAGCCGCATATTATAGGTACGCAAGAGGTATCGCAGATACACACCTATCGTAGCGAGTCTTATGAAAGGGAACAAGTTACTATGTACGCAGTTATTGAAACAGGCGG
>CAMPBI010000098.1 GCA_946637545.1 uncultured Clostridia bacterium | reverse complement strand
GGTGTAAGCCGTCAGGTAAATCACGTTTGTTTTGGGATTGCAATTCAGAAGCTCCTTGCAAACGTCAAGCCCGCTCGTCATCCCCATTTCAATATCAAGAAAAGCCAAATCAACCCTGTGGCTCTTTGCGTATTCGATGGCTTCTGAAGGTTTGGTAAAGCCTTCAATACTTGCGTCAGGCAACACGCTTTTCAGTATCGGAATACCGCCGTTCAGTATAATTTTTTCATCGTCAACCATAATCACGTTGGGTGTCTTATTTTGCCCTGTTGTTGCGTTTACCAGCAATGCTATGTCAAGGTCGAGGCAGTCGGCGATTTTGGCTAACATTAAGATGTCGGGGATACGGTTGCCCTGTTCCCAATTAGAAATAGCGGATTTTGTCACGAATAAGCGTTCCGCCAGTATTTCCTGCGAAAGTCCTTTGTCTATTCTCGCCTGTTTCAAAATATCCGATAATATATTATAATTCATTGCTGCCCCCTCTTTTTCTAATAATAGTTTACTATAATCACCGGACAAACTCAAGAAAAAATATTTTGAAAAAAAGTACACGTTCTGTGTACTTCTTGTGTACTTCTATTGTTTTTTCTCTTGAATTTATTAAAATATAATTAGCATTTGCTAACTTATCAATGAAATAGTATTGACTTTTAAGAAAATTGCAGTATAATATAGGTGGGTTAGCAAAAGCTAACTTATTTTTGGAGATGTAAGTTAGCGTTTGCTAACCTACAATGATTTGAACGAGGAAGAATTATGTCGCTTGATAAATATCTGGTAGAGCATTGCTCGCCGACGCTCGCCTCCCTTAAAACAGCCAATATGTTTTCGTGCAGGTTTGATAGTGAAAAAGCGCTTGAAACAGCGATTGATTCCTGGAACGAGCTGTTCAGGGATAAGGGCGTGGAGCTGATTGTTCTGAAAAAAGAAAACGGTCTTGCGCTGATTTATGTGTGCAGAAGGAATATGCTGACGGCGGACTTAAATAAAGAGGGCGTAAAGGAATTCCTGACGGCGTACGGTTACCGCTGCACCAACGCGGATTACGCAATTCAGATGCTGAAAAGCAGATTGCAGGCGCAAAAGGATTTTCCTCACGAAATCGGCATATTTTTAAGTTATCCGCTCGGAGACGTGAAGGGGTTTATTGAGCAGGGCAGCGAAAACTGCCTTTGCACAGGTTGCTGGAAGGTTTACTGCAACGAGTGTGAAGCCATAAAGACCTTTAACAAGTATAAAAAATGCCGTGAGGTGTATTCACGCCTTTATACAAGCGGTTCAAGAGATATTTTACAGTTGACAGTGAAAGCATGAGAGGTAAGAAATGAGTTTTGTAGAGATTAAAGAATTAAAGAAGCATTACGGCGAGGGCGACAGCTTTGTTCAGGCGCTCGGCGGAGTTGATATGGAAATTGATAAGGGTGAGGTTTGCGTTCTGCTCGGTCCGTCAGGCTCGGGAAAATCCACCCTGCTGAATATTATCGGCGGAATTGAAACGGCTGACAGCGGCGATATTACAGTAAACGGCGAAAAGGTTAAATTTATGAGCGAAAAGCGCTTAACGCAGTACAGGCGCAAGCATCTTGGCTATGTTTTTCAGTCGTATAACTTAATTCCGAATTTAACAGTCCGTGAAAATATCGAGGTCGGCTCTTACCTCGGAAGCGACACGCTGGACGTGGATGAGCTTATGAAAACCCTCGGAATATATGAGCAGAAGGACAAGCTGCCGTCACAGCTTTCGGGCGGTCAGCAGCAAAGGACTTCCATCGGCAGAGCCATTGTTAAAAACCCCGACATTCTGCTTTGCGACGAGCCGACGGGAGCGCTTGACTACCACACCTCGAAGGAAATTCTCAAGCTCATTGAGGAGGTCAACCAAAAATATGGGAACACCGTTATTATGGTAACGCACAATGACGCCATTAAAAATATGGCGGACAGAGTGTTTACGCTCAAGGACGGCAAAATTACGGATAATTATAAAAACGAAAGCAAGATAGCGGCAGCAGAACTGGAATGGTAAAAGCATGAAAAATCCACTTAATAAACGATATAAAAAGGAACTGAAAAGCGACGCGGGAAAATACATAGCTATTTTCCTGTTTCTCGTTTTCTTTATCGGCGCCATGTCGGGCTTTTTTGTTGCAGATAATTCCGTCGTTACCAACTATGAAGAAAGCCATGTAAAATACAATATTGAGGACGGACACCTTGCCTTTAATATTAAGCCCGCAAAAGCGGTTATCAGCGATATAGAAACACAAAACGATTTAAAGCTTTTTCCCCTGTACTACAAGGAAGAAAAGGTGAAGGACCTTGACGACACGCTTCGTATTTATGCAGACCGTGATGCCGTCAATACGGAATGTGTGCTTGACGGTAAGATGCCCGAGGCGGCAAACGAAATCGCGCTTGACAGAATGTATGCGGATAACAACGAGTTGAAGGTCGGCAGCGTGATTACCGTAAGGGATACCGAATACACGGTTTCCGCTTTGATTGCCGTTCCCGATTATTCCTGTTTGTTTGAAAGCAATTCTGATATGATGTTTGACGCGCTCGGCTTCGGTGTGGCGGTGTTAAGCAGCGACGGCTTTCAGGCGCTTCCCGATGCGCACCTTACCTATAATTATGCTTTCAAATACAACAAGGCGATTACTGACGATACGGACGCCAATACGCGCTCGGAGGCGTTGATTGATTCGTTGGAGAGCATTATCAAAAAATACGACGAGCCGCTTCTTCAGGCGCAGGTTGACAGCGTTTACGAGGAGGCAAAAGGCACGATAAAAGCGCTCACATCGGAATTTGAAACGGCGTCGGATGAGCTTGAAACAAAAATCCGTGCCGCCATGCGCACAGCAGGAATGCTCAATAACGCAGGCATTGCAAAGGAGCTCGGCACCACAGAGAAAAAGTATAACGCCATGATGGACGCCTTCAAGGAGGCGGAGGGAATGGAGGATGATTTTGACCTCGATTCCCTGGATAAAGCGCCGAAGGTAAGCCTTGACGATTACGAAAGCGAAGCGGGCTTTGACAGTAAACTGAACAATGCAATGGACACGGTTTATAAAATCGTTGACGCGGTTGAGGCAACAGGAATTTATGATTGTTCAAACATCCGCAAGAACCTGGATAAGCTCGACAAAATGATGGATATAGACATTGATGACAGCGGTATTCTGACTATCGAGGATTACAATCCTCGATACACGAATAAGGCTATTGCCTTTGTTATGGAGGATTCCACCTCCGACAAGGCTTCCGCTACCATGATGCTGTACATTATTATTGCCGTTATCGCCTTTGTTTTTGCCGTTACTACCTCTAATACTATTTCAAAAGAGGCAAATGTTATCGGCACCCTGCGCGCTTCGGGTTATTCAAGGAGAGAGCTGATACGGCATTATATGTTCTTGCCCGTTACGGTTACGCTGCTTGCCGCGCTTGTCGGCAATATTCTCGGATACACGGTGTTCCAAAGAATGTTTGTAGGCGTATACTACGGCAACTACTCGCTGACGGAATACAAGGTTCTCTGGAACGGCGACGCGTTTATCCGCACAACCGTGGTACCGCTTATCCTGATGCTTGTTATTAACTTTATCGTGCTGAGCAGAAAGCTCAAAATCAGTCCGCTCAATTTCCTGCGCGGAGAGCTGAAGAAAAAGAGCAGAAAATCGGTTATCAGGCTCCCGAAAAAGCTGCCGTTTTTCTCAAAATTCAGGCTCAGAATACTTTTTGAAAATATCCCTTCTTATCTGACGCTGTTTGTCGGCGTAGTGCTTGCGGGAATGCTCGTTGTTTTCGGCGTGATGTTTGAACCACTCGTTCAGGATTACACAGCGCTTGTTAACGAAACCAAGCTGGCAAGCTATCAGTATATTCTCAGCGACGAGTCTGAAACAGAAAACAAGGACGCTGAAAAATACTGCGTTACCTCGCTTGAAACGATGTATAACAAATATCTGACCGATGACGTGATGATTTACGGTATCAACAGCGGCAGCCGGTATGTAAAAGCCGAAATACCAAGCGGCAAGGTGCTTGCTTCTAACGGACTGCTCGATAAATTCGGATTAAAAGAGGGCGACACCATCGACCTGAAAGAGCCTTACGGAAACAAGGTCTATACCTTCACGATTGCGGGCGAATACCGATACGACGCGGCAATTTCCGTTTTTATGAGCCGCAGCGATTATCTTAAAATGTTCAATAAGGGCGACGACTATTTTACAGGCTATTTCAGCAACGAGGAACTGACGGATATCAGCGAAGATTCCATAGCCGCCGTCATAACGGAGGCGGACCTGATAAAAATGGTAACGCAGCTTGAATCGTCCATGCTTGACTTTATGGTGGTATTCAAGGCGCTCGGCATTGTGATTTTCCTGCTTTTGATGTATATCCTCACAAAGCAGATTATCGAAAAGAACACAAAATCCATTGCAATGGCAAAAATCCTCGGCTTTACGGATATTGAAATCGGCAGGCTGTATCTGATTATGACCTCGTTTGCGGTGCTTGCCTCGTTGCTGCTGTCAATCCCGATGATTGACGC
>CAMPBI010000097.1 GCA_946637545.1 uncultured Clostridia bacterium | reverse complement strand
TTATAATATCAACTCAAGCCTGGATTCCTTCACTTTCATCCCGAGCTTGTCGTAAAAACGCCTTGCGCTGTCGTTGCCCTCCCACACGTTGAGGGTGATTTCGTAGCAGCCGAGGCGTTTTGCCTCGTCTTTTACACGCTCAAAAAGAGCTGTGCCGACACCGCTTGAGCGTACATTTTTGTCAACGCAAAGGTCGTCGATAAAAATTGTCTTAAACGGCACCATATTGTTTGAAAACGGCTGCTCTCTGATTTCACAAAAGGCGTAGCCGAGCACGCTGTCGTACTCGTCGACAGCGACAAAAATGCGCCTGAAACCGTCTGTCAGCATTTTTTCAAGCTCGCCCTCGGTGTATTTTGTTGTGCCTGCAATGAATATGTCGGGGCGGATTTCGGCGTGCAGGTCGAGCACCTGCCCCAACAGTTCAAGTATTCTTTTGCAGTCTTTTTTCTGCGCAGTGCGAATAATCATAATTCCGTATTATTTCGTAAAGAAGGTGTAAAACGCCTTGTAAGCGTAGTAAACGTCGGTCTTTGCAACAATCTCGTAAGGCGCGTGCATCGAAAGCACGGGAACGCCAACGTCAATTGTGTCAACATCAAGGTTTGCAACGTACATAGCAACTGTTCCGCCGCCGCCTGCGTCAACCTTGCCGAGCTCGCCGCTCTGCCAGAGAACGTCGTTTTCTTCAAGCAAAGTCTTGACCCAGCTGACAAATTCTGCCGACGCGTCAGATGTGCCGCTCTTGCCGCGAGCGCCCGTAAACTTTGTAACGCAAACGCCGTGGTTTACAAAGCTTGCGTTGTTCTTTTCAAACGGGCTTGCCCATGTCGGGTCGTAAGCAGCGTTAACATCTGCCGAAAGGCATTTTGAGTTGCGAAGAACGTCTCTGCCCTCAAAGCCCTCAAGTCTTGCGAGGTCCTCGATGAAATAGCGCATATATGACGAGTGCAGACCTGTGTTGCCGTCAGAGCCGACCTCTTCCTTGTCGGTAAGAATAGTGATTGCGGTGTACTCGGGAGCCTCGTCGATGTCAAGAATTGCCTGCAGTGCAGGATAAGCGCAAACTCTGTCGTCGTGGCCGTAGCCGCCGATGAGCGAACGGTCAAAGCCGATGTCGTCAACGGTGAACGCAGGCACGAGCTCAAGCTCTGCCGAAAGGAAATCACGCTCAACGATTCCGTACTTTTCATAGAGCAGGGACAGCAGGTTGAGCTTGATTCTTTCGCTCTCGTCGTCGTCCTTGAACGGGCGCGAGCCGATTACAACATTGAGCTCTTCACCCTGTACGATTTCATTAGCCGCGCGCTTCATCTGCTCTGCGCCGAGGTGCGGAAGAATATCTGTGATGCAGAACTTCGGCTCGCCCTCTGCCTCGCCGATTTTTACATCAACAAAGGTGCCGTCGTTCTTGCAGATTCTGCCGTGCAGCGACAGCGGAATTGCAGTCCACTGATACTTTTTGATTCCGCCGTAGTAGTGAGTTTTGAACAGTCCGAGTCCGTCCTGCTCGTAAACGGGGCACTGCTTGAGGTCGATTCGCGGTGAATCAATATGTGCGGCAGAAATTCTCACGCCGTCCTTGATGCTTCTTTTGCCTTTTACGCAAAGGATGACAGACTTGCCTCTGTTTGCGTAGTAAACCTTTTCGCCTGCCTCGAGCGGACCGCCGAACTCGTCAAACTTTGTAAAGCCGTTTTTGATTGCGATGTCCTCTGTCCAGGCAGCGACCTCGCGCTCGGTTTTGCACTCGCCGAGGAACTCCTTGTAGCCTTCGCAAAACTCGTCGCAAACTGCGAGCTCGTCCTCGGACATAAAGTCAATTGCGTTTTCCTTTTTGTTGAACAGCATATCTTTAAGCTGTTTTGTTTTTTCACTCATTTTGAAACCTCCTAAAATATTTTTGCCAGAATCTGGTCAATCTGAGCTTTTATTTCACGACCGTCATTTATTATGACAAAATCGCTGTGTTTTATGTAATATTCATCATCAAACTGCGCTGCGATACGCTGCCTTGCCTGCTCATCAGACAAACCGTCGCGGCTTTTTATTCGCGAAATGCGAATCTCCGTCGGCGCGGTTACTGCAATAATTTTGTAGCACAAATTTTCAGCGCCTGCCTCAAAAAGCTGCGGAGCGTCAAGCACCGTAAGTCCGTTTGCAAGCTCTTTGCAGCGGTCAATTATTGCAGGGTGCATAATGCTGTTCAGCTTTTCGGTGCGCCCTTTGTCCGAAAACGCACGCCCGGCAAGCAGCTTTCTGTCGAGTTCGCCGTTTGCAATTATGTCGTCGCCAAATTCATCCGCGAGCCTTTGCAAAAGCGGCGAGCCCTTTTGGACAACCTCGCGCGCGACGAGGTCGCTGTCAATTATGTTAAAGCCGAGCGATTTCAGATAGTCGCAGACATATCCTTTGCCTGCGCCCGTGCCGCCCGTAAGTCCGATGGTGAACGGCTTTTTGAGGTCGATTATCTGAAAAGCCGCAGCGCGAATCAGCCTGTTGTAAACAGCCATTGCAACGCCGTCCTTGTGCGGCATTCTTGCGTAAACGCGTTTTGCGCCGAGCTCGTCAAGCCTTCGCAGCGCGTCAAAAAGTTCGCGCGCCTGCGCCTCGTCATTGTCCTCGCTGCCGTAAGTTACGCGGGGAATTTTGACGTTGTCGCCGTCAAAGCAGAGCGCAAAGGCATCTGTTTTTGAGTTTACAAAGCTTTCATAGTCAGCCTTTTCGGCGTTTACAAGTATAACCTTTGCCTTTGGGGCGTAGTGCTTGTATTTCATTCCGGGCGACGCCGCAACCTCGTTTTTGCCCAGCTCGTCAAGCACCGCGTGCGAAATTTTCACTTCGCCGATTACCGCCTCGAGCATTTCTTTTGTGACCGCACCGGGGCGCAGAATAGTGGGAGCATCTGTCGCAAGGGTGATTACAGTCGACTCAACGCCGACCTCGCAGTCGCCGCCGTCGATTATGCCGTCAATCTTGCCAAGCATATCGTCAATAACATATTTTGCCTTTGTGGGCGACGGCAGTCCGCTTGTGTTCGCGCTTGGCGCGGCAACGGGAACTCCGCTTGCCGCAATCACCTTGCGCGCGATTTCATTTTTCGGCATACGGATTGCAACGGTGTCAAGTCCGCCGCTTGTCGCGTCGGGGATAATGTCCGATTTTTTCAGTATCACCGTCAGCGGAGCAGGGAAAAACGCGTCAATCAGCGCCTGCGCCTTTGGCGTGATTTCTTTCACAAGCGGGGCAATGTCCTCTTTTTTTGCGACGTGAACAATCAGCGGATTGTCGCTCGGTCTGCCCTTTGCGGCATAGATTTTTTTGACAGCGTCGCTGTCAAGCGCGTTCGCGCCGAGCCCGTAAACAGTTTCGGTAGGAAACGCAACAAGACCGCCGCTGCGAATTATCTCACCGGCTTTTTCAATGTCCTGTTCGCTTGTCGAAAAAATCTTTGTTTCCATATAATTCTGAATTATTTTACTCCTGACTTGCTTTCAGTTTTTCTGCGGTGTCCGCAGTAATCAGTGCGTCAATAAGCTCGTCAAGGTCGCCGTTAAGAATCTGCTCAAGCTTGTAAAGCGTGAGGTTGATTCTGTGGTCGCTGACTCTGCCTTGAGGGTAGTTGTATGTGCGGATTCTTTCGCTTCTGTCGCCCGTTCCGACCTGAGCCTTGCGTTCGCCGGCAATCTCGGCGTCGTGCTTTGCCTTTTCAGCGTCGTAAAGTCTGGCACGCAGCACCTTGAGCGCCTTTTCCTTGTTCTTGTGCTGTGAACGCTCGTCCTGGCACTCAACAACAGTGCCTGTCGGGAGGTGCGTTATTCTGATAGCCGACGAGGTTTTGTTGATGTGCTGACCGCCTGCACCGCTTGAACGGAAGGTGTCAATCTGCAAATCCTTTTCACTTATTTCAAAGTCGATTTCCTCCGCTTCGGGAAGGACGGCAACAGTGGTGGTCGAGGTGTGAATCCTGCCCTGGCTCTCGGTTTCGGGCACACGCTGAACGCGGTGAACACCCGATTCAAATTTGAATCGCGAATATGCGCCGTCGCCGACTACTGAAAAACTGATTTCCTTGTAGCCGCCAAGCCCCGTTTCGTTTGCCGACAGAATTTCTGTTTTGAAGCCCTTTGCCTCGGCGTACATACTGTACATACGAAACAGAACGCCTGCAAACAGTGCGCTCTCCTCGCCGCCTGCACCGCCGCGGATTTCAATGATAACGTTCTTGTCATCGTTGGGGTCGCGGGGAAGAAGCAAAATCTTCAGCTCCTCGCTGATTCTTTCCATATCGTCTCTGCTCGTTTCGAACTCGTCCTTTACCATTGCCGCAAAGTCGTCGTCAAGCGACGAATCGCCGAGCATTTCCTTCGATTCCTCAAAGGTCTCTTTCGCGCTCTTGTACTCCCTGAATTTTTCAACAACGGGGGTGAGCTGTTTCATCTCGCGCATCAGCTTGGTGTACTGCTCCATATCCGCAACCACCTCGGGCTTGCAGACAAGGTCGTTCACCTCGTTAAAGCGCTTTTCAACTTCCTGTAATTTATCAAACATAGTATAAATCTCCTAATCCTTATTGCCTCCCTTGTCAAAGGGGCAGTTACCGGTATTGTAAGGAGCGGCGACCTCGACGCTCCAAATATAATCGGGTG
>CAMPBI010000096.1 GCA_946637545.1 uncultured Clostridia bacterium | reverse complement strand
CCTGCATTCCTCGGCTCATCCTTCGCATTCCTCGGCGGTTACGCAGCAATCGCTCCGATGATGGAGGACGGCACGCCAAACAAGGAAATGCTTCCTTATGCCTGCCTCGGCGTTGCCTGCGCAGGCGCACTGTATCTTGTTCTCGCGGCAGTTATCAAGCTTGTCGGCATCCACAAGGTAATGAAGCTTTTCCCGCCTGTTGTTACAGGTCCAATCATTATTGCAATCGGTCTGGGTCTTGCACCGTCTGCAATCAACAACTGCTCAACAAACTGGTGGCTTGCACTCGTTGCACTTGTACTCGTTATCGTGTTCAATATCTTCGGTAAGGGTATGGTTAAGATTATCCCGATTCTTCTCGGTATCCTCGGTGCATATGCAGTTGCAATCGTTGTTGGCAACATCGCAGGAGTTGAAGCATTCGCAATCGACTTTACCACAGTTAAAGAGGCTGCATGGTTCGGTATTCCGATTGACTGGAATTCAACAGTATTCGGCGGCGTTAACGACGGCGCAAAGGCAGCAACAGCAATCATCGCAATTATGCCTATCGCAATTGCAACAATGATGGAGCACATCGGTGATATTTCTGCTATCTCTGCAACCTGCGGAAGGAACTATATCGACGACCCGGGTCTCCACAGAACCCTTCTCGGTGACGGTCTTGCAACCTCGCTTGCATCACTCTTCGGCGCTCCCGCAAATACAACATACGGCGAGAACACAGGTGTACTTGCTCTTTCAAAGGTTTACGACCCGAGAGTAATCAGAATTGCAGCAGGCTTTGCAGTTCTCTTCTCGTTCTCACCAAAGTTCGCAGCGCTTATCAACTCAATGCCTGCAGCTATCGTTGGCGGTATTTCATTCGTTCTTTACGGTATGATTTCTGCAATCGGTGTTCGCAATGTCGTTGAGGCAAAGGTTGACTTCTCAAAGGCTCGTAACACAATCGTTGCTGCAGTTATCCTTGTAATTTCGCTTGGTCTTACAAACGGCGTTACATTCTCAATCGGCTCTGCAACAATCACACTTACAGCACTTGCAGTTGCATCAATCGCAGGTATTATCCTCAATGTGATTTTCCCTGACAAGGACTTCAATTTTGAAAACGCTTTTGAATCTGTTGAAGAATCAAAGCAGATTAACCTTGAATCCGACTATGGAAAAAAGGAAAACGCTGAATAATCAATTATAAAATCAAAGCTCCCTGCTCATAATAAGAGCAGGGAGTTTTTTTCTGTACATACAAAATTTAAGGAATGATTATGTGCAGTATTTTAACAAGGTCGAAATTTGCGGAATTAACACAAACGAGCTTACCGTAATGAGCGAGGCAGAAAAAATTGAACTTCTCAAAAAGGCGCACGCGGGCGATATGGATGCGCGCGACAGGCTTATCAAGGGCAATCTTCGGCTAGTTCTTTCGGTGGTGCAGCGATTTGCAAACCGCGGTGAAAATATGGACGACCTTTTTCAGGTCGGCGTTATCGGACTTATAAAGGCAATCGACAATTTCAATCTGGATTTGGATGTCAGATTTTCAACCTATGCAGTGCCTATGTGTATCGGTGAGGTTCGCAGATTCCTTCGTGACAGCAACCCTATTCGCGTCAGCCGTTCAATGCGCGACACTGCGTACAAGGCGATGCAGGTCAAGGAGCGACTTACAAACGAAAACGGCAAGGAGCCCACTGCCGACGAAATTGCAAAGGAACTCGGTATGAAAAAGAGCGATGTTTTTCTTGCACTCGAGGCAATAGTTGACCCGATTTCGCTTTATGAGCCTGTTTACAACGACGGCGGCGACACGATTTATGTGATGGACCAGGTTGGCGATAACAGCTCTGATACCGATTGGATTGACGAAATTATGATGAAGGACGAACTGAAAAACCTGAACGAACGCGAGCACCGCATACTTTATATGCGTTTTATGCAGGGCAAAACGCAAATGGAAACCGCCGAAGAAATCGGCATATCTCAGGCGCAGGTCTCCCGCCTTGAAAAAACCGCAATCTCCCGAATAAAAGGTAAATAAACAACCGCAGAGGATTTTCCTCTGCGGTTGTTTTGCGTTTATAGTGTTGTGAAGGATACCTGCTTGTTGTCGGGGGTTATGTAGAGTGCTGCCGGCTTGCCGCCAACCTCTGCAAGAGTGGTGTAGGGGAGCAGTCCGCCTGCGACCTCGCTGTTTTCTTTACTGTAAGCAATACCCTTGAATTTGTTCTTTTTGCCGTAAACAAACTCGCCGCCAATGAGTACAGTACCGACTTTTGAATTAATTACGGTAAAAATTCTTTCCCCGATTGCGATAGCCTTTGTCGGTGCAAATTTGCTCTTGTAGCTTCCCCAGGTGATTCCGTTGTCAACGGAAATGCAGCTCTTTTTGCCGAGCGCAAGAATTTCGCCCGACGGAGTCTGAACTGCTGTAACAGCCTTTTTTGCACCCATATACGGCATACGCTGATTACGCGTCCAGGTCAAGCCGTTGTCGTCTGAATAAATGCTTGCAGCGCCGCTTTCAGTCATCAGCGGAACAATGATTCTGCCGCTTTGGGTAACAGCTGCGTTGCCCGCGTCGGTGCCGGCTGTTGCGCCGTCCTTGTCAGAAAGCACGCACGGAGTGATGTCACGCGGCTCGCTCCAGTTAACACCGTCAGCAGAGGTCATTGCAAAAATATAACTTCTTTTTGCTGCCTTGAGCGGTGCGCCGAACGATGTAATGTCGCCCTCTTCGTCTGACTTACCCTTTGCACCGTTAAGATAAATGTTGCCGAGGTATTCGTCACCGCTGTAAAGATTGCCCACACCCTTTACAATATAGTCCGTGGGTGATTTTGACGAGTCAAGAACCTTGCCGTCATCAAGCACCGTATAGAACTTTCCGTCACGGTCATAAATTACAGGACAGGGCGTGCCGTTAAATGACGTGAGCGTGATTTTTTTCTTTTCAAGCAGCTTTTTGTCGTCTGCGCCCTTGCTTTCGGGGAACATAGTGAACAAAAGCACGAAATCGCCGTTTTTTGCAGTGGCAAGAACGGGATTGATGAAAAATGCTGTTTTTGAATTATCTCTGTCGGCAGTAATCCATCTTGCAGGAGGCGCAGCAATTGTGAACTGCTCCTGCCACTCGTTTCCGCCGTCGGTGCTTATTCTGCCGACAAGCTCCGAATATCCCCATTTTGCGCCCGAGTCAATGTTTGCCGAGCATTTTGCCGCAACTGCAAGAACTGTGCTGCCGCTTGAAGCAAGCGCAGCAGCTGAAAAGCGATAATCGCTAACATCAAATAGTATTTTTCCCATATCTTTCACCCCATAAATCAAATTATGAAAATATTATATCAAATATTTAAACATTATACAATATAACTATTGCAAAATTTTCAAAAATTTTGTAGAATATATATGAAAATAAATAAAGGAGGAAAGAGAATGCTCTGGACTTTAAAAAAGTGCTGGTATCGTATTTACCAGAGAGTTTTTATGGTCGCTATGTGCTTTATGGATTGGTCAGAGCCTGAAATTCTTGAGGGCGCAGGTTCAGTTCTTAAACTGCCAAAGTACATCAAGGGCAAGGGAATTGACAAAGTTCTTGTAGTTACCGATAAGGGACTTATGGGACTTCATCTTCTTGACCCGATGTTTGAAGAGCTCAAGGTTGCGGGCGTTGAATACGTCATCTATGACGGCGTTCAGCCAAATCCGACTATCCCAAACATTGAAGACTGCAAAGACATCTATATTCAAAACGGATGTCAGGGCATCATCGCATTCGGCGGCGGTTCATCTATGGACTGCGCAAAAGCAGCCGGTGCAAGAGTTGTTAAGCCGAATCAGTCTGTTCGTTCAATGCGCGGATATCTTAAAGTACTCAAGAAGCTGCCACCTTTCTTTGCCGTTCCTACAACAGCAGGTACAGGCTCTGAAACAACAGTTGCCGCAGTAGTTACCGACCCCGAAACTCATGAGAAGAATGCTATCAATGACATCTGTCTCCGTCCGAAACATGCAGTGCTTGACCCGGAACTCACCGTTGGTTTGCCGCCGCATATCACATCGACAACAGGCATGGATGCACTCACTCACGCAGTTGAGGCTTACATCGGTAAGAGCAATGTAAAATCTACTATTGAATATGCCGAGGAGGCTACCAAATTAATTCACGAGAATTTGGAAAAGGCTTACATCGACGGAAAGGATCTTGAAGCAAGAGGAAATATGCTCAAGGGCTCATATCTTGCAGGATGTGCGTTTACTCGCGCGTTTGTAGGATATGTTCACGCGATTGCACATAACCTCGGCGGACTTTACGGTACGCCGCACGGACTTGCAAACGCCGTAATTCTTCCTTATGTGCTTGACTGGTACGGCGACGCCGCTTATCCGCAGCTTGCAAAGCTTGCAGATATTATCGGTATTACAAATCCGTCAATGTCAACCGCAGAAAAGGGCAGAGCTTTCATTGCCGAAATCAGAAGAATGAACAGCGCAATGAATATCCCCGACAAGTTCGATTTCATTAAGGAAGAGGACCTTCCCACACTTATTGAGCGTGCTCTCAAGGAGGGCAATCCGGGCTATCCTGTTCCCAAGATTATGGACAAAAACGACTGCGAATCCGTGATTCGTTCGTTTATGGCGTAGTTAAACAAAAAAGAAATCGCTGAAAAGCGATTTCTTTTTTTGTCTGTCAGACTCAAGT
>CAMPBI010000095.1 GCA_946637545.1 uncultured Clostridia bacterium | reverse complement strand
ATTGCTTTCAGCTCGTTAAGATTTTTCGGGAGCGAATCGAAGCGGATAATTTCAGCTTTGTTAATCAGAATTTACCTCCTCCGCCGCCGTGTGAGGCGCCCGACGACGATGAATGTGTTGAACTGCCGCCGCCCGAGCTCGAGTCGCTGCGTGCGGTTTTTGTAACGTTTGAATACAGAAAATGCTCGTAGCTCTGCGTAACCTTGAGCGAGCCGTCAACAAGATAGTTTGCTGCGCTGCGGTTAAATTTTACAGGCTTGTAACTGCTCTTGACTATTGACATAATAACAAATGCAATTATGAGAGCTGCAACAAGCGAAATGAACAAGCCTTTTGCCACCGATTTCTTTTCGGGAGCGCCTATGGTGTTGCCGTATTCGTCGGTGTAGTAATTGTTTGTGTCGTACGGAATATCTGTTTTTGCCTCGTTGTAAAATTCCTTTACAAGCTTGCCGTACTTGCTGCAGGCAATATAGTAATCGCCGTTTGAAAGACTGCCCACGCACTCCTCCTCAAGCACGCCGATACCGTAATCGGTGATGCAGGTGATTGCGTAACCCTTTGTGGATATGTGCCAGTCGCGGTCCTCCATACTGATTAGGAACAGGCAGCCGTCGTCTGCGTAGCCGTTGTAGTCGTAGTAATCGTCGGCGTAAGCCTCGGGCGTTTTGCCGTCGAGTGTGTTGGTGGTAACAACAACCACGTCCATACCGATTTCTTCGCTGACGCCCTTTAGCTGCGCTTCAAGCTCCTCCTCGTTTGCGTCAAAAATCAAATCGGCGCTGTCAACAACGTAGTCCTTGCCCTCTGCAAACGCGTAAAACGGCACCGACATTACAAGAAGCACAACAAGCAAAAGTGAAAGTAATATTTTTTTCATATGCTGCACCTCCTAGAAAAATTCAAACAGTCTGCCGACAAAGAATATGAGCGGCGTTGCAACGGCGCTTACGCCTGCAAAAAGAGCCGCAAGCTTTGCTTTGCTGACAGGAATATTGCCGACGATTTTGCCCGTCTGACCGTTAAGACCGAAGGTCAGGCGCTCGCCCTTGTAAATTGTGTTGAGAATCCACACGGGGTAGAGAGCGTATTTTGCAACGCCGTTTGAAGTCTGAACGTTGCTCTGCTTTGTTGTTACGGTGGCAAAGCCGTTTACGGTGTCGCGAAGGGTGTCCTCGCAGCTTGTTTTGAGTCGCTGATTTGCCCTGTCGATACTCTGCTCCATAGTGACGTCGTACTTGTCGGCAAGATAACCTGCAAGGTACGCCGTCTGAAAATCAACAGCGTCGCTGAAATTGAAAGGCTCAATACTTTCCATCAGGTCATCGGGCATTTTGCTCGAGCCGTCAACGGGGATGTTCGCAAAGCTCATTGTGCCTGCACGGAAAACATCGTAGTGGCTCGTTTCGGTGTAGTTGTATTTTGAATCGCTCCACGAACGGGTGCGCGTTGCGTCGTACGAAACGCTGGCGTTCGCGTCGCTGTCAAACAGCCAGAAGGGAACGTAAATTCCCTTGACTTCATCAAGACGGTTTTCGCTCTTAAAGGTGTTCGGCGCAAATCGCTTTTTGCCGACATACTGCCTGAGCGCGTCCTTTGCCGCCTTTTTATCGAGCTTGAACGGGATTACAAGGTCTGGCTTGAGGTCGCCCGAAAGCCTGCCTGCCATAACAACGGGGTTGCCGCAGTACGGACACGAGGTCGCCGCCGTGTTTTCATCGCCGACAATTGAGCCGCCGCAGGAATTGCACACAAAAACGCTCATTCCGTCGTCGTCGGTCCATTCAGCCTCGCCGCTGTTTTTGTCCCATTTGAACTCGTCGGGCGCCTTTTCGTCAAGGCGCGCGTCCATATTTTTAAGCGTCTCAACGTGAAATTCGCTGTCGCAATACGGACATTTCATTTTTTGTGTGGCGGAATCAAATTCGATTTTTCCGCCGCAGTTGGGACATTTGTATTCTAATAAGTCGGACATTGATTTCTCCTTTTGCAAATTATGAATTATTAATGATGAATGATGAATTTTGGGTGGGCGTTGCCCACACCCATTATAATCAGGTGTGGACGCAGTCCGCCGTTAATTCATAATTTATAATTCATCATTTATAATTTGTTTTGAGATAGCTAACTTATAGTTATCGCAGGATTATCTCTGTTTTCCGCAATTTGTGCAGAATTTGCCGTGATTTTCGGTGCCGCAGTCGGGGCAGAACCATCTGTCGTTTTGAGGAGCAGGTGCAGGAGCGCCGCAGTTTGTGCAGAATTTGCCGCCGTTCTGTGCGCCGCACTGTGTGCAGGTCCAGCCGCCCTGCTGTGCAGGTGCTGCCTGTGCATTTTGCTGATTCTGCTGACCCATTGCAAACAGGTTTGCCGCCTGGCCGCCGCCTGCGTTCATTGCCATTCCCATACCGATAAAGCCGTTCATTGCGCCTCCCTCGTTTGCAGCGGCGCTGCGCATAGCGTCTGCAGTAGCGCCTGCAATCTGTGCGCCTGCCATATTCGGGTCGCGCATTGCAGCACCCTTCTGGAACTGCTTAATCATTTCGGCATCCTCTTCAGGAAGAGTAATCGGGTTGAGTGCGATTGAAACAACCGACAGACCGCGAAGCTGCGACCACTTATTAGTGAGCGCGGTGTTCATTGCGCTTTCAAGCTCTGCAGAATGAGCGGCAATCTGATTCGGTCTGATTTCAAGGTCGCTGAGCTGTGCAAAGCCCGGTTGAAGAGCGCTGATGAATTCAGTTTTGAGCTGTGTGTCAATCTCTTCACGGGTGTAAGCCTGCTCAACGTTACCGCATACGTTTGTGTAGAAAAGCAGCGGGTCGGTGATTTTGTAAGAATAAACGCCGCTGCAGCGGATTGAAACATCAATGTCAAGTCCGATGTTTTTGTCAACAACTCTGAACGGAATCGGGTTTGGCGTACCGAACTTGTTGTCAACAAGCTCCTTGGTGTTGAAATAATAAACTCGCTGGTCCTTTGCAGTGTCGCCGCCAAAGGTGAAACGCTTTCCGATTGTCTGGAAGGTGCGCTTAATTCCCTCGCCGAGACCTCCGTAAAAGATTGACGGCTCTGTCGAGGTGTCGTATGTAAATTCGCCCGGTTCAGCGCAAACCTCAACAACCTTGCCCTGCTCAACAATAATCATACACTGACCGTCTGCCACTGCAATTACCGAGCCGTTCGAAATAATGTTGTCGTTACCCTTTGTGTTTGACGAACGCGAGGAGGTTCTTTTTTGTCCCTTTACAACAAGAACGTCCTTGTCAAGAGAATCACAGTAAAAATATTCTCTCCACTGGTCGGCAGTTGCTCCTCCGAGAGCGCCGACGCCTGCTCTGATAAGTCCCATAATATAACTCCTTTCGTGTTATAAAAAATTTGTATGTTACTTCAGCTTTTATTATATCTTATTTTTGTCAACTTTTCAATTGATACAAACAGCGCATCTTGCACAAATATGACAGCGCTTTTTTGTGCAAATCGCAGTTGCAACAGGCGTTTGACATACCGCGTCAAAGTCTATATAATAAAACATATGGAGGCGGTCTGATGATTAGCGAAAAAAGAAAAAAAGCGCTTGAATATTTTTTAGCGCTTGTAGTAATAGGAGCCGTGCTGTTCGTATCGCTCAACACGGCAGAGGCAAAAAAACTCTTTAGTTACGGAATTACAATTTTATCACCGTTCATTTACGGCTTTTGCATTGCGTATGTTGTCAATCTCCTTGTCAAGCAGTTTGACGGCATATTCAGAAAATACGCCCTCAAAAAAGGCAAAACAGCCGAAACAAAGGCGCAACGCGTTTGGGCAATAATAATTTCGGTCCTGCTCTTTGCGGCGTTTATCGCGCTCACTCTCGGAATGGTAATCCCCAATCTTAAAAACACCGTGGTAAGCATTTACAAGCAGGCGCCGGAGCTGTGGGACAAGCTTTTGGCGTTCATCGACGGGCTCAGGGACAAGTACCCCAAATTTGCACCTGCGCTCACAAAGCTTGAAACGGAAATTGACGGCTATGTCGACAAGGCTATGACCTGGCTCGGCGGCAACTGGTCAAATCTGCTCACCTCCGCGCTAACCAAGGTAAAGAGCGCGTCAAACGTGGCGTTCAACTTTGCAATCGGATGCGTAATCGCCTTCGGTATGCTTGTTTACAAAGAAAAGCTTGTCCGCGAAGTTTATATGATTATGCGCAGAATTCTGCCCGACAAAGAGTACGGCTATTTCTGCTACCTTCAGGAGCTCGCAAACAAAAAGTTTCAGATTTTCCTCAAGTACAATCTTGTGCAGGCGCTAATCACCGGCGCCGGAACCTTCCTGGTTATGCTCGTAACGGGAATGCCTTACCTCGTGTCGATTTCGCTGCTTGTTACCGTAACACAGCTTGTTCCGATTATCGGTGCAATCGTCGGCACAGCGGTCAGCGCATTGCTCATTGCGGCGGAAAGCCCCGTAAAAGCAATAATCTTTGTGGTGCTCAGCATCGTTGTTCAGCAGCTTGTTGAAAAACTCATCAACCCGCATCTTATGGGCAAGGAGCTCGAGCTGCCGGGACTCATAACGTTTATTGCAATCTGCCTCGGCGGCAAACAGTTCGGTCTGTTCGGACTTATATGCGCCGTGCCGCTGATTTCAACCTTCTATGATGTTTATACACTCAAGCTTCGCCCGCGAATGAAAGCGGCAGCGGACAAAAAGAA
>CAMPBI010000094.1 GCA_946637545.1 uncultured Clostridia bacterium | reverse complement strand
AGTGTGAAATATGATATATAGATTTTATGTCTGACTGCGAATGCTTCGGGGTAATCCTGAAGCATTCTTTTATGCTCCGTGCTCCATTTGCCAAACTGCCCGCCATCCATTGATGCAAGCGTTCCGCGGCAGGCGCACATTCTGCCGTGCCAGCTTTCGCGTGTAAACGGAATATCGCAATAGAATTCCTCGGTTATTCTGCCGTCAAACAGGTCGTCATACCACTCTTTGTCGCCGTTCAATTTCGGATTCCATTTGGTGTTATGGCGTTTAACTAAATCAACACTTTTGGCAGTGATTTCATCGTCAAAACACCAGTCCATATAGATTTTGATAAGCTTTCCGCCGGGCTTTAAAAGCCGTTTAACCTCGGTTTTAATCCTGTCACGGTCAAAATACCCAAAGCACTGTGCCGCAGTAATGCAGTCAAAGCTTTTTGACGGGAGTCCCGTGCTTTCGGCAGGACGGGCGAAATATTCAATATTCCACCCGTTTTCCTGTGCAGATTGCTTTGCAAAAGCAATCTGTTCCTTTGAAATATCAACGCCGACAATTTTTGCTCTCGGGTTGTACATATTCTGCGGAATAATACCTGTTCCTGTGCCGAGGTCAAGCCACGAAGAATTATCTGCAGCAACGCCGAGTTCAAGCAATCTGTCGTATAATTCGCGCGGATAAATATCCCTGTATTTTGCATAATGCCTGGACGTAAGGCCGAAATCAAACACTTTTCCGCAGTCTATGTCATTTTTTGAAATCACGGCTGTTCTCCCGTTTCTTACTTATAAATCGGGCCGTAGGTTGCACAGGCTCTGTAATCTGCAGACTGTGCGTCCTCCGTACCGAAGCCGGACCATGAATGCGGACGGAAAATTCTGCTTTCGTCAACGTTATGCATATTAACAGGAATGCGAAGCATTGACGCAAGCGTGATTAAATCAGCGCCGATATGACCGTAAACCGTTACGCCGTGATTTGCGCCCCAGTTTGCCATAACACTGTAAACGTCCTTGAAAGCGCCCTTGCCCGTAAGATTCGGAACAAACCATGTTGTTGGCCAGGTAGGGTCGGTGCGTTTGTCGATTACATTGTGAATTTCATCGGGAAGGTCAACGGTGTAGCCTTCGGCAAGCTGAAGAACGGGTCCTATACCGTCAATAACATTAACGCGAAGCATTGTAACCGGCATTTCTGCTCTGCAACGGAAATGGCTTGAAAATCCGCCGCCGCGGAAATACTCATAATTAGCGCGGCACCAGTCTGTTGCGTCAAGACAAGCCTTGATGTCATTATCTGTCATTTCCCAGAACGGTTTCATACAGTTTTCGCCCTTGCCGTTTTTGCTGGCTCCACAGCCGTCAAGAGCAGTTGCGCCCGAATTGATAAGGTGAATGAAGCCGCCTGCTGCTTTGCCGTCAGGTTTAACGCCTGTAACTCTTTCACAGGCATCGGGGCTCCAGTAGGTACGAACATCGTGGAAGCATGGTGCCGAGCCGGAAACGAGTGTTCCGAGCATCATTGCAACACCGTTAAGCGTGTCGTTTTCCGTTGCGAAGGGCGTGGGCTGTTTTGTGCCGTTCCAGTCAAACGAGCTAGCCATAATTGCCTCGGTAAAATCAGCGTTAGGAAGCCAGTCGGTCCACTGACGCTGACCCTGAAAGCCGCCTGCGACAGCGTTTTTACCAAGCGCCTCCTCGTGCCATCCGAGTTCGTCAAGCTTTTTGTTTCCGTAAAGGATATCGCGCATTACAATAGTCATTTTTGCGATGAATTCCCAGTCCTTATCAGGCTCTACAACCTTTGACTTTGTAATGATTTCGGGAAGCTTTTTGCCCTCGTTGCAGTCAAAGCCTTCCCTGCAATTTGCTTTAATCCATGAGAGCGCCTTTTCGTACTCATCGTTATCATAAATTCCGAGCGTGATTCTGCGGATTATTTCGGTCATATCAACCCACTCTGCGCGGATACCGAAATACTTTTGGAACATATCGGCGTTGCAAAAGCTGCCTGCAATGCCCATTGCTATTCCGCCGAAATTCACATACGACTTGTTCTTCATCCAGCCGACGCTTACTGCGCAGTGAGCGAAGCGGATGATTTTTTCTGCCACGTCACTTGGAATTGACGTGTCGGTGCTATCCTGAACATCATGACCGTAAATTGAAAATGCCGGCAAACCCTTTTGTGCATAAGCTGCCATAACTGCCGCAAGATATACTGCGCCGGGCCTTTCGGTACCGTTAAAGCCCCACACTGCCTTGATAGTTTGCGGATCCATATCAAATGTTTCGGAGCCGTAGCACCAGCAAGGAGTTACGGAAAGAGTAGCCACAACATTTTCACCCGAAAACTGCTCGGCACACTTTGCTGCCTCTGCACCGCCGCCTATAGTGGTGTTGCTGATAACACACTGTACAGGCGTACCGTCAGGATATCTGATATTGCTTTCAATTAAATCCTTGGCGGCGTGAGCCATTCCCATTGTCTGCTGCTCAAGACTTTCTCTGACACCGCCCCATCTTCCGTCGATTACAGGTCTGATGCCAATTTTAGGATACAACATAGTATTCCCTCCTATTTAATAATTTCAATAAATCTTTTATATGCGCTGTCCCAGTCAAGATTTGAAACGGGACAGTATTTTTTGAGGCTTTCAGTGCCCGAAATGAGCTTTCTGCCGCTTGATACATCTTTAAGCTCACCGAGAGCGACAAGCTGAAGAACAATATTGCCCAGCGCCGTTGCCTCAACAGGACCTGCAATAACAGGAATGTTAAGACTGTCGGCTGTCATCTGACACAAAAAGCTGTCCTTTGTGCCGCCGCCCAAAAGATTAAGACTATTGAATTTCCTGCCCGTGCATTCTGTAATTTGACTGAGTGCAAGCCTGTATTTGAGTGCAAGGCTTTCATAAATACAGCGCACAATTTCACCCACGCTATGCGGAACGGACTGATTTGTTGCGCTGCAGTATTCCCTGATTTTATCGGGCAGATTGCCGTGCGAGGAAAGCATAGGAGAATCGGGGTCGATAAAGCATTTAAACGGTTCCGACTCCTTTGCAAGCATCTCGAGGTCGTTATACGAATACTTCTCGCCTTTTTTTGCATAGTCGCGCTTTGTTTCCTGTATCAGCCAAAGTCCGCTGATGTTTTTGAGAAAATTTATTTTGCCGTTTGCACCAAGCTCGTTTGAAAGCTCGAGAGAATAACTCTTTTCAGTTACAACAGGCTCGTCAAGTTCGCAACCGATAAGCGACCATGTGCCGCAAGAGAGGAAAGCCGAATCGTCGTCAAAGGAAGGCATTGCGGCAACTGCGCACTGTGTATCGTGACCTGCGACGCAAACCACCTTTATTCCGTTATAATCGCCGATAACAGTTGCACTGTCGGTAAGAGGCGCAAAAAGCTTTCGGTCAATGTTAAAACTGTCAAGAACCTCGGCGCTGAATTCAGCAGCTTTCGGGTCGAGCATCTGTGAAGTAGAAGCAATAGTTTTTTCGCAAACCATATTGCCGCAAAGCAGATACGAAAAAAGGTCAGGCATAAAGAGCAGTGCGTTTGCATTATTCAGATTGCTGTCACAGATAAGTTGAAAAAGAGTGTTTATGCTCATTATCTGATTGCCCGTTTTTTTGTACAGCTCATCAAGAGGAATGACTTTGCCTGCTTTTTTAAGCGCATCACCTGTTCTGCCGTCGCGATAATGGTAAGGCGGATTGAGCATATTGCCGTTTGAATCAAGGAGCGCGTAGTCCACGCCCCAGGTATCAAATGCGAGAGAATCGACATCACCGGCAAGCTCAATTGCCTTTTTTATTTCGCCCATAATTAATTCGACATTGTGATGAAAATGCCCGTCGATTTCAAGAGGAATATTATCAAAGCGGTGAATTTCGCTGTATGTAATTTTTTTGCCGTCAAAATGTGCCTTGATTGCTCTGCCACTTGACGCCCCAAAGTCAAAAGCGAGAACCGTTTTCATTTTACTCACCCTTTTTGTGCAGAATTTCGTCGTCGGGATTATACAGCTTATGTCCCGGATGTCTGCCTGTTACCTTGTAGTAACCGCGAAGGTCAATCAGCTTTTGAATATTATCGTTGCTGATGTCAAAGCTGCCGCCGAGAATTACTGCATTAATTGTAATTTTTGCCCACAGCTCAAGGCTTTCCATTCTGTAAAATGCGGTTAGAACGTCACTGCCGACAGCGAGCGCACCGTGATTTTCAAGAAGCATAACATCGTGCTCGTCAAGGTAAGGCTCAATTGCATTTGGCACCTCAATAGTTGAAGGTGTGCCGTAAGGCGTTAGCGGAACAGAGCCGATTACTGCGACATCTTCAATCATATTGTACATATCCATAGCCTTGTGCGCCACAGCAAAGCCTGTTGCTCCGGGCGGATGAGCGTGAATAACACTGAACACATCGTCGCGTTTTTCATAACAGCGAAGGTGCATTTTTATTTCGCTTGAAGGACGAAAGCCCTCGTTTGCCTCGAGCACATTGGCGTCCTTATCAATTACTATCAGCTTTTCAGGTGTGATAAACGACTTGCTGATTCCCGTAGGAGTAGCAATAATTCTGCCGTCCTCAAGCCTTACGCTGACATTGCCGTCGTTAGCAGCAACCCATCCGAGCTGCCACATTTTATGACACACGTCACAAATGCTTTCTTTAATAGCATTAATATCCTGCATATTTTCACTCCTAAAATATATACTAATTAATTTTAACATATATTAAAAATCTATACAACGGTTAC
>CAMPBI010000093.1 GCA_946637545.1 uncultured Clostridia bacterium | reverse complement strand
CACCGGCTACGACGACGGATTCGGAAATTCGTAAATAACAAAAACACCGGCAGGGTAACCTGCCGGTGTTTTGTATAATCAGACAACCCATCGGTGTTTTGTATAATCAGAGAAAAAACAAGGACAGGTTTAACCTGTCCTTGCCTTTGCTATTTGGAGTCATAAAATGACATTTCTTATTCTTTCATAAGTGCCTTGTACATCTTGATGTACTCGTTTGCACTCTTGCCCCACGACATATCGCACTCAAGTGCTCGCTTAACAAGCGCTTCCCAAATGCCCTTGTCGCCGTAGTAAGCGTCAACGCCTCTGTAAATAGCGCCAAGCATATCGTATGCGTCGTATGTCTGGAAAGTAAAGCCGTTTCCTTCGCCGTCGCCGCAGTCTGTAATTGAATCCTTAAGACCGCCTGTTTCGCGAACTATCGGCAGTGTGCCATAGCGAAGCGCTACCATCTGCGAAAGTCCGCAGGGTTCGCTCTTACTCGGCATAAGGAATAAATCTGCGCCTGCATAAATCTTGCGCGCAAGCTCGGGAACAAAGCCGATGCAAATACCGACCTTGTCGGGATACTTGTCGTGCAGCTCTCTGAAGAAGCTTTCGTATTGCCACTCGCCCGAGCCAAGCACAACATACTGCACATCGCGTTCCCAAAGGCTCTTTTCGAGCACTTCTTTCATAAGGTCAAAGCCCTTGTGACCTGCAAGACGGCTTACAATTCCGATAAGCGGAACGTCGGGACGAACTGCCATACCCATCTGCTCCTGCAGCGCCTTTTTGTTGATTGCCTTTTCCTCAACGAAATGCTTTGAGTTGTAGTTAGCGGCAATGTTTTTGTCTGTTTCGGGGTTGTAGTTATCGGTGTCGATACCGTTGAGGATACCGCACAGCTTCCAGCTTCTCTGATTGAGAATCGGGTCAAGTCCGTGGCTGAACCACGGGTCAAGAATTTCTTTTGCGTAAGTCGGTGAAACGGTGGTAACTCTGTTAGCGCACTCGATTCCCGCCTTCATAAAGTTAACAAGTCCGTCGTAAAGAATCAGGTTGTTATCCTCGGGAGCGATGCCGAGAACATCGTTGAGCAGCTCGTCGCCGTACTTGCCCTGATACTGAATGTTGTGGATTGTGAAAACAGTTTTGATGTTTTCAAATCCGATTTGATTAGCATAGTAGCAGCTGTAATACAGCGGCGTCAGTGCGCTCTGCCAGTCGTTACAGTGGATGATGTCCGGCTTCCAGCCGAGGTGGGGGATAATCTCAAGCACGGCTCTTGCAAAGAATGCAAATCTTTCGGCGTCGTCGTAGTGACCGTAAATGCCGTCGCGCTTGAAATAATACTGATTGTCAAGGAAGTAAAAAATTACTCCGTTATGCTTTGCTTCAAAAATTCCGCAGTACTGTCTTCTCCACGAAACAGGAACAGAAATTGAGGTGATGAATTTCATCTTGTCCTTGTATTCCTGCTTGATTGAATCGTAAAGAGGCATTACTACACGGCAGCCGATAAGGCGCTTGCGCAGTGCAACAGGAAGCGAGCCTGCAACATCACCGAGTCCGCCCGATGCCATAAACGGCAGTGCCTCGGAAGCAACATATAATACCTTCATAGTAACTCCTTTCTCAATTATTAATATCTAGGGTTTAATCAGATTCTTGTATCTTTGCTAAGGCTGACAGGGAAGTTTTCTGCGCCCGAAAGTTCAACGCCTGATTTGATGTTTACATTCTTGTCTGCAATGATGTAGTTAACCTTTGTATTCTCGCCGATTACTGTATCCTGCATAAGAATTGAGTTTTTAACAACAGCGCCTTTTTCAACCTTAACGCCCTTGAAGAGAATACTGTTTTCAACCGTTCCGTTGATTTCGCATCCGTCAGCGATAAGTGAATTCTTCGCCTTTGCTTCGTTACCGTAGAGAGTCGGCATATCGTCGCGCTCCTTGGTGTAAATCGGTCTGTCGTTAACAAAAAGCTTGTGCTTTATATCCTTGTTAAGCAGGCTCATCGAAATATCGTAGTAACTCTGAACACTGTCAACAGTGCCGATAAAGCAGTCCGTTGCGTCGTAAGCGTAAGCCTTGCCCGAATTGATGCAGTTCATCAGAATGCTTCTCTGGAACGAAACCTCGTTCTTTGAGTGCGCAGTTGTGATGAGAGTCTGCAGCAAATATTTCTTGATAAGAATAATGTTGCACGAGTAAAATACTTCGCCGTCTGTATCGGGGTCGATAACTGCAGAGTTAATCTTGCCGTCTGCAGCAACATCGTCCATAACAAGTATACTGCTCATATTTGAGGGCTTCTTGCCCTTTACACCAACGATTGTAACTGCCGCGCCGCTCTCCTCGTGAGCGTCAAATACCTTTTCAAAATCGATATTCATAATATTGTAGCAGTCCGACATAAGAACCCATTCCTGATTTGACTGGTCAAGGAAGTTCATATTGCCGTAAATCGCGTCAATGCGGTTGCCCCACATTGTGGTGTTTGAAAGAGAGTACGGAGGCAGGAGATAAAGTCCGTCAGTTTTTCTTGAAAGGTCCCACGGCTTACCTGTGCCGACATGGTCCATAAGTGAGTTAAAGTTTGAATTTGTAACAACGCCTACATTTGAAATCTGGCTTTCAACCATATTTGAAAGAGGGAAGTCAATCAGACGGTAACGCGAACAAAACGGAACAGAGCCCATTGTTCTCATATTAGTAAGCGATTCGAGAGCTTCCTCGTGGATGTTTGCAAAAATTAATCCAAGAACTTTTTTTCCGTTCATATTCTTATACCTCCTCTCCCGATGCTATCATTTCTTTGGGGGCAACTTTTTTGCCCTCGGTGATTGTTGCGCCGGAGCCGATTACTGCAATGCCCCAGTCCTCGCTGTTTTCAAGCTGCTCGGGAATTTCGCCGATTTGCGCGCCCTTTTCAATAACAGCGTTTTCTGCAACGATTGAATAATAAACCTTTGCGCCTTCCTTGATTACTGCGCCCGGCATAATAACAGAGTACTTAACCTCTGCACCCTTTTCGATGATAACATCCGGTGAAACAACCGAGTAGTCAACTGTGCCGTCAATTTCGCAGCCTTCGCCGATTGATGACTTTTCAACAACGGCGTCCTCGCCGATATAATGCGGCGGAGCCATAGGATTACGCGAGTAAACCTTCCATGTCTTGTCCGACAAATCAAGGTCAACATTCGGGTTGATGATGTCGAGGTTAGCCTCCCACAGCGAGTCAATTGTACCAACGTCTTTCCAGTAGCCCTTGAACGGGAACGCAAACATTCTCTGGTCGTCTGCAAGCATTGTCGGGATGATGTTTTTACCAAAGTCGTTTGACGAATCAGGATTAGCCTCATCCTCGATAAGATACTTGCGGAGTTTGTCCCACGAGAATACGTAAACGCCCATTGAAGCCTTGTTTGACTTAGGCTCTGCGGGTTTTTCTGCAAATTCGTAAATCTTGTTATTTTCGTCGGTTGCAAGAATACCGAAACGCGAAGCCTCTTCCCACGGAACCTCAAGAACTGCGATTGTGCAGTCAGCGTTGTTCTTTTTGTGGAAATCAATCATCTTTGCGTAGTTCATCTTGTAAATATGGTCGCCCGAAAGAATTACAACGTACTCGGGGTCATATTTTTCGATAAACGCAATATTCTGATAAATAGCGTTTGCCGTACCCTTGTACCACTCTGCGCCGCCGATAGCCTCGTAAGGCGAAAGAACGTGAACGCCGCCGTTGATTCTGTCAAGGTCCCACGGCTGTCCGTTTCCGAGATAGTCGTTGAGAACAAGCGGCTGATACTGGGTGAGCACGCCTACGGTGTAAATACCGCTGTTAACGCAGTTTGAAAGAGGAAAGTCAATGATTCTGTAATTTCCTCCGTAGGGAACTGCAGGTTTAGCAATGCTCTTGGTAAGAACTCCCAGACGGCTGCCCTGTCCGCCTGCAAGGAGCATCGCTACAACATCTGTTTTATGTTTCATATTTAGCCTCCGTTATATATTGAATGTTTATTTTTTGCCTTTTGATTTGGGCTTTTCCTCAACCTTTTTCAGATACATTGCCGACAGTCCGTGAAGCTTGAGGTCGATGTGCTGTTCAAAGCCGTGAATCGGCTCGCTTACAGTTTTGTAAGTGCCTGCAAGTCTTGGCTTGTCTCCGCCGAATTTCTCAAGCGCGGTGTCAAGCACAACCTTGTACTTGCCTTTTTCGGGAACACCGATTTTGTAGCTGTCAAAGCTGTTCGGCGTCCAGTTGAATACTGCAATGATATCGTCGCCGTTCTTGTTAATTCGTCTGAAAGCGATTACGCTGTTGCAGTTGTCCTCGCTCGAAATCCACTGGAAACCCTCCCAGCTGTAATCTATTTCCCAAAGCTCGCTGTGAGTTTTGTAAAACCTGTTGAGCTCCCTGGTGAATTCCTTTAGCTTGCCGTGCTTTTCGTAACCGAGCAGCAGCCAGTCAAGCCCCTGCTTGTAGTTCCACTCTATAAACTGTCCGAACTCGCTGCCCATAAACAACAGCTTTTTGCCCGGGTGAGCAAACATATACGCAAGGAAGAGCCTCATACCATCGAATTTCATATCGTAGTCGCCGGGCATTTTGTTGAGCAGGCTTGCCTTGCCGTGAACAACCTCATCGTGACTTATCGGCAGCACAAAGTTCTCTGAAAACGCGTAGAAAAAGCTGAACGTAATGCAGTTGTGATTACCTTTTCTGAACAGCGGGTCCATAGACGTGTAACGCAGCATATCGTTCATCCAGCCCATATTCCACT
>CAMPBI010000092.1 GCA_946637545.1 uncultured Clostridia bacterium | reverse complement strand
TAATATGTATAAAGGAGTAAAATTATGAAATTCAAGTACATTTGGGAGGACCCGAAGCAGTACAAGGTTAACAAGGAGGACGGTCACGCTATTGCTATGCCGTTTGACAGCCGCGACGACGCGCTTTCGGGTGAAAATTCAAAGTACAAATTGAGCCTTGACGGCAAGTGGAAATTCTTCTGGCAGCGCGGACTTGACAATCAGCCCGACGGTTTTGAAAAGGACGGTTTTGACGTTTCTGCCTGGGATGAAATCACTGTTCCGTCAGTTTGGCAAATGGAGGGGTACAGCGCTCCGTTCTACTACGCGAGCACTTTTCCGCGTGTGTTCAGCCGCGCGAAGGGTCAGATTCCGAAAATTGACCACTCAATGCAGGAAATCGGCTTTTACCGCCGCAGCTTTACTCTGCCTGCTGATTTTGACGGCAGAGAGATTTTTATTCACTTCGGCGCGTGCAAAGCCGCGATTGAGGTTTGGATTAACGGCGAGTATGTGGGATATTCGACAGGCTCGATGACGCCGCACGAATTTGACGTTACAGCATTTGTTAAGGACGGCGAAAACACCGTTGCCGCAAAGGTTTACCGCTACGCCGCTTCAAGCTATCTTGAGGACCAGGATATGTGGTGGCTTTCGGGTATTTACAGAGAGGTTTACCTTTTTGCAGAGCCAAAGACCTGC
The DNA here is from genome assembly GCA_946637545.1 of uncultured Clostridia bacterium. Taxonomy (GTDB): domain Bacteria; phylum Bacillota; class Clostridia; order Oscillospirales; family Acutalibacteraceae; genus Eubacterium_R. The sequence goes on along the minus strand of CAMPBI010000092.1, from coordinate 4,120 downwards.
CTGCGCGACTTTTTCGTTAAGACAGACCTTGACAGCGAATACAAGGACGCAGACCTTTCGCTCGACGCTTACATAAAAAATTATTCAGACAAGCCTGTAAACGCGACTGTTTCGGCAGTGATTGTTTCCGAAACAGAGCGCGAAACGGTGCTGGGCGAAAACTCCATGCCCGTTTCTGCAGGCGAAACGACTGTTATCAACATCAGCGAGCACATCAAAAATCCGCGCAAGTGGTCTGCCGAGACTCCGAGCCTTTACAAGCTCATTATGACCGTAACCGCTGACGGCGAGGTTGTGTGCGTAAAGACGTACGACATCGGTTTTAAAAAGGTTGAAATCGTCGGCGAAAAGCTGCTCTTTAACGGTATGCCGCTTATGCTTCGCGGCACAAACCGTCACGACTTTGACCCCGACCACGGCTGGGCTGTTCCGAAAGAGAGATTTGTTGAGGACCTCGATTTGATGAAGCAGTGCAACATCAACGCAATCCGCACCTCGCACTATCCCGACGACCCGTATTTTTACGAGCTTTGCAACCGCTACGGTTTTTATGTAATGGACGAGTGCGACCTCGAATCGCACGGCGTTCGCCGCAAGGGCGTTCCCGGCTCTAATCCGCTCTGGACCGACCTTGCTGTTGACAAGATGGAGCGTATGGTGCTTCGCGACAGAAACAATCCGTGTATCTTTATGTGGTCGCTCGGCAACGAGGCAGGCGACGGCGACAACTTTATGAAAATGAAAAATGCCGCCATCGCTCTTGACAACACAAGACAGTTCCACTACGAAGGCGACTTCACCTTTGAAAAGAGCGACGTTATTTCGCGTATGTATCCCGACGAGGAAACTATGCGCAAGCTCGGCGAAAGAGAGCCGATTACAATTTCGCTTTACGACAATATAGCAAATCAGCTTGCCGCTGACTCAAAGCCTATCGCAAAAGAGATGTACACAAAGCCCGTTATGCTGTGCGAATACGCTCACAGTATGGAAAATTCGCTCGGCAATTTTCAGGAATATATGGACGACTTTGAAAAGTACGACAATATGTGCGGCGGCTTCATCTGGGACTGGGTTGACCAGGCTATCCGCAGAGTTGACGAAAACGGCAACGAGAATTATCTTTACGGCACAGACTTTGAAAAGGACGAGCCAAAGCACTGGTATTCAACAATGAACACCACCGCTATGACAGGCTCAAACACATATTTTTGCGCAAACGGCGTAATCGCCGCAAACCGCGTCCCCCACCCGCAGTTCTGGGAGGTTAAGCACGTGTACCAGCCGATTGTCACTACCGAATCAGACCTCGGCGCCGGCAGATTCAAGGTGCGCTCGCGATTCCTCTTTACAGATATGTCAAGCTACAAGTGCAAGTGGAAAATTGAGTGCGAGGGCGACGAAATCCAGTCGGGCGAGCTCGAAAAATTTGCGCTCTCTCCGCTGCAGGAGGAAATCATCGAGGTTCCCTACGACCTCACCGCTCTCCCCGAGGGCAAGGAGTGCGTGCTGACAATTTCGTTCCACACAAAGAAAAAGACTCCGGGTCTCAAGAGCAACGCTGAAATCGCGTTTGACCAGTTTATTCTTCAGAGCGCCGCAAAGCCTGTTTATGAACCGAGTGAAAGCTCCGTTGCATTCGAGCAGAAGGGCAACAGGGTTGAGGTTACGGGCAGCAACTTCAGCATAACTGTTGATGGCGGCGCAATCACGAAATACAGCTTTGACGGCGAGGAGCTCATCACAGCGCCGATTAAGCCAAATTATTTCAGAGCGCTGACTGATAATGATATTGACATTTTCAATTTCCTTCCGCCGTTTATCGGTATGAATCCGTACTACAAGTGGAAGAAGGCGTCTGAAGCAATCAAGGCTATCAAGACCGAGACCGAGGAAAAGGACGGCATGCTCAAAATCAAGGTGATGCTGAATGTGCCGAATCTTAAAAACGCATACGTTTCGTACACCGTGTTCGGCGACGGCAAGGTTTCAGTATTCCACAGCGCAGTGCCAAAGGCTGACCCGCTGCGTTTCGGTTTTGTATTTGGTGTTGACAGAGCGCTTGACAGCATAAGCTGGTACGGCAGAGGCGAGGCGCCGTCGTATCCCGACAGAAAAACAGGCTACAAAATCGGCAAATACACCCTGCCGCTCGACAAGTTTGAATACACATATATGCGCCCGCAGGAGTCGTCAACAAGAGCAGATGTAAGGTCGTTCACGCTGACAGACAAGAAGGGCGCAGGAATAAAGGTTACTGCATACTACGACTCGCCGGTACTGTTTTCGGCACTGCCGTACACGCCTGCACAGCTTGACGCTGCACAGCACCACAGCGAAATGAACAGGGACGGAAACATCACCGTAACAGTCGATTCTGTTCAGCAGGGACTCGGCGGCGATATGCCGGGTCAGGCTTGCGTACGCGACAAGTACAAGCTCAAGGCAGGCGAAAAGCTGACCTGTCAGTTCCTTATTGAAAAAATATAAATGATAAATCATAACTCATAATTATCGGAGATGCTATGCCAAAAATCGGAGAAAAAGAGTTAAAAGAACAACTAAAAACTGAAAATTTTTCTAATGTCTATCTGATTTACGGCGAGGAAAGCTATCTCAAAGAGTTCTACGTCGGCAAGCTTAAATCAAAGCTTGTCGACGAGGCTTTTGCCGACTTCAATTTTCATCAGTACGAGGGCAAAAACACCTCTATCAGCGACATTTTGCAGGACGCGGATATGATTCCTATGATGGGACAGTACACCTTTGTACTCGTGCACGACTATCCGCTTGACAAAAGCCAGAAGGACATTGACGCGCTCAAAGAATACTTTGAGGATTTGCCTGACACCTGTGTGCTTGTGTTCTGGTACGACAGCATTGAGGTCGACACCAAAAAGAGCTCAAAGTGGAAAACGATTGAAACGGCTTTTGCAAAAGCAGGCAGCGCCGTCAATCTTGAAAAGCGCACCGAGGGCGACCTTGCAAAGCTGATTGTTTCATCTGCAAAAAAGCGCGGCTGCACTATTGACAGCAATTTGGCGCGTTATATAATCGGCGTTGTGGGCTCGGACATTCAGACAATTTTTTCCGAGCTTGAAAAATTCTGTGCGTTTGTCGGCAGCGGTGAAATCACCAAAAAAGTTATTGACGACCTTGCGATTAAATCGCTTCAGGCAAGAGTTTACGACCTGTCAAAATTTATTCTTCGCGGCGACAGCGCAGGCGCTTACGGAGTGCTTGAAACGCTGTTTGCACAAAAGGAAGAGCCGATTGCAATACTGTCGGTAATCTCGTCGTGCTACATTGATATGTACCGCGTAAAATGTGCCAAGGCAGCCGGAGCAAACGAAAACGAGCTGAAGGATTATTTCAGCTACAAGGGCAGAGAGTTTTTGATTCGCAATGCCGCACGCGACTGCCGTACCGTCAGCATTGACGGTCTGCGCTGGGCGATTGATACGCTTGCCGAAACAGACGAGGCGCTCAAATCAACCTCAATTGACAAGAACATTTTGCTTGAGGAGACCGTTGCAAAGCTCCTGATGATGAGGAACGCGTAATGGAAAAAATCAAGTTAAACGAGGCGGTAATCGTTGAGGGCAAGTACGACAAAATCAAGCTTTCTAACCTGCTCGACGCTTTTATAATTGAAACAAACGGATTTGGAATTTTCAAGGACAGAGAAAAGCTGCAGTTTATCAAAAGGCTTGCCGACGAGCGAGGAATAATTATTCTGACCGACTCGGACCACGCAGGCTTTATGATACGAAACCGCATAGCGTCTGCCGTGCCTAAAGGCAGGGTAAAGAATGTTTACATTCCCGACATTTACGGCAAGGAGCGACGTAAGGCTGCACCGTCGAAAGAGGGCAAGCTTGGCGTTGAGGGTATGACGAAAGAGGTCATTTTTGAAGCATTAAAAAAAGCAGGCGTAACCTGCTCTGTGTCACAAAACGACAACCCGATTACAACTGCCGACCTGTTTGAGCTCGGACTTTCGGGTACGCCGAACGCAAAGGAAAACAGAAAAAGGCTGACAGACAAGCTCGGCTTGCCGGAATTCCTGTCAACCTCTTCCCTGCTCTCTTGCCTAAATAATATGATGACAAAAGAAGAA
>CAMPBI010000091.1 GCA_946637545.1 uncultured Clostridia bacterium | reverse complement strand
TCTGCACCGTATTTGCAGATAAGACTGATAATAATCAGTGCAATGCCGATTGCGACGCCGCCTGACGCCTCTGTTTCAGGCAAAGGTGCAACATCGGTAAGACTTTTTGCCAGTACAGAATAAACAATTGACGCGATTATCTCCTGTCCGATTGTAATGCAAATGGAAAAGATGCCGAGGCGCAGCATTTCTTTTGCGCCGTCAAAAGTGAAGGGCGTGCCTGCTTCAAGCTCGTTTTTGAAATAAAGCTCCGAAAGCTTTGTAAGAACTATCGTACCGATACAGTACACAGCAGCGCGCGCAAGGCTGGCATAAAGTGTGCCGTCGGAAATATTGCCTTTGTCCTGCAATATGCCCTGAATGGTAACTCCGCCGAGTTTTAACCCTTCTGTGCCAATTGCAAGGCTGATAATGCCTGCTATACAAAAGCACAGTCCTACAATAGAACAGATAAAGATAATCTTACTAATTACTTTTGCAATCTTTGATATAGTCTGAATAGTGTTTAGTGTTTTCATATTTTTCTCCTTTTTATTTCCTTATTATCTTGAAAGCTTCATCACGCGGCGATAACTGATAGCGGCAAGAACTCCTGCAATCAGAATAAACGCAAGCGTTATTATTTTATGGTCAAGTTTTGTTCCGAGAAATACCGTGAGCGCACAAAGTCCCATAACAACAAACATATTAGGCAGCAGGTAGACTGTAACCGCCGAGCCCTGTTTGATGACCTCAACCTCATTTTCCCAGTCGAGCCGCATATGGCGAACGCCGCACACGCAGCCCCAAGCGGTTGAAAATGCACAAAGCACCACGCCCAGAACCAAATACAAAACAGCATTGACCGCCGGCACCTTTGCCGAAATACAAAGGCATAGCGTTGCAAACAGCATAAACGGCACCGTAAGATACATATTAAACAGCATTTTGCCCTGATAAATTGTTTTCTTTTCAATCGGCAGGCTTTGCACAATCCAGTAGTTTTTGCCTTCAAGCGACGGCGATGCCGCCGTAGTTGCCATCATACCGATAAAAAAGTAAATAATAAACGGAATTGCAGGCTGCAATATTGCAGCGTCAAACGGGGCGTTATTCGTCACGATTGCAACGATTTTGTCAAAACCGATAATGAGTGTTACAACACCGATTAATACCGCCAGTATGTCGCCCATCGCAGCGTTTACCATATAGGTTGTAGAGCCGGTCATTCGCTTGAATTCCTTGAAGGCGATAGCGTTTACCACGCTCTTTTTCTTTTGGTCAGACATACGGTAACGCTTTGCCGCTGCGTGCGATTTGAGTGCGGAATTGATATTGCGGTATGACCTGCCGACAACTAAAAACACAGCAGCAAAAAGCGCCGCACTAACGCAAACAAGGAGAAGCAAATCCGTTACAGAGAGTTTGGTGACCGCGTCAGAAAACCAACCCGCAGGAAGATAATACTTCGCGGCGTTATCCGTCATTTTTGCGGCGGTTTCAAGAGTTTCATCCACCTTGTCGTTTCTGAACAATCCGTCGATAATATACCGAAGCGAAAAGCAGAAAAGAGCAAAGACAATTGTCAAAACAGTCTGAATAATGTTTGTTTTTCTGAAGCCTGATGAGATTCTTGCAATCAGAAAACCGATAAATGCGGCAATCAGCATCGGAACAATCGGAAGCAGAAAAGTAAGAATTATCCACAGCAAAGCGGCGATGAATTCCGGCTTTGCAAAATGTGCGTATCCGGCAAGCATTGCAAACGAAACGCTGATAAACCACGGCAGGCTTTTTATGTACATATATAAAAACTTGCACCCTGCAACTGTTCTTGCTTCAAACGGAAGCGACATCAGCATATCGTATTCCTTAAAGTTAAAAAGATAACCGTTTGTGCGAAACAGCGCAAGCACAAAGGCAAGAAGGCTTACAGTCAGCGCACACATTACGGGCATTGAATCAATCAAGCCGTTTTGCCCGTAGCCTATGCACATCGACACGCTGTAAAACATTATCATTATGTAAATTACGGTTGCACCGATAAATCCGCTGACAATTCTTTTGCGTTTCTTTTGGTCGTCTGTATGCTTATAAATATTAATCTGGCTTGTTGACAGAAGCAGCGTTTTTAAAAGCAGAGCATTATTTTTCATCGTCAGCCTCCAGGAAGGTTTCCTCAAGCGAGTGTCCTTTTGTCAGTTCTTCCATACTGCCGCTTGCAATAATCCTGCCGTGCTTTATAATCGCAATTTTGTTGCAAAGCTTTTCCGCCACATCAAGCACATGAGTTGAAAAGAAAACGGCAGTTCCGTCCTTGCACATCTCGCGCATAAGCTCTTTGAGCGTAAAGCTCGCTTTCGGGTCAAGTCCCACAAACGGCTCGTCGAGCACAAGCAGCTTCGGCTGATGAATCAGCGCAGAGATAATTGCCACCTTCTGCTTCATACCGTGGGAATAGGAGCTGATAAGGTCGCCGAGGGAATCTGTAATCTCAAACAAATCACCGTATTTTCTAATACTTTCCTGTCGCTCGTTAGCACCGATTCCAAAAACATCTGCAATAAAGTTCAGATACTGAATACCTGTCAGATTTTCATACAAATCGGGATTGTCGGGAATATATGCCGTTACTTTTTTGCAAGCCATCGGCTCATCCTTAACCGAATGACCGTCAATAAAAATGTCGCCTTCAGTGAAATCCAACACACCCACAACAGCGCGGATTGTAGTTGATTTACCTGCGCCGTTATGACCGATAAAGCCGTAAATATCGCCGCTTTCAACCGTTAGGCAAACATCGTCAGCGGCTTTCTTTCCTTTTCCGTAAGTCTTTGAATAATGCTTTATTTCAAGCACTGCGTTACTGTTCATAATCTCGCTCCTTTACTCATTACCGATTAACTGTTTCATTTCCTTTTCCAGCAGGTCAAACACCTTGGCAATCAGATAGCCGTCCGCAACGGCGTGATTCATTCTGACGGTGACGGGCATCATAAGCCTGCCGTTTTCTTCTCTGTATTTGCCCCAGTGAACAACGGGCGGGAAATAGAGATAGCCGTCGGGCAGCTCCATATGCAGCGAATCGTAAGACACCCACGGAAGATAAGACGCGTCAAACCAGTTTGGATGGCTTTCGTCATAGACGGCGGGCTCATTCGATGCCTTCGCCTTCTCCATATCCACACGGACATTATGATAGAAGGTTTGATAATCCTCGCAGTATTTGCTATATACGGGCGTACAGGTTTCTGTTTCCTCACGGAATACATAGTGCGTCGGATGAATCACGTCATAGCAGACGAGCGTATCCGTTTTATACCTATAATTCATTTTATAATCGTCGCGAGAGTTGAGTACCTTCGACAGAAGATAGAGAAAATTCAGATAGAATTTTGTATCCGTCTTTTTTGAAAATTCAACAAGCTCGGTTACGTCAATGCGCGCCGTCATAGACGTTGAACACTTGCAATCCTCGGTAAAACGGCGGTAGGTATCCTTGCGGTAATAGGTGCTTTTATCAACGATTCTGTAATTCATTTTTCCATTCCTCTTTTGTTATGCAGGACATATGCTCCGTGCGCGTTTCGTTAAAAGCGGGGACAAATACATCGTCTTTTGTATACTGATATTTGAAGCCGAGCTTTTCCTGCACTCTCTTTGATTTTTCGTTACCGTCATAATAGCCGCACCAGACCTTGCTCATATGCAAATCCTCAAAGGCGCAGCGCAGCATTTCACGTGCCGCTTCGGGAATCATTCCCTGTCCCCAGAACGGCTTGGCAATCCAGTAGCCGAGCTCGCATTCGTCTGCGTTATTTAATCTATTGACTGACGAACCGCCGAGCATCAGCTCAATCGCGCCGATAGGTGTACTGTCCTCTTTAAGACACACGGCATAGGCTTCCGGTCCGTTCAATACATTTCGGATAATTTCGCGGCTTTCCTCCACGCTTGCGTGCGGCTTCCAGCCTGCGGCGGGACCAACCTCGGGGTCCTTGGCATACCGGAATAAATCCTCCGCGTCGTCCTCGTCCCATCGGCGAAGAATTAATCGTTTTGTCATCAGCATATTTTTACCTCCGCACTACTCTTTGATAATCGCCCTAAAAATCGCATCCTTATCGAAATTGCCTTCGGGCAGCCCGGGGATTTCCTTATACGCTTTACAGATGGACACGCTGAATTCCGTGAACAGCGCGCTGATTTCCTCATCGGTATAGGGACAATTTCCCGTTACAATCAGCGTTGTAAGACTGTACGCAACAAGCCATAAATCGCGGAAGTATTTATCCGCCGTATCGCCGTCCATATGATAAATCCGCATCAGCGATTCACGCACCAGCTCTTGAGAGAGTCTTAAGACCTCCATAGCACTGCCGTTTACACCGACAGGCGGATTCAAAAAGAGATATTTATACAGCTCCGGCTCCTCTTTGGCAAAACGGATATAATTTTGTCCTACTCCGAGGAATGGTATCTCGGCAGTCAATCCTTCTTTTACATAATCCTGATAAAGCTTTTTGGCATAGTCAAATACTTCTCTTTTCAATTCATCTACGGTATCAAAATAGGTAAAAAGCGGACGTGAGGAAACGCCTAGCACGGCGCCTACCTCACGGGCAGTTACAGCAGAAATGCCTTTTTCTCTTGTAATATTGACAGCAGCTTCTATAATTTCTTCCTTTTGAAATTTTACTTTCGGCGGCATATAAACTCCCCTTGTGTAATTGCAACTTTTGTTGTGCAACATATGTTATCTATTGTGATTATATCACTTATATGCTATCGTGTCAACAATATAATCGATGCATCTTGAATCAGTAAATAATTGCATCAATCCAAAACTGTAATTAAAACCCCCAATCAGTAAACTTTCGTTC
>CAMPBI010000090.1 GCA_946637545.1 uncultured Clostridia bacterium | reverse complement strand
CCTTCCATATAATACGAATTATCTCTTTTGAGTCCGATTTTGGTGAGGACGGTTTCCTCTTTTTCACGCATATGTACCTCTTCAATGCCGCCGTTTTCGTGGTCGTAGCCAAGGAGGTGCAGCATCGAATGCACTGTCAAAAATCCTATTTCGCGCTGGAGCGAGTGGTTGTACTCCTCTGCCTGCTCCATTGCTTTGGGAATCGATATAACAATATCGCCAAGCAGCTTTGCACCGGTGGTGAGGTCGGTGTCGTAAACGCCGTTTTCACCAAGCGGGAATGACAGAACGTCTGTCGGTCTGTCAATATTTCTGAACTGTTTGTTGAGTTCGTGGATAGTATCGTTGTCCACAAACCGCACGCTAACCTCTGCGTTGCCGTCAAAATTTTCTTCCTCAAGCACTGCGTGGCAGCAGCGGCGGATTAAAAGTCGGATACCGGAGGGTATGCGCTGTTCTTTCTGATCGTTGGAGATTCTTACTTTTACCTGAGTCACTTTTTGCCTTTCTCCTCGTCATATTTTTCATATGCTTTGATGATGTCCTGCACAAGTCTGTGACGGACAACATCCTTTTGATTAAATCTGATAATCGAAATATCGTCAACATCCTTCAAAATACGAAGAACTGTTTTGAGCCCTGATTTTTTGCCGTCGGGCAAGTCAATCTGCGTGATGTCGCCGGTGACAACCATCTTTGAACGAAAGCCCAGACGGGTTAAAAACATCTTCATCTGCTCGGGCGTGGTATTCTGCGCCTCGTCAAGAATAATAAAGCTGTCGTCAAGCGTTCTGCCTCGCATATACGCAAGCGGCGCAACTTCAATTCTGCCAAGCTCCTGATAACGCTGAAAATTCTCTGCGCCGAGCATTTCAAACAGCGCGTCGTACAGCGGACGGAGATACGGGTCAACCTTGCTCTGAAGGTCGCCGGGCAAAAATCCGAGCTTTTCGCCTGCCTCAACGGCAGGGCGAGTGAGAATGATTCTGTTGACCTCTTTCGCTCTGAACGCAGTTACTGCCATTGCAACGGCAAGATAGGTTTTACCCGTACCCGCCGGACCTACGCCAAAGGTGATTGTGTTGTCTGCAATCGCCTCGGTATACTTGCGCTGACCGATAGTTTTCGGTTTAATCGGTCTGCCCTTTGAGCTGATGCAGATAGCGTCGTTCGTCATATTTGCAAGCTTGTCCTCGTGCCCTTCGTTGACAAGCGACAGCACATAGCGTACGTTCTGGTCGGTGAGCGTTTCGCCCTTGTTAATCATCACAAGCAGCGAATTAATCGCACGTACTGCTTTGCTTACATCCTCGTCGTCGCCGAGAATTTTCAGTTCGCTGCCGCGCGACACAATTGAAACCGAGTATTCGCGCTCAATCATTTTGATATTTTCGTCAAACGAGCCGAACAGAGTCAGCGCCTGTTCAGTGTTTTCAATAGTGATTTTTTGTTCTACCATATATTATCCAATAACAACCTTCAGTTTTTCAATTCGGCGCTCGGTTACCTCGATAACGGTGATTGTGAGGTTTTCGTATTCGACAACGGCGTTGTCGTCATCGCCGGGAAGATAGCCGAGTTTGTTGATTACAAAGCCTGCGAGCGTGTCAAAATCGCCCTCGGGAAACTCAACGCCAAGAATTTTCTCCGCATCCTCAATCTCGGTAACGCCCTCAAAGATATAAGTTGAGTCGTCGAGTTTTTTGATGCTTTCTTCCTCCTCGTCGTACTCGTCCTCAATTTCGCCTACAAGCTCTTCGATGATGTCCTCAAGCGTTACAAGTCCAGCCGTGCCGCCGTATTCGTCAACAACGATAGCAAGCTGAATACGCGTTTCCGTCATCTTGGCAAAAAGCTTGCCGCACGGTATTGATTCGGGAACGTAGAGCGGCTCACGGATAAAATCACGCAGCGACTCTTTTTCGGGAATTTTGGTTCCGACAAATTTGAGCAAATCCTTTACATAAATTATGCCCAGAATATTGTCAAGGTCCTCCTTGTAAACAGGAATTCTTGAACAGCCCTCGTCAATCGACGCTTTTGCCACGTCGTAAAGCGACGCGCTGTCGGGCACTGCGACAATGTCGGTGCGGTGCGTCATAATATCGCCTGCCACCAAATCGTCAAACTCAAAAATTTTATTAATCATTTCACGGGTTGACTTTTCGAGTTCGCCCTCGTCCTCGTCAACAAGCTGTTTGATTTCTTCCTCTGTTGAACTTTCTCTTCTGAATAATCGTTTCAGACTGCCACTGCCCATAAAGGCACATACCTCCATTAAAACTTAATTTTTTGCCTTGTGTCCCGAATACAATTCTGACTCAAGGGTTAGTTATTCGCTTCGCTCGAACATTAATCCATATCCAAAAATTCTTCGCTGATTACATCCTTTGACAGCTTGGTGAAATACTCTACCGTTGCGCCGCTTTGCGCCTGCTTTGCAGCGAGCTCATTATTGTAATCAGAAAGCTTGAAAACGTCAAATTCATATCTTCCGCCCACATTAGTGTAATAGTCAATTACGGGTGCGAGCTTTGCGCTTGTAACCTGGATTTCGCCGTTTTTGCGTTCGACTGTTACCTCTGCCATACCGCCGCACATCTGATAAAGATTAATCTGATGGCTGATGAAATTGCCGAGCGAGTAGTAAACTATCATCTTTTTGCCTGTTTCCTTGTTAGTAACCCACTCAACAGGCTGCAGCACGTGCGGATGGCAACCGATTACAATGTCAACACCAAGGTCGGAGAACAGTTTAACATACTCCTTTTGCTGTTCGTTCACATCGTGGCTGTTTTCTGTTCCCCAGTGCGGGAATACCATAACGACGTCAGAGTTTTTGCGAGCCTCTTTGATGTCCTTGGTGACCTTTTCCTTGTCAAGCATATTTACAATATACGGCTTGTCCTCGGGAAGCGGAATTCCGTTGGTGCCGTAAGTATAGTTAAGCAGCGAAAAAGTGATTCCGTTCTTTTCGTAATAAGTGATTTTGTTGTAATCGTCCTCGCTTGCGTTGGTGCCTATCTGAACAATTTCGGGATACTTTGAAAAGAATTTCTGCTCGTTTTCAATACCCTTGCTGCCCATATCAAGAATATGGTTGTTTGCGCAGGTGAACACATCAAAGCCTGCGTTGATAGCAGCCTCGCCGATTTCCCACGGTGAGTTGAAAACGGGATAGCCCGTGTACGGAAAATCCTTGCCGCCAAGCACTGTTTCCTGGTCGATAACAGCAATATCTGCGGGCTCGATATACTTTTTTATTTCGTCATAAAACGAATTGTAGTCAAGCGAGCCGTCCTGCTGCTTGCCCGAGTCAATCAGTGTGTTATGAATAAGGTTATCGCCCACTGCAACGATTGTTACCTTTGAGTCCTTCGGCGTGTCGTCAACCTCTTCAACAGCCGCGTCCTGCGTAACTGTGGGTTGAGCGCTTTCTGCAGTTTTGCTTGTGATTTTGCCCGAAACTGCGAGCGTGCTCACTACAACTATTGCCACAATAAGCGGTATTAATACGGGGAGATATTCTTTAAATCCCTTCTTTGCCATTGATAAACAACTCCAATCTGTATAATTAGATATATTATAGCATATTATAATTATAGTTGCAAGTTTTGTGTTTTATCCTGAATTGTTGCAGCTTTAAGCCTCGCATACAAAACAAAAATCCCTGCCGGGAAAGCCCTGCAGGGATTCTTTTGTTAATTATTCTGCGTCTTCGTCGTCCTCTTCAAACTCAACCTCAAATTCGAGATTTTCGCCGCAATTCGGACATTCGATTCCGTCGCCGCTGAGGACTGTTTCCTCGTCAACTCCGATGATTTCGCCGCAATTCGGACACTCGATTTCAAACTCCTCGTCCTCGTCGTAATCGTCCCATTCGTCGTCATCGTCGTAAACATATTCCTCGAGGTCAGCGAGGTCCTCGTCGATAACATCAAGCTGCTCCGCCATATCTTCCATATCGTCGTAAGCGGCGTCGATGTCGCTGTTCATATTTTCAAGAACCTCAATAATTGCCTTAAAAACCTTGGTCTCTTTCTTGTTATCGTCAAGGTCAAGACCGTCAATAAGACCTTTAAGATAGCCTAAGCTTTCGATTGTATCCATAGTATTTCACTCCATAAAAATCATTAATCATTATTGCCTCCCTTGTTAAAGGGAGGTGGCTGCGTAGCAGACGGAGGGATTGTCGATTCTTTCATACTATATATTAATTAAGAGATAATCCCCCAGTCGCCTTCGGCGCCAGCCCCCTTTGACAAAGGGGCCATATAAGTTTCTCGCCTTAAGGCTCGATCAATGTTTATGCTCTTTCCATATACTCGCAGGTGCGGGTGTCAATACGAATCATATCGCCTTCGTTGATGAAGAGCGGAACTCTGATTTCTGCGCCTGTTTCAACAGTTGCAGGCTTGAGAGTGTTTGTTGCTGTGTTGCCCTTTACGCCCGGCTCTGTGTGAGTAATTTCAAGTGTTACAAAGGTTGGCGGCTCAACGCCGAAAACATTACCCTTGTATGAAAGAATCTTGCACTCCTCGTTTTCCTTAACAAAGCGGAATGAGTCGGGAAGGTCCTTTTCTGCAACAGGAATCATATCAAATGTTTCGCTGTCCATAAAGTAATACATACCGTCGTCGTTGTAGGAATACTGCATATTTCTTCTTTCAATATAAGCAGTGGGATACTTTGCTGACGGGTTGTAGCTCTTTTCTGTTACTGCGCCTGTGATAACATTCTTTGTCTTTGTTCTTACAAAAGCGGCGCCCTTGCCCGGCTTTACGTGCTGGAATTCGATAACCTGAAGAACGTTTCCGTCCTCTTCAAAAGTTACGCCGTTTCTGAAATCACCTGCTGAAATCATATTTTTTACCTCCAAAATTTAGC
>CAMPBI010000089.1 GCA_946637545.1 uncultured Clostridia bacterium | reverse complement strand
TTGGGAGAACCTTCGTAAAGAAGGTTCTCCCAATTAAATTAATCCTTGCGGATTAAAGAAATATTCCTTCGGAATATGAAATTGCTTCGCAATGAAATACTCCTGCGTCGTATGTAGGATTAATTTAATTTCATATCGAGCAAAGCGAGATATTTCACAATTTGCATTAGCAAATTATTTCATATTGCATCAGCAATATTTCATTATTACAGACTGATTCTCTTTCGGTCTGTTTTTTTCGGATTTGGCAGTACAAATCCTATGCTCGCTATAATATGTGATATTATTAAATAGATAAAAACACACAGTTACAGTACATACTACAACTGTGTGAAGATAGGTATAGATAGTTATGATTTTATAATATTTGAGATAAGAAATATACTATAAGGCGTTGTCTGCAACCTGCTACGAAAAGGTCCACCGGACCTTTTCTCCCAAATCACAGATTTGGAGCAGCTTGTCGTAGGTTCGAGTCCTGCCTCCCGACAAAAACTAAAACCACCCGTCTGGGTGGTTTTGTTTTGTGGTTGCGGGGGTACAACAGGCAACGCGTCTGCGGTTACACACAACTATAATAAATTTTTCCACAGTTGTCTGCAACCTGCTACGAAAAGGTCCACCGGACCTTTTCTCCCAAATCACAGATTTGGAGCAGCTTGTCGTAGGTTCGAGTCCTGCCTCCCGACAAAAACTAAAACCACCCGTCTGGGTGGTTTTGTTTTGTGGTTGCGGGGGTAGGACTCGAACCTACGACCTCCGGGTTATGAGCCCGACGAGCTACCAACTGCTCTACCCCGCGATATATATTCGCTCCGTTTAGGTGCTATATCATTATAACAGATTATTTGCGTTTGTCAAGGGTATTTTTTCAAATTATTTTCCCCTAAAATGCAGGAAAGAGTAGCACTTGAAAACAAGATACTACCCTTACCCAGCTGTTTTAATTATCTGCTGCGAAAATTGACCACACATCTCCCTTGATTCGTCTCTACTCAAATCAAGATGTGGCATACAACAGATTGCTACATACATTTTTGCATATAACAACATCTTTAATATACATCAAATCTGCAATGTTGTCAAGAGTTTTTGCAATAATAATTATGCAATTTTTAACAAATTATGAATATATAAAACAGACAAATAAATTTGCAATTATCTATTGAAATATTTTATTTTAAAATATATAATAGTTGAAAAGTTTGGAAAGGATTAATCAATTATGAAAGTCAGAATTCCGAAGCACAGAGAGTTTTTAATCAAGTTTGAGGATGGCTACCCGCTTGAAAAGCAGGCGTGGGCTGAACTCAATCAGATTGTAAAGGATTACAGT
The DNA here is from genome assembly GCA_946637545.1 of uncultured Clostridia bacterium. Classification (GTDB taxonomy): domain Bacteria; phylum Bacillota; class Clostridia; order Oscillospirales; family Acutalibacteraceae; genus Eubacterium_R. The sequence continues at coordinate 3,553 of CAMPBI010000089.1, read as the reverse complement.
GTGGACGGCAAAAGCGTTTACACAGAAACCTTCATTGAGGACAATGAAGAAAAGGTAAAGGCACTTCAGGAAAAGTACGAATTCACATACGAAATTATTGAAAAGAATTAGTTGAGATTTTACTATGGCTGAAAACAGAGTATACGCGACCTCGACAGCTCACCTCGACACCGTATGGCGCTGGGAGCTGCCGAAAACAATTGAGGAATTTTTGCCCGACACGCTTGCAAAAAACTTTGATTTAATCGAAAAATACCCCGAGTACCGTTTTAACTTCGAGGGCGCTTACCGTTATGCGCTCATCGAGGAATTTTACCCCGAGGCTTTTGAGCAGCTCAAGGATTATATTGCAAAAGGCAGATGGAATGTTTCGGGTTCGGAATACGAAAACGGGGATGTTAACATCCCCTCGCCTGAAGCAATTTTCCGCAACATTCTGTACGGAAACAGATATTTCAGGGAGAAATTCGGCAAAACATCAACCGATATTTTTCTTCCCGACTGTTTCGGTTTCGGCTGGGCGCTGCCTTCAATTATGAAGCACGCGGGGCTGAACGGATTTACAACACAAAAGCTTGGATGGGGTGCTGCTATTCCCCGTCCGTTTGACATAGGAATATGGAAGGGCGTTGACGGCAGCGAGGTTTTTGCAAACCTCAATCCCCTGTCTTACCGTCACAAATTTGACGGCGACATAAGAGGCGATATGCGTGTTATCGGCAAGCTTGCTGACAACGGAATCAACTACAATTTGCCGTGGACCTCTTGTCTTTTCGGCACAGGTGACTGGGGCGGTGCTCCCGATGACGAAAGTGCAAAAAACCTGAATGCAAGCGTATACGACAACAAGCTTGACAAAAATACTAAAATAATTTCAGCGTCGACTGACCAGATATTTAACGACCTTGAAAAGCTGCCGAAGGCTGAAAGAGCGGGGCTTCCTGTTCACAACGGTGAACTGCTTATGCGCTCGCACGGCGCTGGCGGCTACACGTCAAGAGCAATGAGCAAAAGGCTCAACTCACAAAACGAGATTCTCGCCGACTACTGCGAAAAGTCTGCAGTTGCGGCAAGCCTGCTCACGTCGTATAAATACCCTAAAGCAACAATCGACTCGGCGTGGAAGCGCGTTATAGCTCATCAGTTTCACGACGACATCCCCGGCACTTCGACAATGAAGGTGTATAACGACAGCTGGAACGACTACTTTGTTTCGCTCTCACAGTTCAAGGGCGAGTACGAAGCGGCTGTCGGAGCGATTGCAAATGAGCTTGACACCTCGTGGTGTCAGGAGTGTGCAGTTGTTGTGAACAACCCCGTTGCCATCAGGCGCAAGGAGGCTGTTGAAGCGCACATAAAACTTTCGCACAATGCAAAGAACATTGCTGTTTATGATAACAACGGCAAAGAGGTTCCAAGCCAGATTGTGCGCAAGCAGGGCAAGGAGTTTGACATTGTATTCATTGCAGACGTGCCAGGCGTCGGCTACCGCGTGTACGATGTAAGAAAGGCAGAAAAAGCATTCTCAAAAGACACTGATCTTGCTGTTAATGAGCACGAGATGCACAACAGCCGCTATCACATAAGATTCAACCGAAACGGCGACATCGGCTCAATTTACGACAAGGCGCTCGACACAGAGCTACTGGAAAAGCCGATTAAGCTTGCAGCGCTTCGCGACCTTGGCGAAATCAACTACCCAAGCTGGGAAATGAGGAAGGACGAGATTGACGCAGAGCCGTTCGCTTTTGCCAACACTCCCGAATTTGAGGTGGTTGAAAACGGTGCGGCACGCGTTGCAATAAAGGTCATTCGCCACATTGAGCACTCGCGGATTGAGCAGGTTGTTTCGCTTTGCAGCGAAAGCGATGTTATAAGAGTTGACAACTTTATTGACTGGCAGGAGCGCAGGACAATGCTCAAAGCGCAGTTCCCTGTTAAGTGCCAAAATATTGTTGCATCGTACGACCTGGGTCTTGGCTACATCAAGCGCCGCACTAACACTGACAATCTTTATGAAGTTCCTGCGCAGAAATGGGCAGACATCACTGACGAAAGCGGCTCGTTTGGCGTAAGTATTTTCTCGGACTGCAAATACGGATGGGATAAGCCTGACAACAACACGCTTCGTCTTACCTGTCTGCACACGCCTGCAGGTGCGTTCACCAAGGACGCGCGTCAGGATTTGCAGGATATCGGCAGAAATGTTTTTTCATTTGGAATTTATGCTCACAAGGGCGCTGTTGCATCCGGCACGCAGCTTGGCGCAGAAAGTTTTTGTAAAAAACTATGTGCATTTCAGACAAGCTCACGACGTGAAGGTTCGCTCGAATCGTCGCAGTCGATGTTTAAAATCAGCAGCAAAGGCGTTCTGCTTCGTGCTATGAAGCTTGCAGAGGACGGAAGCGGAATTGTAATCCGTGTTAACGAGGGCTGCGGCAAGGCGCGCAAGGGTGTTAAAATCTCGCTTATGAGCGATATTATAAGCGCTGATGAAATCAACGCGCAGGAAGAAGTAATAAGAAATGCAAAGCTTGAAGACGGCTCGCTCACATTTGACATCAAGCCGTTTGAGGTTAAGAGCTTTAAGCTGACGGTGAAAACCGAGCAGAAGACTGCGCATGAGAAATTTAAAATAATTGACCTTGAGTATAACAGTCAGGGTATCACAAAGGACGAATATAAGGTTAATGTTATTCTGCAGGGCAGCGGCTGTTCCCTGCCTGACGAAATGCTCGACGACAGCGTTACCGTTAATAACATTCCTTTCAGACTTCCAAATGCGGATATGACAAAAAATGTGTTCATAATGCGCGGACAGGAAATTGAGGTTCCGAAAACCTGCACAAAGCTGTATATGCTCGCCGCAAGCACAATTGCAGACAGGGATATAACAGTTTTAACAGACCGCAAGGAACGCAAACTCACTGTGCACGCGATGACAGAGCCTGTCGGTATGTGGGATATGGAAGGACTTGACCAAAAGGCAAAAATCAAGGACGCCGAGGTGGCGCTTGAATTTACACACACGCATCACCCCGAAGGAAATCTGGCAAACAAAAGGGCGTATTTCTTTATATATGAGCTTGATGTGAGAGGCTGCAAAACCGTAACCTTCCCCGAGGAAAATCGCGTTGTTGTACTTGCTATGACTGCAGTTAAGCGATTTTCAAACACGAGGCTTGCAACAGGTCTGACCGATACGGTGCGCGATATTGACGCAATCAAGGCTGCGCCGATTGAAAAGATAATTGACAAGGCTGACTTTGTTACAATCCAGGCGGGCAGATACACCGAACAGAAGCGCTCGGGCAAAGGGAAAGGCTTCAAGCGCGACAATATTGTTACAAACGTTATCCGCTCCTTCACAAAGAGCGAATGGTAACACAAAAGACGGACGTTAACGTCCGTCTTTTGTGTTGTAAATTAATAAAATTATTCAGAAATTTTGAATAATATTCAGATTTCGGATATGCAAAAAGCGAATATAAATCCTAGCAACCTGTAAAGCACTTGTACTTTACATTATACAGTGTTCAAGAAAATGTTGAAA
>CAMPBI010000088.1 GCA_946637545.1 uncultured Clostridia bacterium | reverse complement strand
CCGTTTTCATCCCTAAAAAACTCCATATATACTCTCCTGTTTTAAATCATCATGTCTACGCCGAACAAACTGAAAACGGAAAAGCACATTGTAACCACGGTGCCGATTGAAAGAAACGGACCCATAGGAACCTGCGTTTTCATTCCGCCTTTTTTTGTAAGCTTGAGGTAAACATAGAATAAAGCAACAAGTATTGCCATGATGACCATCGACTGAAAATAGCCTGTCGCATAAAGGCAGATACCGATAACGCCACTGTATTTAATATCACCGGCGCCCATAGGAATCTTGAGTATGCTGGGGATTAAGCATACAACCATTCCGACAAAAAAGCCGATAAATATACTTGGTAATATTTCCATCGTCTTGTTGGCAATGCAATAATATATTACATATACTAATTCTATAACAAGCATTGACAGCAGGCAGGAGTTTGGAATTTTCCTGACCATTGCATCAACAAATGACAATGCAAAAATGGGAATTAAAAGAAGTAAATTTCTAATGTACAAGTCCGGTGAATCCGCAGTGAACATAATGCCGAATGATGCTGCAAGTCCGAGCACTACTGACAAAACCTTGACCCAGGCTTTGTTAACCGGTGCGACCTCCGCAGGGTCCTCCGTTCTGGATAGAGCCAGCTTTTTCGACAGCGGAATTGTCACAACTCCCAAACCAACTCCGTATATAAGAGATACGATAATTTTGAATATCATTGTTACAGTTCCTTCACATATCGCCGGATTCTGTCTGCAAACGAGGTATAAAACCCCTGTTTACAAGCAAATTATAACAATTTCTTTTGATAATTACAATATAATTTTGTTAAATGCGCCCATTTTCGTTAATCTTTAACAAATTATGAACAGCGTTTTTGTACAATTGCAACAACAAAAATCCAAAAATATGCGACAGAATTCAATTATTTACAAAAAGTTTACATTTGAGGCTTGGAGCTCTCATCCTCGTTATATGTATATTCACGACTGATGTCTATTAGACCTGTTTGCTGTATTTTTCTATTTTAAATGTTTCCGGGTCGTAGAGCTTCAGTTTTGCCTCAAAGTCGGCACGCATCCTGTCCTCTTTCTTTTCGTTATAATATTTTATTTTGCGGTTGTTATTTGCCGCATCAAAAAACATACGCTTGCCGTTTTTCGCAGTTGCGAATGCAAACTGGTGAATTGTGCGTCTGCCCTTTATAATATCGATAAACTCAATTTCACCCTCGCTGTCGTAGTAAAGGGCAAATTCTGCCATACCGCCGTCGTAGCCGGTGCCGCTTTTGAACTTGCGCGACAGAACATCGTTAAAGGTGTCAAGCGGAGCGTCAGTCTTGTTAAAGCCTGCAAAGGTAACAGAATAATCCTTTGTTCCTGAAATATCCTGTGCCTGCATTTGCTCGCATTTTGCAGCATCCATATTAATACCGCATTCAGAAAGCGCCTGCATCCATCCGAGCCAGCCGTATTCGGCAGTATATCTTTCAACACTGATAACGTTTCCGTTTTCTTTCAGATGCTTTGCCACGGTTTTTGCAAAATCAAGGAAGGCGTTTTTGTATGTTTCTTCCCTGTCAGGACGGTAGCCGAGGAAGTTAAGCCCCTGCGTTTTCAGCTCGCACGCGTCGAGCAGCGCTCTGAACGATGTGACACAGTCAAATTTTTCGCCGAGGTCGAGTTCAAAAACATCTGCGGTAATAAACTCCGCATTCTCAACTCCAAGCCTTTTGGCAAGCTCCTTTGCGTTTTCAATTGCGCCCTCGTTGATGTCGATAGCGACAAATTTCTTTTCAGGGAACTGCCTTGCCATAAAGCAGGTAACAATTCCGCAGTCGCAGCACAAATCAAGCACGCTGTCGCCGAAAAGGTCAGCGTTGTCAATAACAAGGTTGCCTATATGTCTGAAAACGCCGCCGTCAAATGCTGCCGAAACATAAACCGAACCGTCAAGCGACCTGTTTTTCAGTTCGTAAAAATGCGCATTGTCAACCGGTGCGCCCTCGCCGCGTGAGTTGAGCTCATACGCCATATCCTGGGCATACTGCTTGTCGGTTCTGACAGCAAGCCCCGCAATAAAGTCGTTGGCTGTTTTGATATACTTCAGCCCGACCTCCTTCATATAACTTTCAACTTGTTCGTAAGCAATCATAATTATTCTCCCTATTTTTAGTCAACTAATTATAACACAAAAAATGTAACTGTGCAATTGATTTAGGTTAAACATAATGTTATAATATTACACGGTGATACTGTGAAAAGATTAGATATTTCATTGACAAAACAGAAAACTATTCTGTACTGTCTGTTTTTTCTTACATTTGGGATACTGATGATAATCGGCACTCCGAACGACCTTGAAATCGACAAAAAGCTGTTTGACTATCAAAATTCGTTTGCGCTTTTTGCTGAAAAATACGGAATGTTCCCCGTGCACTGCCTGTGCCTGTTTGCGTACAGCGTGCTGCTTGCGGCATATCACAAATTTGACGATGCGCTCGATATTGCGCAGTCGTTTCTGCCCTTTATCGGAAAGCTGCGGAGAATCAGTGTAATAAAATGTATTTTATTTATTATACATATTACTATATATGCGCTGTTCTGCTACGGTGCTTTTGAGGGCAGTAACGAATTCCTGAATTTTATACTCGGTCAGTCGCTCGGCGGCAATTTGCAGGATTTAATTGTTGCAAAGGGCGCTGCGAAATGGATTGCAGTCACGGTGTGGACAGTTGCCCGCATCGCACTTGCAGCAGTAGTTGTTGTGCTGCTGCGCAAGGTAAAAAGAGAGCATCTCAAGGTGCTTGAATTTATGGCAATTGCAGGACTTCTGATGTATCAGGGCAGCAATGTGATAAATATGCTCAAGGAGCATTTTCACCGCATCCGTTTCAGAGAGATGGTTGCGTACTCGCACGGGCTTATTGACGCAAACGGAATGACCGCTCGCGGCAACAGCCAAATGCCAAAGGAATGGGTGGGCGAAACAGATTTTTTTGCCTACACCCCGTGGTATAAAATCGGAAACGATTACGGTATTTACAGCGAGCCCGAATCGTTCCCGTCGGGGCACACTGCCGCGGCGTGCTTTTCGATGCTGCTGCCGATGCTTGTGAGCAAAGCAAAACACGCAAAGCGTTTTTTCACTCCGGCTTTTTTGCTTGGCTTTGCGTACACGCTTACAGTCGGAATCACACGGCTTATTCGCGGCGCACACTATATGACTGACATCGCAGCAGGCGCAATGATTATGATGCTGATGCTAATGATAATAATGGTTATTATGAATTATCTTGAAAGATTTTCCGAAAATAAAATCAAAAGAATAAAAAGGCAAAAAGAGAGGAACAAATAATGGATATCAGAAAAAAAGTACCGGGAACAGGCGGCAACAGATATGTTCCTATGGAGGAACGAAGCGGCAATGAGTCGATTGTGTATTTTACAAGAGATTTGTCACCCGAAGGACTTGAAAAAATCTATAAAAAAGTCAGCGGTAACATTACAGGCAAGGTAGGAATAAAACTGCATACAGGTGAGAAAAACGGACCGAACATTATTCCGCGTGAATGGGTTAAAAATCTTATTGAAAAGCAGCTTCCGAGTGCAAATATTGTTGAAACAAACACATATTATGAGGGTGACCGCTACACAACAGAGCAGCACCGCGAAACTCTGAAGGTCAACGGATGGACCTTCTGCCCCGTTGACATTATGGACGAGGACGGCACTGTTGCGCTCCCCGTTAAAGACGGCAAGTGGTTTAGCGAAATGGTGATGGGTAAAAACATCACAAATTACGATTCGCTGCTTGTCCTCACGCACTTTAAAGGTCATATGATGGGCGGCTTCGGCGGTTCAAACAAGAACATCGGAATCGGCTGCGCAGACGGCAGAATCGGCAAAAAAATGATTCACACTGTCGAGGGCAGCGACGATATGTGGAGTATAGCCGAAGAGGAGCTTATGGAACGAATCGCGGAGTCGTCAAAGGCTACCTGCGACTACTTTGGGAAGCACATCACATTTATCAATGTACTGCGCAATATGTCAGTATCGTGCGACTGCGAGGGATGCGCCGCAATGCCCGTTGTTACACCGAATATCGGCATCACTGCATCGGTTGATATTCTTGCTGTTGACGCTGCGTCAATCGACCTTGTTTATGCACTTGATGAAAAAGACCACGCCGACCTTGTTGAGCGAATTCAGAGCCGTCACGGTCACCGTCAGCTCAGTTATATGAAGGAGCTCGGTATGGGCAATGACAAGTATATTTTGATTGATATAGACAACGGCGACACAATAATCACTCCGAAAGAGGCTGTAAAGGACGTCGTTCCTTTCGAGGGATAATTATGATTAAATATATAGTTCTGTTTATTATAATCCTTGCAATTGTGTTCATTGCAAACTGGATGGGCACGCGCGCACAAAAGGGCAAAAACGGCACGGATTACGTCACAAAGGACACCACGATTCACGACGCGATGGCGCTTGACGAGGGCATTGAAGGCATACTTTCAAGTCACGGAATGCACTGCCTTGGATGTCCGTCGGCAGTGAGCGAAACTATCGACCAGGCGTGCACGGTGCACAACATTGATGTGGACGAGCTGCTCTTTGCCGTAAATGATTATATGAAACGGAAAGAGGCAAAAAATGGAAATTAAAACTTATCGAAACGGCTGTCCTTCAGAGGCGATGCATATTCGTCAGACGGTTTTTGTAGACGAGCAGAAATTCGAAGATGAATTTGACGAAACCGACGGAGTTGCAACGCATTTTGTGATGTTTGACGGCGACAATCCGATAGGCTGTGCGAGGGCGTTTTTTGACGAAAACGAGGACGCATATCACATTGGCAGAGTTGCTATAATGAAAGAGTACAGAGGGCAACACCTCGGTGAAAAAATAATGCAATTCGCCGAGGAGTATCTCAAAAACGAGGGTGCAAACAGAGTTACTCTTTCGGCACAGGTGAGGGCAAGCGGATTTTACAAAGCAATCGGATACACGCCTTACGGCGAGGAATACTTTGACCAGTACTGCCCTCACATAGCGATGGAAAAAACGCTATCCTAACG
>CAMPBI010000087.1 GCA_946637545.1 uncultured Clostridia bacterium | reverse complement strand
GCTTTGACGGCTATATCCGTCCCGACCACGGCAGAATGATTTGGGGCGAGGTTGCGCGTCCGGGCTACGGACTCTATGACAGAGCACTCGGAGTTTGTTATCTGAACGGACTTTGGGAAGCCACGTCAAAACAGCTTTCGTGATTAAGTAGAGCAAGAAATGATAATTCAACAGGAGAAAAACAATGTCTAACAAAATCGAAACACTTTCAAAAATTCAGGAGGTCGGCATCGTTGCAGTAGTTCGCGCCACCTCGATTGAGCAGGCTGAAAAAATCACCGACGCCTGTATTGCAGGCGGCGTTGCAGCTATTGAGCTTACCTTTACCGTTCCGCATGCGGACAAGCTTATTGAGGCTATGCGCGCAAAGTATAACAGCGGCGAAATCATCATCGGCGCAGGTACTGTTATGGACGCCGCAACTGCAAGAATCGCAATTCTCGCAGGCGCTGAATACGTTGTTGCACCGTACTTTGACCCTGAAACTGTTCGCTGCTGCAACCGTTACGGAATCCCGTCAATGCCCGGCATTTACACTCCCACCGAGGCTGTTCAGGCTATGGAGTGCGGCGCTGATGTGCTCAAGGTATTCCCCGGCGACCTTGCAGGTCCAAGATTTATCAAGGACATCCACGGTCCTATCCCGCACGCTGTTATGATGCCGTCGGGCGGCGTAGATGTTGACAATGTCAAGGACTGGATTAAGGCTGGTGCAATTGCTGTCGGCGCAGGCTCATCACTTACGGCAGGAGCAAAGACAGGCGACTACGACAAGATTACCGAAACGGGCAAAATTTTTGTTGAGCGCATTAAAGAAGCAAGATTGGAGATGGCAAAATAATGAAAAAGTTATATTGCGACAAGAAAAACGCAAAGCTTTCAGGTGTTTGTGCCGGCATTGCAAAGTATTTTGATATTGACCCGACAATTATCCGAATCATATGGGTTGCGGTTACATTGCTGGGCGGCAGCGGACTGATTGCGTACATCATCTGTGCGCTCATAATGCCCGACGAGCCCGAAGGCGTAACCGAGGTTGAATACACCGAGGTCGATAAAGACGAATAAAAAACAAATTAAATTAAACGGAGCGTTTCAATCGAAACGCTCCGTTTTTCTATCACTCGTTCTGATATTAAATTTTGTTCAGCACGGCGAAGCTTTTTATCTAATAATGTATCCGTTTTCTGACAGGGCGGCGATTGCGGAAGCAAAGCTTTCTTCCCTGACAAAAATGTAGTCGGTATTGAAGGTCGAAACGGCGAAAAGACTGATTCCGTTTTCCGCAAGCACAGCCGAAATCTTTGACAGTATTCCGATGAGCGAAAAGTCAAGAGTCCCCTCAATGCGAAAACCTTTCCAGCCGTCCTCGCGCTCAAGTGTGTCGCACGGCGCATCTTCGGTTTTGCACAGCAGCGAAACCTCCTCGTCGGTTATGCCGGAAAAGTAAAATTCCTTGTCGCAGGCAAGGCTGTCAGCCGATTTCAGTTTGCACACCGTAAAGCAGTGCAAAAGCCGTTTGAGTTCCATATTAAACACCCGAGTATGCGTTGAAGCCGCCGTCAACGGGGATGTTTACGCCTGTGATAAAGCCGCTGTACGCCTCGTCGCAGAGGAAGAGCAGCGTGCCGTCGAGCTCCTCGGGCTTGCCGAATCTGTTCATAGGTGTGGCAGCAAGGATTTTGCCCGTGCGCTCTGTCGGCGAGCCGTCCTCGTTCCAGAGAAGAGCAGCGTTCTGCTTTGTTGAGAAGAATCCGGGCGCAATTGCATTAACGCGGATTCCCATCGGCGCAAAGTGCACCGCCATCCACTCTGTAAAGTTCTTTACAGCCGCTTTTGCCGCCGAGTAGGCAGGGATTCTTGTCAGCGGACGAAAGGCGTTCATCGAGGTCACCATAACGATGCAGGTGTTCTCCTTTTCAACCATATCGCGCGCAAATACCTGTGTGGGAATAAGCGTGCCGAGGAAATTGAGATTGAACACAAAACTGATTCCGTTGGGGTCAAGGTCAAAAAATGTTTTGATGTTCTCGTCCTTCTGAACAAGGTCGATTTTTTCGAGCGTGTCCTTTGTTGTAGTGCCTTTTGGATTGTTGCCGCCTGCGCCATTAAGAAGAATGTCGCAGGTGCCGAGCTTTTCGTTGATTATATTGCGCGCGTTCTGCATTGATTCGAGTTCGAGCACATTACAGCCTACTGCAATGGCGCAGCCGCCGTCGGCGTTGATTTCGTCAGCGCATTTTTGTGCCGCCTCTTCGTTGAGGTCAAGCACCGCAACCTTGCAGCCCTGAGCCGCAAGTGTTTTTGCAAACGCACCGCAAAGTACTCCGCCGCCGCCTGTTACAACGGCAACTCTGCCTTTAAGATTTTCGTGAGTCATAATTGTTCCTTCCTTAATTATGAATTTCGGGTCGCTTCGCTCCGATTATAAAAGGTGTGGACGGAGTCCACCATTAATTCATCATTCATCATTTATAATTTATAATTATCTCTGTACTCTTGCTCCGGCGCCGCCTACCTTTGCCTCAACCTCTTTAAGACTTGCCATAGAGGTGTCGCCGGGCGTTGTCATCGCAAGCGCACCGTGAACTACACCGTAGTTAACAGCCTTCTGTGCGTCCTCATAAGTCATCAGACCGTAGATAAGTCCGCTTGCAAAGCTGTCGCCGCCGCCAACTCTGTCAAGAATCTCAAGTCCCGGGTATTCGAGCGAGTTGTAAATCTTGCCGTCTGCCCAGCAGATAGCCTTCCAGTCGTTGACCGTAGCAGTCTTAACCGTGCGCAGCGTTGTTGCAATAACTTTAAAGTTGGGATAAGCCTTTGTGACGGTTTCAATCATCTTGTAGTAGCCGTCCATATTGAGCTCCTTGAGGTCGGCGTCGTTGCCCTCTACCTCAAATCCGAGCGAGGCGGTGAAATCCTCCTCGTTGCCAATCATAACGTCAACATATTTTGCAATTTCACGGTTGACCTCCTGCGCCTTCGCCTGACCGCCGATATCCTTCCAGAGTGACGGACGGTAGTTGAGGTCGTAAGACACGATTGTTCCGTATTCCTTTGCTTTTTTAACAGCGGCAATAGTTGTCCGGGCAGCTGTTTCGGAAAGTGCTGCGTAAATGCCGCCTGTATGCAGCCAGCGAACGCCGAGAGTGCCGAAGATGTAATCCCAGTCAATATCTTCCGGCTTGAGCTGTGAAGCCGCCGTGTTGCCTCTGTCAGACGCACCGACAGCGCCGCGTATACCAAAACCGCGCTCTGTAAAGTTGATTCCGTTTCTGACAGTTCTGCCGATTCCGTCGTAAGGCACCCACTTGATAAGGCTTGTGTCAACGCCGCCCTGAAGGATTAAATCCTCCATAAGATAACCGATTTCATTTTCGGCAAAAGCAGTTACAACGCCTGTTTTCAGCCCGAAACAGCGGCGCAGTCCGCGAGCGACATTGTATTCGCCGCCTCCTTCCCAGGCTCTGAACGAGCGTGCAGTTTTTATTCTGCCCTCGCCCGGGTCAAGACGGAGCATAATTTCGCCAAGCGAAATTTCGTCAAAAGTACATTCTTCTTTAGGTCTGAGATTTAAGTTCATTTGCTAGTCCTCCGTATGTTAAAACTTAAAGTATTCAATAGCGTTATTATAGCAGATACCCTGAATAATCTGCTTTAACATTTCGTCATCGCTCGCGTACCAGCCGTCCTCGACCCACCTGCCGAGCAGACGGCACATAATGCGGCGGAAATATTCGTGTCTGCCGTAAGAGGTGAACGAACGGCTGTCAGTTTCCATACCGACAAATTTTCCGAGCACGCCCAGGTTGCCGAGCGATTTCATCTGATTTGTCATACCGTCCATCGTGTCGAGGAACCACCACGCAGGGCCAAACTGAATTTTGCCTGCCGCGTCGCTGCTCTGGAAATTGCCGAGCATTGTTGCAAGCACGGTGTTGTCCTTGTCGTTTAGATTAAAGAGTATTGTTTTTGGCAGATTACCTTCAACATTCAGCGCGTCAAGAAAGCGTGAAAGCGGCTGTGCGATTTCGCAGTCGCCTACGCTGTCAAAGCCTGTGTCCGCGCCGATTTTGTTGAACATCGCCGTGTTGTTGTTGCGCATTGCGCCTATATGAATTTCCATCGCCCAGCCGAGCTCTGCATATTTTTTGCCAAGCGCGAGCATAACGGCGGTGCGGTACCTGTCAGTATCCTTTTGCTTGGGGCGTTCGCCCTTCATAGCCTTTTTGAAAATCTTGTCAAGCTCGTCCTTGTCAGCCTCTTTGTAAGGCACATAGTCAAACGCCTGGTCGCTGACCTTGCATCCCACGCTGTCAAAGTAGTCAGCACGCCTGCAAAGCGCCGTTATAACGTCATCAACGGACTTGATTTTCATTCCCGCGCTTTCGCCGAGCGCCTCAATGTAGTCGGCAAAGCCGTCAAGGTTGATGTTCAGCGCCTTGTCGGGACGGAAGGAGGGGAGCACCTTGCAGTCGAAGCCCTCGACATTTGCGAGCTTTTTGTGGTATTCAAGGCTGTCAATCGGGTCGTCGGTTGTGCAAACAACTTTTACATTCGATTTTGTAATCAGACTCTGCGGTCTGAAATCGCCGTTTGCAATTGCCTTGTTTGCGCGCTCGTAAATTTCCTCGGCAGTGCTGCCGTTTAAGGGCGTGTCAATGCCAAAGTAGCGCTGCAGTTCGATATGCGCCCAGTGATAGAGGGGGTTGCCGATGCACCAGCCGAGCGTTTCGCCGAACTTTAAAAATTTCTCTTTCGGACTTGCGTCGCCCGTGCAGTATTTTTCGTCAACACCGCAGGAGCGCATCGCGCGCCACTTGTAGTGGTCGCCCGAAAGCCATAACTGCGAAATGTCGGACGGCTGCTCGTTTTCAAAAATTTCTTTCGGACTCAAGTGACAGTGATAGTCGCAAATCGGCATATTTTCAGCAAAATCGTGAAACAGATGCTTTGCGCTTTCAGTGTCAAGCAAAAAGTCGCTGTCCATAAACTTGTTCATAGACGTTCTCCTGTAATTATAATCGGTTATATTATATACTTATATTTTTTTTATTGCAAGGTTAAATTATAAAACATCTTTCATATTTAAAAAAGCCTTTGCGGCACCCAAACTGAAAAGGG
>CAMPBI010000086.1 GCA_946637545.1 uncultured Clostridia bacterium | reverse complement strand
CAGTCAAGTGCGCTACCAGCTGCGCTACACCCCGATTGACATATACTATAACACATATTTTATAAAATTTCCACAACTTTTTGAAAATTTTTTAAATTATTTTTAAATTTTTTAATATTGTATAATTTATATATATATGATAAAATGTATCTGTAATAAATGGTATGGGAGGTAATCGCTATGTTTTCTGATTACTACGATTCAATCGGCAAGGTTGCCGAGACTGACAAAGAGGTTGCGGACGCTATGTCTCTCGAGCTTAAAAGACAGCGCGAGAACATTGAGCTTATCGCATCTGAAAACCTTGTTACACCGCAGGTAATGGCTGCTATGGGCTCTGTGCTTACCAACAAGTACGCCGAGGGTCTTCCGTCAAAAAGATATTACGGCGGCTGTCAGTATGTGGATGTTGTTGAGGAAATCGCTATCAAAAGAGCCTGCGAGGTATTCGGCTGCGAGTACGCAAATGTTCAGCCTCACTCGGGCGCACAGGCAAACACAGCAGTTTATTTTGCACTGCTCAAGCCGGGCGATACAGTAATGGGTATGAGCCTTGACAACGGCGGACATCTCACTCACGGTTCACCTGTCAACATCAGCGGCAAGTATTTCAACTTTATTCCTTACGGCGTTGACGAAAACGGATACATCGATTACACCGCCTTTAACAAGCTTGTTATCAAAAACAAGCCGAAGCTCGTTGTGGCTGGCGCTTCTGCTTATCCGCGCGAGATTGATTTCAAAACTATGGCAGATATTGCACATGCAAACGGTGCAATGTTTATGGTTGATATGGCTCACATTGCAGGACTTGTTGCAGCCGGTCTGCACCAGTCACCGTTCCCGTGGGCTGATGTTGTTACCACCACTACTCACAAAACGCTTCGCGGTCCTCGCGGCGGTCTGATTCTCTGCAACAATCCATACCTTGCAAAGAAGCTCAATTCCGCTGTGTTCCCGGGCACACAGGGCGGTCCGCTTATGCATGTTATCGCAGGCAAGGCTGTATGCTTTGGCGAGGCGCTCAAGCCGGAGTTCAAAGAGTATCAGCAGCGCGTTATCGACAATGCGCAGGCGCTCGCAAACGGACTTACAAAACGCGGACTTAATCTTGTTTCGGGCGGCACGGACAACCATCTTTGCCTGCTTGACCTTCGCGGCACAGATGTTACGGGCAAGGAGCTTGAAAACAGACTTGACGATGTTCACATCACGCTCAACAAAAACACTGTACCTAACGAGCCGCTTTCACCGTTTGTTACAAGCGGTGTTCGCATAGGCACTCCCGCAGCAACCACAAGAGGTCTGAACACAGAAGACTTTGACAGAATTGCAGAGTTCATCTATCTTGCGGTTACAGACTTTGACAATAAGAAGGATTACATCAGAAACGGTGTCGCAGAAATCTGTGCAAAATATCCTCTTTATGAGTAATTAAAATGAAAACTTTTCTAATATCACTACTTAAATTCGGGCTCAGAATTATTTACGCTCCGCTGAAGCTGTTCAAGACAAAGAACAGAATCGTTTACCTTTCGCGTCAGAGCAACGAAAAGAGCCTTGATATGCGCCTGCTTGAAGCAGCAATTACCGAGGAGGATTCCTCGATTGAGCAGGTTTTCAGGCTGCGTATGATTGAAGACGGCTTCAAAGCAAAAATTAATTACTGCTTTGGCGTAATCGGCGATATGTATTACCTTGCAACCTCAAAGGTTGCCATTGTCGACACCTATTCCATCACCGTGTCGTGCCTTAAGCACAAGAGCGACCTCAAGGTCATTCAGATGTGGCACGCGCTCGGCGCGATTAAAAAATTCGGACTTCAGGCTGTCGGCACCAAAGAGGGCAGGGATGAAAAAATAAGCCGCGCTATGTGTATGCATCAGAACTACGACTATGTGCTTGCACCGAGCAGCGAAACTGCAAAGTTTTATATGGAAGCTTTCGGAGTGGAGGGCAGCAAAATCAAGCTCTGTCCGTTGCCGCGCGTTGATTTTATCACTGACGGCGAGGCGCGAATCAGTGACTTTTATTACAGTAATCCCGCTGTCGGACAGAAAAAGCTTGTGCTTTATCTGCCCACCTTCCGCGACAGAGAGGCGTACGTCATTCAGATGCTCAAAACAGCGTTTGAGGACAAGGACGGCTATCAGCTTATGATTTCGCCGCATCCGCTTTCAAAAACGAAGGTTGAGGACATCTACAAGCCTCACGGTGAGTTTACCGCGCAGGAGCTTATAAAGCTTGCAGATATTGTAATCACCGACTATTCGGCGTGCGCCTTTGAGGCTGCGCTCCTGATGAAAGAGCTGTATTTCTTCGTTCCCGATTACAACGAGTACATCGCCGACAGAGGACTCAATATCGACCTCAAGGCAGAAATGCCCGGCGCAGTATTTGAGGACGCCGACGAGCTTGTTGCGGCTCTTGATGGCGGCAATTATGATATGAACACACTCTTTGCCTTCAAAGAGAAATATACAACAAACGCCAAAAATAACACACAGACGCTTGCTAAATTCATTACGCTTTTAACAAAGGAGTAAGATTATGAAAAGAGTATTAACTTACGGAACATTTGATTTGCTTCACTACGGCCACATTAATATTTTAAGACGCGCAAAGCAGCTTGGCGACTATCTTGTTGTTGCACTTTCAACTGACGAGTTCAACGCTTCAAAGGGCAAGGTTGCTTATCACAACTACGAAACGCGCAAAAAGATGCTTGAAGCTATCCGCTATGTTGACCTTGTAATTCCCGAGAATTGCTGGGAGCAGAAAATCGACGATGTCAAAAATTATCATATCGACACTGTTGTTATGGGCGGCGACTGGAAAGGCTCGGACAAGTTCGACTATCTCAAGGACTACTGCAATCTTGTCTTCCTTGACAGAACACCCGGCGTTTCAACCTCGCAGATTAAAAACGACCTCGGACTGAAGGATGCCGAGCACGGCAAAAATCAGCTTCCCGAGTCAGAAGAAGAGAACAACAAATAATATGTACACGCTTTCAAAAAAGTTTTCGGGTATGAAACCGTCTGCCACGAGGGAAATCCTCAAGGTAACGAGTCAGCCCGGTATGATTGCCTTTGCAGGAGGCTCGCCCGCAGTGGACGCGTTCCCGACTGCAGAGGTGACAAAGCTTTCAAACAAAATATTAACCGAAAATCCCGTTTCGGCGCTCGTTTACGGCGTGAGCGAGGGCTATCAGCCGCTTCGCGACACACTGCGCAGGTGGCTTTCAGACAGGGAAAAAGTTATCACCGATGACGACGAGGTTATGATTACCTCGGGCGGTACGCAGGTTATGGACCTCTGCGCCAGAATACTTTGCGACGAGGGCGACACCGTGATTTGCGAGGAGCCGTCGTTTATCGGCTCGCTCAACTGCTTTCGCTCGCACGGGCTCAAGCTTGTCGGCGTTCCCATTGACGACGACGGAATGAACATTGACGCGCTCGAAAAGGCGATAAAATCCAACCCCGGCGCCAAGTTCATCTATACCATCCCTAACTTTCAAAACCCCGGCGGCACAACGCTTTCACTCGAAAAGAGAAGGGCGATGTACGAGCTCGCAAGGGCAAATGATATTGTGATTGTCGAGGATAACCCGTACGGCAAGCTCCGCGTCGCAGGCGAGGACGTGCCTGCCATCAAAACCTTCGACACTGACGGCATCGTGGTTTACGCCGGCTCTTTTTCAAAAATTCTGGCGCCCGGTATCCGTGTTGCCTACGCAGTCGTTCCAAAGGCTATGGCTGCGTCGTTCACGATTGCAAAGCAGGTCAGCGACGTGCATTCGGGCGTGCTCAATCAGATGATTGTGTCACGCTGGTTTGACGAGTACGACGTCGACGCTCATATCGAGAGCATCAAGCAAATCTACCGCAAAAAGCTTAATCTGATGTGCGATTGCCTTGATAAATACTGCAGCGATTTTATCACTTATGTCCGCCCCGAAGGCGGTCTGTTCATCTGGGCAAAGCTGCCCGACAGCGTCAATATGACCGACTATGTAAAGCGCCTTCTCGACTGCAGGGTCGCAGTCGTTCCGGGCAACGCTTTCCTCATTGACGACACGGCAGAGTGCCACTATATCCGCCTTAATTTTTCAACACCAAGTGATGAGAATATCACAAAAGGTATAAAAATTATGGGCGAAGTCGCAAAAGAATTCATATAATTATACAATATGTATTACGCAAAGGACTAATACACTATGGAAAACACACCACAGCGCAAAAAAAGAAGTCTGTCACTGATTCAGCCGACATCAATTCCGACACTTGGCAACTACCTTGGAGCAATGAGGGGATGGCCGAGTTTCCAGGACGAGTATGACACTGTTTTCGGCATCGCAGACCTTCATTCTATCACAGTTCGCCAGGAGCCTGCCAAGCTCCGTCAGCAGACGACGCAGCTTTATGCAATGCTTATGGCAGTCGGACTCGACCCCGAAAAGAGTATTCTTTTTGTTCAGTCGCACGTGCCCGAGCACTCACAGCTCGCATGGCTTCTCAACTGCTACACACAGTTCGGCGAGCTTTCGCGTATGACGCAGTTCAAGGATAAGTCGGCGCAGCACAGCGACAATGTCAATGCAGGGCTTTTCACTTATCCGTGTCTTATGGCGGCAGACATTCTGCTTTATCAGGCGGATGTTGTGCCTGTCGGCGCGGACCAGAAACAGCACCTCGAAATCACACGCGATATTGCCGAGCGCTTTAACGGCGTGTACGGCAATGTTTTCACAGTGCCTGACGCCTATATCCCGAAAACGGGCGCAAGGGTAATGTCGCTTCAGAATCCGACCTCAAAGATGAGCAAGTCCGACCCGAATCCGAAGGGCACGGTTTACCTCACCGACGAGCCTAACGTTATTATGAAAAAGTTCAAGTCAGCCGTTACCGACAGCGAAATGTCAGTTCACTACGGCGAGGGCAAGGATGGAATCAATAACCTTATGACGATTTACTCGGCAGTGACAGGCGACAGCCTTGAAACTATCGAGCACGACTTTTCAGGCAAGGGCTACGGCGATTTCAAAAAGGCAGTCGGCGAGGCTGTCGTTGCAGAGCTTGAGCCTGTGCAGAAGAAGTACAATGAGCTTCTCGGCGACAAAAAGTATCTTCAGGAGTGTTGGACGAACGGCGCAGA
>CAMPBI010000085.1 GCA_946637545.1 uncultured Clostridia bacterium | reverse complement strand
CTCCTGCTCTTTTTAGTTAGCTTAATGTTGTGGGATTGAGTGTGATTTTGCCGCCGTTGTTTGACGAGCCGTAGCCAAAATATGTTTTGCCGGGGTTAAGCTTTACGGCTTTTTTGTCGGCAGTTTTCAGCGCAAGCTTGCCGTTTTCAACGCTCCACTTTATATCAATTGCAGTGCCTTCTGACAGCATCACGCCGTCGCCGCCTGCGAGCTTGTAGTTGCAGTAAATTTCGCTCTCGCCCTTGCCCTGATAGTTCTTCTTTTCAATATATTCTGTTTTGTCAAGAAGGAAAATCAGATTTTCAAAATTGAGGTCAGCCTCGCCAAACGATGAGTCAAAGTCGTTTGTGGTGTAGCCGCCGATTTCGTCGTTAAAGCGGAACTGCCTTACCTCGTTGCAGCGCTCGTCCGACCAGCGAAAGCTGACTGTTTCACCGGGAGTTTCAGAAAGCTTTTCAGCCTTTGTATTGAAATCAAGCGAGGTGAATCTGCTCTCGTCAATTTCGGTGCTGATATTTTTTTCGGTCAGCAGCTTTTCTATATTTTTACCGTTAAAAAATGCAGTGTGCTCCGTAACTGTTGTGCGTGTAAAATCCCTGCCGAAATATGTTCCGTCGTCTGAAAATTCAAGCAGGTTGATATGGTCAACCCGGTCATTTTCAAACACTGCGTCAGCGCCTTCGTAATCGCCCTTTGAGTGCGACAGTCCTGCGTGAATAAAAATGCTGTCAAAGAATTCTGCAAATCTGATGAACGGCGGTCTTGCCGAACGGGTGGGACCGACCTGACCCGGTATTTTTGAATAATCCGCAAAAAACAGAAGCATTCTTGTGGAATATTCGCTCTCGCCCTCAAGCACGATGTCGGCGTTACCAAGTCCCCACTGCGGACGCACCTCATCGGAGCTGCGCTCGTTTTCAACGACTATTGCTACGGGGCGCTTGCCGACAGAATCCGCACTCAAATCATTTTTGCCCGTAAGGGGATTGACTGCAGATTGAATTATTCCTGCACTCTGGCGCGAGTCCTTGCGGCTCTCCATAGCCATAATACCGAAATATGCGCCAACGATTACACCAAGCAGTATAATTGCCGAAATAATAATTACCAGAGCTTTTTTCTTGCTGTCCTTCGGAGCGATTTCATCGTCCTCAAATCCGGTTTCATCTTCGGATTTTTCCGGCTCTGCCTCGTTTTCTTCGTCGGTTATAATATCAAACAGGTTGAGAGCGTCTTCTTCAGGCTCGTCAACCGTTTCGGTGACAGGCACTTCTTCAGGCTCGTCAACCGTTTCAGCGACAGGCTCTTCTTCAGGCTCGTCAACCGTTTCGGTGACAGGCTCTTCTTCAGGTTCGTCAACCGTTTCAGTGACAGGCTCTTCCTCGGCGGACATTTCCTGCACCTCTTCAACAGAAGGAGTTTCGGGCTCTGCCTCTTCCTCCTTGTTTTCGAAAACCTGCTCAATTTCTACAGGGTTGTCCGCAGGAGTCGGCGCTTTTGTCTCGGGAGGTTCTCCGCCTTCTTCCTTCAGCCTGTGCAGCCTCAATTCTTCAAGAATATCATCTATTTCTTTATCGTTCATATTATCCTTCCTTTAAACGAAATGTCATATTTGCGCTATATTTGCTTAATTATACCATATGTTGACACTTTGTGCAATGTATTTACAATTTTTTAACTATATTTATGATTTGACTTTTTTTCTGCCGTGTGTATAATTATTAATTGAAAGGGGTGTAGCATATGCCCAAAACGATTCCGATGATTATCACTAATGACACAATACTTGTTAAAGAAAAGGAAGGGAACAAGTTCCTTTCTTTTGATATGCCCGGAATCGAGCCCGAGGTGAATATACCGTTTTACCACGAGTTCGCAAAGCGCATTGCGGAGTGTCAGTATCATTTTAAAGAGTTTATCAAAAAGGAATACGGCAAAAAGTTTCATAAAAACATTCTCGGTATTATTATTCCCGACGATACGAGCACACTCGAGTCAATTTTTATCAACGAATTTTTTGTGAACAGCGGTGCCTGCAAGGCGGTTGCCCAGATGACTATGGGACAAGCTCTTTCAAAGCATCACAGCCGCTATATTGCAATTTCAAAAACTAACCGTAATGTAATTCTGCAGTATATCAACAACAACGAGGTTATGGCGCGCAAGCTGTACGATTTCAGCAATTACAATGTTAAGCAGATTTATGAGGACGCAAAGCGCCTTCACATTGACGTTGAGTATTCGGGCGCACCGATTTTTGTCAATAATATCAATATGAATATGGACGACTTTTTCGACCTTGGCGAAGTAATCAGCCCCAAGGCGTTTATGGACAAAATCGCCGCTATTGATGTGGAAAAGCTGTAAAAACACGTTATACTAAAAAGGACAGGCTTTGAGAGTCGGTGCGGTAACGAAGGATAGGTTTTGACTTTGTTATTTGGTCCCTAAAAGAATTAACCCCCTGCATACGCGAGTATGCAGGGGGTTTTGTAATACCTTTATGAACTAAAATTACTTTGTCAAAACTGCGGTTTCAGGACTAACCTTCGTTATCATACCGACTCTTGACTGTCCTTTAGCTTTTATTCGAGCTTGCCTGCGTCGTTGAAGGGGAAGTAGCAGAACTTCGCTTTGCCTATAATCAAATCCTTGTGCACATAATTTGTGGTTACCCAGTAGCGCGAGTCAACCGAGCTTTCACGGTTGTCGCCCATTACAAAATAACTGTCCTCGGGCACCTCGTACGGACCGAAGTTTCCTGACGGCTCGCACGCGGTGATAAAATCGTCGCGCAGCTGTTCGGTGTTGCCATCCTTGTCAGCAACATAAACAACGCCGTTCACAATGGTTACCGTTTCGCCCGGCAGACCGATTACACGCTTTACATAGTAAACGTTGTCGTGACCCTGCGCCACCTCGTCCGGAGCCTTGAAGATGATAATGTCATATCTTTCGGGGTCGTGGAATTTGTATTCCAGGCGGCTCGCGATAATTCTGTCCTTTTCCTGAATAGTGTTGAGCATTGAGCCTGTCGGCACAATTGCATTTGCAAACACAAAGGTCTTGAGCAGCATAGCTACAACAAACGCAATTACAATCGGAAGAATGAACTCAAGAGTTTCGCGTCTTTTTGACTTTTGCGACTTGTTGCTTTCAGCCTCTTTTTGTGCTTTCTGCCTGCCTTTTTCCATATCGTAGCCGACTTTTTCAGCGTCGGCAATTTCAACCTTTTTATTTTCGTCGTCAACGGCAAATTTTGCGCCGCAATATTCGCAAACTGCCTCGGTGTTGGTCTCGTCAGTTTTCACTGACGCGCCGCAGTGAGGACAGGTCATATCAATTAATTTCATTATGTTCTCCTATTTAGTAAATCTGAAAATTACGGATTCAAACGGGTGCAGCGTGATGTTTATTTTGCTGCCGTATGAAAAGGTGTCCGAGGTCTCGAGAATTGAAACGCTGTAAACATTTTCGCGTCTTGCGTCAGTCAGACTCTCGGGAACACCCATAAGCTTGTTGAGCGTGAGTGTGAGCGAGGCTTTTTCGTCAGTGGGGTTGCGCATCGCAATCACACCTTCACCGTCCTCACACCATGCAACAAAGCCGTAAATGTTGCCGTCAGCCGGTCTGCCGCCAAGAACGGTGCAGTTCTTGAGAATGTGCTGATTTTCGCGTTTGAATTTAAGCGCCTTTGCAAGCACATCGTGCTTTGTGCTGTCAAGGTCGTTTGCAAAAGCAGTTAGGTTAACAAGACCTTCGCCTCGTACAACGCTCCACATTACATATTTTTGGAATTCGTCGTTGCTGAGGTTGTATGGCTCGGGAACCGTAATTTGAAGTGTGTCTGCAGGAAGCTGAACAGCGTGCGAGCACATTGTGTCGTAGTACACTGTGTCTGATTCCGTAAGCGCCGCCTCAAGCTTTGGCATTTCGTCGTCTATAATACTGCCTTCGCCCGTGCTCAATGCCCTGTTGTCAATAACGTTTGCCCACTGCTTCCAAAGAGGTGAAACATTGCTTACGCCGCGAAGAATAATATATATTTCAGGTGAGACTGCTCTTATACGGCGGAGCATTTCCATTCGGTTTTCGGTCAGGTCGTTAATGTAGTACATATCGTTTTTGCCGCCGACGCCGTGGTCGTGGCTGTCATTTTTGCAAACAATATTTTCCGACTTGCCAAAGTCGAGCACAACGCAGCCGAGGTTGTACCTGCGGATAAGACCTACAATGTATTCGGTGATTTTTTCGTTGTATCTTGCAGACGCAAGGCAGAGTCCCTCCGCCTCGTCGTGAACAAATCCGTTACCCGCTTTTTGAATTTTCTTTGCGAGCTTTTTGTTGCCCGAAAGGTCAAAGGTGATTCCCAGCCCCTTGTTTTCGCTTTCGCATACGGATTTGATTTCGTCAAAGCCGTTTTGCCACTGCCTGCCGAATTCCCAGAATTCGCCTTTTTCGGCAATCCAGTCGGTATTAAGCAGCTCAAAATCGGTAATTTCGGGCATATCGGGCACATTGAGCTTTTGCAGCGCGCCCTTTGCCGATGCCGCAATATCTTCTGCAGCAATGTGCTTGCCGCCTCTGCCGAAATAGCCGCAGGCGAAATTAAAGCGCAGGGGAGCAGCAACGCTGATTGAGTCGAGATACTCAAAAAACGCCTTTTGCATAGCCTGCATAGTGTTGTCTGTGCCGCCGCCCATAAAGGTTACGGGGCATTTGAAATCCTTGCCGACGTTTTTGCCGATGTAATATCGAATCTGACCTGCGCCGTGAATAATTTTGCTGTCAACCGCAGGACTGTCGCAGCCGAAAAACAGGCTGTCAATATAAAACGGCTGACCGAGCGATGTAACATAGTCAGCACCCTCGCGATGAGTGTTCGGGTCAATTCCGAAATGAGTTACAGAATTAATAATTCCGATATTGTCAAGGAAAATTCTGTCAATAACCTTGCTGTTATTCTGGCTGACGGTAATCTGCTTGCAGATTGTGTTGCCGTCGTCGTGCACCCAGTATTCGAGCGTAACGGTGCAGCCGAGGTCTTCAGCAAAAACAAACTTGAGCTTGTTGTTTTCCTCGCTGCTCTGCATAACAGGCAGACCTTTTGACGAAACCTCTGTGCCGTCGGTAAAAAATACCACAAATTCGCAGCCGTTTCCGTCGGGAACAAAGCTCATCCCCGAGCATTTGTTCAAAATCTGGCTGGCATAAAAATTCCCGTTTGTAATTTTAAATTCTCGTTT
>CAMPBI010000084.1 GCA_946637545.1 uncultured Clostridia bacterium | reverse complement strand
AGTCGTTCCATTGCTCGCGCAAGGTCGTTTGCCGTCTGATGATATTCAAACAGCGACTGCTTTTGGCGCAGCTTTTCCTCCGCGCGCTGCTTTGCCTCTTCGGCGCGGTCCTTATCAATTTCCTCGGGGCGCTGGCACGAAATGCACACAACGGTTGCGGTGTTGTCAAAAAATTCGATAAAACCGCTTCCGATAAAAGCATATATTTCGTCGCCCTCGGCAGGTGTGATTTTCATTTCGCCCGCCTCAATAGGCGCAACAACATTTTCGTGATGCGCAAGAAATCCCTTGAGTCCGTCATTGGCGATGGGCAGAACGAGCTGAACGCACTCGCCCTCAAAAAACACCCGTCGGGAAGATACAATTTTTAATTTAAAAGTGTTCATATACATTACCGTTTGAATTACAGCGTTTTCGCCTTTTCGATTGCGTCGTCGATTGTACCGACATTGAAGAAGGCTGCTTCGGGAAGCTCGTCAACCTCGCCGTCAACGATTGCCTTGAAGCCGCGGATGCTCTCCTTAAGCGGAACATACTTGCCGTCAAGTCCTGTGAATTGCTCGGCAACATGGAACGGCTGCGACAGGAATTTTTCGATTCGTCTTGCGCGGTGAACGGCAAGCTTATCCTCGTCTGAAAGCTCTTCCATACCGAGAATTGCGATAATATCCTGAAGCTCTTTATACTTTTGCAGATACTCCTGAACCTGTCGCGCTACCTCGTAGTGCTCCTCGCCGACAACATCAGCCTCAAGAATACGGCTGTTTGATTCGAGCGGGTCAACTGCGGGATAAATACCCTTTTCAACGATTTTACGCGAAAGAACGGTTGTTGCGTCGAGATGGGCAAAGGTTGTTGCAGGAGCAGGGTCGGTAAGGTCGTCGGCAGGCACATAAACCGCCTGTACCGATGTTATTGAGCCTTCTTTTGTGGACGTGATACGCTCCTGAAGTTCACCGAGGTCAGTTGCAAGAGTCGGCTGATAACCTACGGCTGACGGCATTCTGCCGAGCAGCGAGGAAACCTCCGAGCCTGCCTGAATAAATCTGAAAATATTGTCAATGAAAAGCAGCACGTCCTGGTGCTCTTTGTCACGGAAATATTCTGCCATTGTGAGTCCCGTTTCGGCAACACGCATTCTCGCTCCGGGCGGCTCGTTCATCTGGCCGAAAACGAGTGCGGTTTTGTTAATAACGCCCGATTCCTTCATCTCGTTCCAAAGGTCGTTACCCTCACGCGAACGCTCGCCTACGCCTGTAAAAATTGAATATCCTCCGTGCTCTGTTGCGACGTTTGTGATAAGCTCCTGAATAAGAACTGTTTTACCAACACCTGCGCCACCGAAAAGACCGATTTTACCGCCCTTCTGATACGGTGTGAGAAGGTCGATAACCTTGATACCGGTTTCGAGGATTTCAACCTCGGACGACTGGTCCTCAAATGCGGGCGGACGGCGGTGAATTGACCAGTGCGGCTCGTTTTCAAGGCTTTCAAGGTCGTCAATAGTTTCGCCGACTACATTGAAAAGTCTGCCGAGTGTTTTTTCACCGATAGGCACCTTAATAGCGCCGCCCGTCGCCTCAACCTGCATATCCTTGTAAAGTCCGTCGGACGCAGCAAGCATAATGCAGCGCACCACACCGTTGCCGATATGCTGGGCTACCTCCATAACAGCTTTTTTTTCGCCGTTTTGCACCTCGAGTGCGTCTTTAATTCTCGGGAGCTCGCCGTCAAATCTTACATCGACAACGGGTCCCATAACCTGAACTATTTTTCCAAAACTCATAATGATTTGTCCTTTAATTAGGAATACTATTTTTTATTTTTTGACCGTGCGCCTGCAACAACCTCGGTAATCTCCTGTGTGATTGCCGCCTGGCGCGCGCGGTTGTACTGAATAGAGAGCTCTCGTATCATAGACTGTGCGCTGTCCGTCGCAGTCTGCATAGCCATCATTCGGGCGTTATGCTCGCTGCAAAACGATTCAACGAGCGCACCGTAAACGAAGCCCGTAATATAGTCGGGCACAATATTGTTGAACACTGTTTCAGCGTCGGGCAAAAGCGTTGCGTTGTCATAACGCTGAACAAGCTCGTTGTCCTGCAGTTCAATCCTTTCCTCTTTAAGAGGAAGAAGTCTGCGGCTTTTTGCCTCGACAGTCATGGAGTTCACCATTTGTGTGTAGACTACATAAAGCTCGTCTATTTCGCCGTTTTCAAAAAGTTCCGTAAGCTTGCCTGCAATATGCCTTGCGCGGTTCATATTCGGGTCCTGTGCAGTATACTGAAAATTAATATCAATATTGATATTCTTCTTTTCAAAATAATGTCTGCCGAGCTGACCGACTATGAACAGCCGGTTTTCCGCCTCGCCGGAAGCGACGAGTTCCTCGGCAAGCTTGATGACATTGTGATTGTAAGCACCTGCAAGACCTTTGTCAGCCGTGATAACAAGGTAACCGATTGTGCGGTTTTTACCCTTTTTGTTTTCGCGGCGGTCAAAAAACTTGTTGCCTGCCTCGGGATTTTTGTCAAGGATTTTTGCAAGCGAATCCTGAATTAAATAGAAATACGGCTCTGTATTTTTTAAATCTCTGCGGGCTTTCTGAAGCTTTGACGAGGACACCATATACATCGCGTTGGTGATTTTCATAGTGTCCTTGATAGACTTGATTCTGCCCTGAATTTCTCTTGCGTTAGCCATACAATTTCTCCGAAATTAATTGAGAATTCAGAATGTAGAATTAAGAATTACGGGTGGGCGCTGCCACACCCGATTATAATTTCAGTGCGCAGCACCATTAATTCTCAATTCTTAATTTTTGAAAGCGCTTGCCGCTTTTAAAATACGCTCTCTGAGACTGTCGTCGAGCACCTTTTGAGTGTTGATGTCGGCAATAATATCGTCGTATCTGTCATCAAAATAATCAAGCAGGTCTGCCTGATACTTCTTGATTTTTTCAACAGGAACGTCTGTGAAGCCCTTGCCGATTGCAACAACAAGAGTGATAACCTGGTGTGCGAGCGACATAGGATTACCCAGCGGCTGCTTTAACAGCTCCATAAGCCCTTTGCCGTACTGAAGCTGTGCTTTTGTGTCAGCGTCAAGGTCGGAGGAGAACTGTGTGAATACCTCCATCTCTCTGAACTGTGCGAGGTCAACACGCAGTGAGCCTGCGGCTTTTTTCATTGCTTTTGTCTGTGCTGCACCGCCGACACGCGATACTGAAAGTCCGACATTTACAGCCGGGCGCTGACCGCTGAAGAACAGGTCGGATTCAAGATAAATCTGTCCGTCAGTGATTGAAATAACGTTTGTCGGGATATATGCCGATACGTCGCCTGCCTGCGTTTCGATAATCGGCAGCGCAGTGATAGAACCGCCGCCGAGCTCGGGTGTAAGGCGGCTTGAACGCTCAAGAAGTCTTGAATGCAGATAGAATACGTCGCCGGGATATGCCTCACGTCCGGGAGGTCTTTCAAGAAGGAGCGAAATTGCACGGTAAGCCACGGCGTGCTTGCTGAGGTCATCGTAAACAATAAGGCAGTCCTTGCCCTTGTACATAAAGTATTCTGCAATAGCGGTTGCCGAATACGGCGCGATATACTGCAGCGAGGCGGGGTCTGCGGCAGTTGCGCAAACTACTATTGTGTAATCGAGCGCACCGTGCTTTTCAAGGTCGCCAACAAGTTTTGCAACTGTGGACGCCTTCTGACCGATTGCGTTATAGATGCAGATACAGTCCTTTCCCTTCTGGTTAAGGATTGTGTCAAGCGCGATTGAGGTTTTACCTGTCTGTCTGTCGCCGATGATAAGTTCACGCTGTCCCCTGCCTATCGGGAACATTGAGTCAATGGCAAGAATGCCCGTTTCAAGCGGCTGCGACACCGACTTTCTGTCAACAATTGAGGGAGCAGGCTGCTCAACAAGACGGTAGTCGTCCGCTGTAATGTCGCCCTTGCCGTCAATCGGCTCGCCAAGCGCGTTTACAATTCTGCCGATGAATTCTTCGCCGACAGGAACGCCCGCCTTTTTGTGCGAACGCTTTACGCGCGAGCCCTCGCTGATTTCGTCATCGCTGCCAAACAGGATACAGCCGACGGTGTTCTTTTTGATATCCTGCACCATTCCCTTGACGCCTGACTCGAAAATTATAATTTCGCCGTACATAACGGTGTCAAGCCCGTGAATAGTTGCAATACCGTCGCCGACGCTGATAACAGTACCGATTTCCTCTCCCTTTGTTTCAAACTCAAAGTCCTTGATGTCCTCTTTAAGAATGGAAATGATACCTGCGGCGTCAATATTATTGTCGGAAACTGCGTTTTTCTCCACGCTTTCCTTGATGCTCTTAAGTTTTGTTTTAAGGCTGCGGTCATACTGTCTGCCGTCGACGTCAATGGTAAAGCCGCCGAGCAGAGATGCGTCCTTGATAATCTCAATTTTTGCATCAGCCGCGCCCGTTTCCTTGCACACAAACGCTTTAAAGCCCTCGAGCTGTTCTGCCGTAGGCTCTGTTACGCATCTGATAACCGCGTTTGCGATGTTGTTCTTTTTGTCAAGCTCCGCAAGATAGCGCTTTGCAACCTCGGCAAAATCAGCAATACACATATCCTCGCTAATCTGAACGAGAGTTTCTCTGATTGCGCGGGGGAAAAGCTCATTAATAGCGTTCTCTTTTTCCGCAAGCGGAACTGAGGGGCTGTCAAGAATCTCTGCCACCTCTTTGGTGGAGCCGATTACAGCCTTTGTTTTTTCAATATCGTCTGCACTGACATTTGCGCCGAGCAGTGCAGAAATATATTCATCCATTTTCTGAATCATTATTCGTCACTGCTTTCCTTTAAGAAATCGTCAAATATGTCGCTGTCAGTGTCTGCGCTGACATTTTTGCCCACAACCTTTTCAGCCGCCTGCATAGCAAGGGAGGCAATCTCTTCCTTTGCAGCCTTTTTAGCGTTCTGGGTGTCAAGCTCAATCTGTTTTTCGGCGTCAGCCTTAAGAGCCTTTGCGTCTGCCTCGGCTCTTTCAATAATCTTATTATATTCAGCCTTTGCGTCGTCCTTGGCGTCGGCGATAATCTGCTCGCCCTCTGCCTCGACGTTTGCAATCCTGCTTTCATAATCCGCGAGCTTTTCATCGGCGGCCTTTTCGGTTTCGGCAGCGTCGTCAAACTGTTTTTGAATCATTGACTTGCGCTCGTCCATAACCTTTTTGATTCTGCCGAACAAAAACTTTTTCATCAACAGATAGAAAACAATAAGATTGACAAAGGTGAATAATATATTCCAGTCAAACTTTAACATTTGCTATTGTCCTTTCGATAAGTAAACT
>CAMPBI010000083.1 GCA_946637545.1 uncultured Clostridia bacterium | reverse complement strand
TAAGGAGTATTATATGGCAAAGATTGGCGTACTGGGCGCAGGCACCTGGGGCATTGCGCTTGCAAGAATGCTGTGCCTTAACGGTCACGAGGTGACTGTGTGGTCAGCTGTACAAAAGGAGCTTGACGGGCTCTCAAAAAGGAATATGCACCCGAATCTGAACGGAGTAAAAATCCCCGACAAAATCAGATACACAGGCGAAATCGAGCTTGCATGCAAAGAAAAAGACCTGATTATGTTTTCAGTCGCGTCGCCGTACGTGCGCTCCACTGCTGCAAAGGCTTCACAGTTCATCACACCCGAGCAGGTTATTGTGGACGTTGCAAAGGGCATAGAGGCGGACACGCTGATGACAATGTCGGCAATAATAAGCGACGAGCTGCAAAAGGCAGCGCCGAATAAAGAGTTCAGGATTGTTGCGCTGTCGGGACCCACCCACGCAGAAGAGGTTGCGCGCGACCTGCCGACAGCAATTGTGTCATCGTCAAAGGACGAAAGCGCTGCAAAATATGTGCAGGAAATCTTTATGAACACCTGTATGCGTGTTTACACAAATTCCGATATGCTCGGCGTTGAGCTCTGCGGCGCGCTTAAAAACATTATCGCGCTCGCTGCAGGTGTGTCAAGCGGGCTCGGATTTGGCGACAATGCCAAAGC
Organism: uncultured Clostridia bacterium; assembly: GCA_946637545.1. Lineage (GTDB taxonomy): Bacteria > Bacillota > Clostridia > Oscillospirales > Acutalibacteraceae > Eubacterium_R. Next base: position 4,713 of record CAMPBI010000083.1, on the reverse strand, counting down.
GGCGCTGATTACACGCGGCATGACAGAGATTACGCGTCTCGGACTCGCTATGGGCTGCAACGAGGAAACTTTTCTGGGGCTTGCAGGAATCGGCGATTTGATTGTTACGGCAACAAGTATGCACAGCCGAAACAACCGCTGCGGCTACCGTATAGGTCAGGGCATTTCTGTTGAACAGGCAGTGCATGAGGTCGGAATGGTTGTTGAGGGTATCAACGCAATTCCCGCGGCTATCAAGCTTGCACGAAAGTACAGGGTCGAAATGCCGATTGTCGAAATGGCAAATGCTGTAGTCACAAACAAAATCACCCCGAAGGACGCCGTAAATCAACTAATGACCCGCCGCAAAAAAGCAGAAACGATATAAAAAAATCGGGCTGACAGGAATGTCAGCCCGATTTATTTTACTATTTCTTTGTTTTTACAGTTTTGGCTTTTGACCAATCAGAGCAGTATTTTTTGCCCGAAACAGTTTTGTAGGTACGAACGCGAACGTAATACTTTTTGTTTTTCTTGAGCTTTGCTACTGCTTTTGAATTGTTCGTGTTGCCTTTAACTGTTACAGTCTTTGTTGCCTTTTTAGTGAACTTTGAAGATGTGCTGTACTGAATCTGATAGCCCGTGGTATTATTCGTCTGCTTTTTCCACTTTGCAGTAAAGCCCTTTGACTGCGACGTTACCTTTGTGAGCGATGTTCCCTTCGGGTTAATCTTAAAGGTTCTTTCGCATTTACCTGAATAGTTACCCTTGAAACGGATTGTTACAGTTGCTGTACCGATTTTCTTGTTTCTATGGTAATAAACGGTGTAATCTGTTCCCTTCTTGAGAACATTGCCCTTTCTGTCCTTAACGGTTACAGCAGGCTTTTTTTCTTTGTTGTTGAAAGTGTACTTTGTTTTTGCAAGCTTTACAGACTTAACCTTGTAGTAAGTAGCGTGAGTAATGTGGTAGTCGCAGTTGCACTCTGTGCAGGCAGTATACTTTTCGCCGTCCTCATTATAGGAAAAATCATAATCGTCAACATATGATTTTTCATCAAAGTCCTTGAGGGTGTGAGTATGCTTCTGAACAGTAACAGATGTTGTGATTTCTGACGCCGTCATATTAATAAGACCAAGTCCGTATGTTTTTCCGGCTTCAAGCTTCGCCGCAACATTTATTGTTAAATTAAATTCAGAAATTGCACCACCGATAATGTCGTCATCACCGGCAAGGCTATCAAGCTTCATCCATGCACCCATATTGATGGCTTCCTCGTCTTCAGCGCGAACTACAGCCGACATAACGGCGCCCTGTGAGGTTTTAGTGAACGACTCGTCAAAAATGAATTCATAATATCCTGTTTCTTCGGGAGTGAATTTGCAGAAGTACAAATTTTTCATCATTTCTTCTGCTTCGTCATCCGTTGCGGGTTCTTTCACAACAGGAGCAGTAATTTGAAAAGCGTCGCCGCCGAGTTTGATTTCAGTTGCATCGGCAATAGTCGCAGCAAATGCGTTTGCGGAAAATGCGAGCATACTTGTGATAAGCATTACAAAAGATAATGCCAGGGATAATGTTTTTTTCATAATAAATTTTCCTTTCATAATGTTTAACATAATATTTACACAAAGGCGTCGGGCAATCCCCGACGCCTTTTTTGTACAAATTAGTCCTCAAAAGCTGCGCGAACTGATGCAAGCTCGTCTGCAAGCTCCTTCGGAAGTCTGTCGCCGAACTTTGCATAAAGCTCGTCAACGCCTGCAAATTCCTCTGCCCAAGCGTCCTTGTCAACGTCAAGAATGCTGTTGAGAGTATCCTCGGTGATATCAAGACCTTCGAGGTTGATATCCTTTGCATAAGGAAGGTAACCGATAGGTGTTTCCTGTGCGTCAACCTTGCCTTCGCAGCGGTCAATAATCCAGTCGAGTACACGAAGGTTATCGCCGAATCCCGGCCAGATAAAGTCGTCGTTTTCATCCTTGCGGAACCAGTTAACATTGAAAATCTTGGGTGCCTTTTCGGGGTCAAGGCCTGCGCCGATTTCAATCCAGTGTTTCCAGTAGTCGCCCATATTGTAACCGCAGAACGGAAGCATAGCCATCGGGTCACGGCGAACTACGCCGACTGCACCTGTTGCTGCTGCTGTTGTTTCAGAGCCCATAATTGAGCCAACGAACACGCCGTTATTCCAGCTCTTTGACTGATATACAAGCGGAGTGAGCTTTGCGCGTCTGCCGCCGAATACGAATGCCGAAATCGGAACACCGTTCGGATTTTCAAATTCCGGTGACAGGCAGGGGCAGTTAACTGCAGGAGCAGTAAATCTTGAGTTCGGGTGAGCAAGCGGCTCGTCGGATGTGCCGTTGATTTCCTCGCCCTTCCAGTTGATGCAGTGTGTCGGAGGATTCTTGTCGAGCTTCTCCCACCAAACTGTGTTGTTGTCAAGATTGTGACAAACATTTGTAAAGATTGTGCCCTTCTTTGTAGCAGCAAGAGCGTTCGGGTTTGACTTGTCGTTTGTACCCGGTGCTACGCCGAAGAAGCCGTTTTCGGGATTGATTGCATAAAGTCTGCCGTCCGGACCCTTGCGAATCCATGAAATATCGTCGCCTACGCACTCAACCTTGTAGCCCTTGCGAAGATATCCTTCAGGCGGGATGAGCATTGCGAGGTTTGTTTTACCGCAAGCTGACGGGAATGCCGCGCAGATGTATTTTGTTTCCTCTCCGGGCTTTGTAAGACCGAGGATGAGCATATGCTCTGCCTGCCAGCCTTCGTTCTTGCCGAGGTAGGATGCGATACGGAGAGCAAAGCACTTTTTGCCGAGAAGAACGTTTCCGCCGTATGCCGAGTTAACAGATACGATTGTGTTGTCCTCGGGGAACTGAACAATCCAGCGCTTTTCGGGGTCAACATCGCACTTGCAGTGCATACCGCGTACCCAGTCGTCGCTGTCGCCGAGGCAGTCAAGAACAGCCTTGCCGACTCTGGTCATAATGTTCATATTGAGAACAACATAGATTGAGTCAGTGATTTCGATACCGATTTTTGAGAAAGGCGAACCTACGGGACCCATTGAATAAGGAATGATGTACATTGTTCTGCCTGCATATGAGCCCTTTGCAATATCGTTGAGCATTGCGTAGCACTCTTTGGGGTCCATCCAGTGGTTTGTAGGACCTGCGTCCTCTTCCTTGGAGGTACAGATGAGTGTGCGTGCCTCAACACGAGCGACGTCGTTTTCAGCAGTTCTGTGAAGATAGCAGTCGGGAAGAAGGTCTTCGTTGAGCTTAATCATCTCGCCTGTTTCACAAGCCTCTGCCTTAAGAGCGTCAATCTGCTCTTTTGAGCCGTCAATCCAAACAATCTGTGCCGGCTTTAAAAAGTCAACCTTTTCGTCAAGCCAGGCAAGGAGTGAAGGATTTTTTGTAAGATTTGTGTTCATATCTTAATCTCCTTTGAAAAAAATACTAATTAAACTATGTCCTAGTTTATCAGGATAATTATACTTAATTTTAGTTAATTATGCAATAGTTAAGTTTTAAAATTCATTAATTTGTCACAAATCTATCAAAAAAGCATTTGCCGCAGCAAATGCTTTTTTCTGTTAATAATGGACGTTGTCAAGCGGCATAGTTGCATAAGCATTGAGGGTTTCGTCTGCACGAGCACCGTCAAGGAATTCAAAATACCCCTGCGACGCAATCATTGCGGCGTTGTCACCGCAGTATTTCAGCTCGGGGATATTCAGCTGCCAGCCGTGCTTTTTGCACATTTCTGCCGCGTCTGCACGAAGTTTTGAGTTTGCGGAAACGCCGCCGGCAATTACAATTTTGTCAAAGCCGAAATCAAGCGCCGCCTTTTCGAGATTAGTGAGCAAGCAGCTGACTACCGCCTTTTGAAAAGATGCGGCAAGGTCGGCAGTGTTTATTATTTCGCCCTTTTGCTCGGCATTGTGAACAAGGTTAATTACAACGGTTTTCAGTCCGCTGAACGAGTAGTCATACGGCGACGTGCTTACTTTCGGAACAGGAAACGAAAACGCGTTTTCATTGCCCTCGGGTGAGAGCTTGTCAATGCTGATTCCGCCGGGATAAGCAAGCTTCATAGTGCGCCCCGCCTTGTCGAGAGCCTCTCCTGCCGCGTCGTCGCGCGTTCTGCCGATGACCTCAAAATCAGTATAGGATTTTACAGAAACAATATGCGAGTGTCCGCCGCTTACAACAAGGCACAAAAACGGCGGCTCAATGTCGCTCGTCAGATAGTTTGACGCGATATGACCGCGCAGATGATGAACGGGCACAAGAGGTATGTCAGACGAAAGGGCAAGCCCTTTTGCAAAATTCACACCTACAAGTAACGAGCCGATAAGTCCGGGGGCATAAGTCACCGCAATGGCGTCAATGTCAGAAACGGTGCAGCCACCCTGCACGAGCGCCTCTTTTACAACGCCGCTGATGCTTTCGGCGTGGCGGCGCGAAGCGATTTCGGGCACTACTCCGCCGTATAGTTTGTGTTCCTCAAGCGAGGTTGCTATTACATTTGATAAAACCTTTCGCCCGTCCTCGACCACTGCCGCTGCAGTTTCATCGCACGAGCTTTCTATACCTAAAATCTTCATTCTTCAATTCCTTTTATATCTTCTTCCGCCTTGACCGTTTGTTACAGCGTTCCAGTCAGCCATTTTTCTCCTCCAAAAACTTTGTCATAAGAAGAGCATTTTCATCGGGG
>CAMPBI010000082.1 GCA_946637545.1 uncultured Clostridia bacterium | reverse complement strand
TGCGGCTCCTTTGTTCATTACAGATGATAGATGATTTCGTCGCTCTTCCACATAAAAATAATTATGCCGAAAATGAGTGTAAGCACCGACACAACCGTTGCATATGCAAGCAGTTTCCAGCTCATAGGCTGTCCGTACAGAACGCACTGACGGAACAGCTCAATCATTGAATACAGCGGATTGATTTTGATTGTGTAAATAATCCACGGTGTTTTGATTCGCTGAAGCGGATACAGAATCGGCACCATATACATCAAAAGGCGTGTGAGAACATCCCAGATATACTCAATGTCCCTGAAATACACTGCAAGCACTGACAGCACCAGTCCCACGCCTGTTGAAAACAGCAGGATAAGGAACATTGGCACAATGCACAGCAGCACATACCATGTGATGTGAAGCGCATGACCGTTGCTGAGTCCCGTTGCCTTGAAGAAAATCCACACGACAATCAGACACAGAACTGAAATTGCGAATGTTACGAAGGTCGAGAATATACTCGACAACGGGTACATATACTTTGGTACATATACCTTTTTGATAATCGCTGAATTTCGTCTGAACGAGGTCATTGCCTGCTTTGTTGACGTGTTAAAAAAGTCGTATAGCAGACGACCTGTAAACAGGAATACAGGATAACAAATAACGTGCTCGTTGCTTCTACCGAAAATTCCGATAAACACAACAGACAATACGGTCATATTCAGAAGCGGCTGTAAAAAGCTCCAGAATATTCCGAGCCAGGAGTTTCTGTACTTGAGTTTGACATTTTTGCGTGTTAATTCAAACAGCAGATTCTTGTACTTGCTGAACACTTCAACGCCGTGAGTCAACTCCTGTTCTGCTTTATTAGGGCTCATAAAAATACCTCTAAAAAATCATACTGTGTTAAGAATATGTGACATTATAGCATATTGTTTCAGATTTTGCAAGTATATGATGTTTTCGGGGGCGAACGTGCGTTATTTCATCATTTGAGAAATGGTGAGCGCCGTTTTGCGCGCAGACATATTTCCGTCGACGCTCATATCGGCAGCGCGGGCATACTTTTCCTGCCGCTCGTCAAAAAGCGCCTTTGCCTTTTCCCTGTCCTGAAACAGCGGACGGTTGGTACTTGTCCCGATTCTCTCGCAGATTGTTTCAAAGTCGGTATCAAGAAAAACTATTTTGCCGCCCCTTTTGAGCGCCTCAACATTTCTGTCAAAGGTTACAGCGCCGCCGCCCGTTGAAATAATACAGTTTTTCAGCTTTGCAGTTTCGGCGCAAACCTCGTGCTCAAGGTCACGGAAACGGTCTTCACCGTAAGCCTCAAAAATCGCTTTAATCGGTATTCCCTGCTTTTTCTCTACAAGCTCGTCAGTATCTACGAATCGCCTGCCCATAATCTTGGCAAGCTCGCGTCCGACAACGGTTTTGCCGCTGCCCATAAATCCGCAGAGTATAATATTGTTCATATTGCTCACTCCGTTCATTTTGTCGCAGGTCTGTTGCCTGCATATCAAAGAGTATCAATTATTTTGTTTACATCATCACTTTCAAACTTTATGCCGTTCCAGATTTCCTCTGCAACTGCCGCCTGCCACACGAGCATTGAAAGTCCGTTTGAACAGGGTATCCCTGCCTCGCGTGCGTATGTGAGCAGCTTTGTTTCGCCGGGGTTATAAATTGCGTCAAAAACAGCGCCCGCACCCTCGACAACCTCGCGACTGACAGGACTTTCGTCAGTGTGCGGAAACATACCGACGGGCGTTCCGTTTATAATAAGGTCGTAGCCCTTTGCCGCTGTTGAAAGAGTGATGATGCGGCAATTCTTTTTCGTTTTCTCTTTAATCTCGTTCTTTATTTCAAGCGCTTTTGCGGCATTCCTTGCAGCGATAGTAACATCTGCGCCGTGAAGCACACTTTCAAACGCAAACATACGGCTAACTCCGCCGCTGCCAAGAACGAGCACCCTGCCCTTCAGTTCTATACCGGCGGTATCGAGTGCGCGCAGGAATCCCTCGCAGTCTGTGTTGTAACCTTTGCTGACGCCGCTTTCATTTTTTACAGTGTTTACAGCACCGAAAAGCGCCGCCTTTTCGTCAAGCTCGTCGAGCAGAGGAATAATATTCGTTTTGTGAGGAATAGTTACATTATAGCCGTCAAGCTCGCGCAAAAAATCTGCCTCGCCGAGTTTTTCAGGCTTTATTTCGCGGCAGGAATATGTGCCGTCGATGCCTGCAGTTTTCATAAGTCTTGCATGAATTTTCGGACTGATTGAATGCCCGAGCGGACAGCCGATAAGCGCAAATTCTTTTTTGCTCATTTTAATCACCTCAAAAAATGTATTGACAAATACTGCAAAAAATTTATAATATGATAATAACACATCTGTCATTTAATCACAACTAAATTTTCAAGGAGTAAATTATGATTTTTGATGAAGTGAAAGAAATTCTTGCCGACCAGCTGGATGTTAACGCTGACGATATTGAGATTACATCAAGTCTTGCCGATGACCTTGGTGCAGACTCACTCGACGCAATTGACATCGTTATGAGCGTTGAGGATCAGTATTCAATCGAAGTGCCTGACGAGGTTATTAAATCAATGCAGACTGTCGAGGATATTGTATCATATATCGAAAGTAATATTGATTAATTTTTATTTGTGATTTTTAACAAATATATATATGAATTTTCGTTACTTTTGATTCGTTGACACTATAATAAAATAATAGTAAAATATAGGTTAGGAGTATTATATGCTTCTGACCTATTTTTTTTGGAAGCAATCTGAATTAAAGGAGTGGAATTTATGTCCGAAAAATTTGTAATGGCACTTGACCAGGGTACTACCAGTTCAAGAGCTATCATATTTAACAAAGCAGGTGAAATCGTAAGCAAAAGCCAAAACGAATTCACACAGTATTATCCGCAGAACGGATGGGTTGAGCACGACCCGAACGAAATTCTGTTCAGCGTTATCCAGGCGATGATTGGCTGTCTGCGCCCGGCAGGCACGGAGGAAGCCGTTGACCCGAAGGCTATCAAGGGTATCGGAATCACTAATCAGCGTGAAACCACTATCATCTGGGACAAGGATACAGGCAAACCCGTTTACAACGCGATTGTCTGGCAGTGCAGAAGAACTGCCGACTACTGCGAAGAGCTCAAAAAGGACGGACTTTCATCATATATCAAGCAGACAACGGGTCTTTTGATTGACGCGTATTTCAGCGCAACAAAAATCAAGTGGATTCTTGACAATGTTGACGGCGCTCGCGAAAAGGCAGAGGCAGGCAAGCTGCTCTTTGGTACAATCGACACCTGGCTCATATGGAATCTGACAGGCGGAAAGGCTCATGTTACCGACTATTCAAACGCTTGCCGTACAATGCTGTTTGACATTGACAAGCTCTGCTGGGACAAGGACCTTTGCGAAAAGCTTGAAATTCCGATGTCAATGCTGCCCGAGGTTAAGCCTTCAAGCTGTATTTACGGTCATCTTGACAAAATCACAGGCATTGAGGAGCTTGCCGGCTGTCCTATCGCAGGCGCAATCGGCGACCAGCCGGGCGCACTTTTCGGACAGGGCTGTTTTGAAAAGGGTCAGGCAAAGAACACATACGGCACGGGCTGCTTCCTGCTGATGAACACCGGCGAAGAGAGAATCGACAGCAAGTCAAACCTGCTTTCAGGCATCGCCTGGGGGCTCAACGGCAAGGTGGTATACGACCTTGAGGGCTCTGCATTCAACGCAGGCTCTGTAATCAAGTGGCTGCGCGACGAGCTTGAGCTCATTGATGACGCCCGGGAGTGTGACGAGCTTGCAGAGGAGGTTCCGGACACAAACGGACTTTATCTCGTTCCTGCGTTCACAGGTCTTGGCGCTCCGTACTGGGATATGTACGCACGCGGAATTATGGTGGGTATTACCCGTTCAATCAACAAGCGCCATGTTTGCCGCGCTGTTCTTGAAAGCATTACATATCAGATGACAGACCTTCTTGAAGCGATGATGAGCGACAGCGAAATTATGCTAAAGGACCTTCGTGTTGACGGCGGTGCGTCCGTTTCGGACATTATGATGCAGATGCAGGCAGATATGACAGGCTGCAACGTTAACCGTCCCGTTAACCGTGAGGCTACAGCTCTCGGCGCTGCATATCTTGCAGGTCTTGCAACAGGCGTATGGAAGGACACAGCGGAGATTGAGGAAAACAGAAAGGTTGACAAAATCTTTGTTCCGTCGATGCCGTCGGATGTTCGCAACAAAAAGTATTCAGACTGGAAGCGTGCAGTTGAACGCTCACGCAACTGGGAAAGATAAAAGAAAAAACTGCTCTTAAGAGCAGTTTTTTCTTTAACTAAAAAGTCTGTCGAGAAGGTTGTCGGTTGAATCCGATTGCGCTTCTCTGTCAAGATTTGTGATGGAAAACTCGCCAACATCACTTGGCGCAACATTTGTGTTCTGCTTATACTGTGTGTTCGTTTCTTTTTTGGCATTGATGAGTTTATTTCTGAACTGTGTTGTCATGCCATGATTGTAAGTGTAAATATAGCCGTAAAATGTCTGACCGAAGTGCGAACTCATATCCTGATAAGTTCTTACATCAAAATATGTGCCGCCCCAGTGTGATTCCGAAATAGTAACCGAGCCGTCCTTGTTGACCTTTTCAACAATGGCAACGTGTCTGCTCCAGCAGGCAACTGCGCCAACCTTCGGCTCCTGTCCGTACGGATAATATCCGCCGCGCTGATTCATACCGTACCACTCGCCTGCGTTACCGCCGGGGATAAGCGGCTTTTCACCGTTCATCTCGTAAATTCTGCCGTATGCGTAAGCAACGCAGTTCGGCATAGGTGTGCCCGTCTGATGATACCAGTTGAGCTCCGTTGAATAATACGGAATGCTTGAATCGGGCGCTGTGAGTCTTGGCACGTAGCCCTCGTCGTCATCGCTTGCAAGTGCAAAGAGCGGTGATGCCGTCAGCACAATAATTGTAAACACAATAGCAATCGGAAGCATAAGCAGCTTTTTATTCTTATTCATATTCTTCTCCTTACTCAGTCGTTTTGTTAAGTAGTGACTGTCTGGGGTTGGTTTTTGAAACGGAATGTTAATCCTGTTTCTTCCGACGGGTGACAGTATAGCAAATTTACACTTTTGTAATCTATGGCACATTCTAACAACCATTTTGTAACTATTTTGTAACATTTATGCACTTTTAACAAAGTTCTAAAGAATCCGTTGACTTTTTAGCAGACATTTGTCTATTAGTATCGACAGAATGCACTTGATTAGGACATGCATATATGTTAAAATATATAATTATAATATATATAAAAGGAGACTTACTATGGCACTTACATATGAGCAGGTTGTCGACGCGGCAAGAAACAGATTCAGCGATGTTGATGTTTCATCCGTGGCAGGTACAAGAGCATTTCAGATTAACATTGAGGGCAAAGAGGCAAACGGCATTTTTTACATTGAAATCAAGGACGGAAATGTCAACGTTGAGCCTTACGAATATTACGACAGAAACGCCATTTTCAAAATGAGCGCAAAGAATTTTATCAAGCTGCTCGACGGCAAGCTTGACCCGATTGCCGCTTTTACAATCGGAAAGATAAAAGTTGAGGGCGACATCAATGCCGCCCTCGAGATGATAA
>CAMPBI010000081.1 GCA_946637545.1 uncultured Clostridia bacterium | reverse complement strand
ATTAAAGCTTTTCGGCTAAATCCTTAATATAGGCTTTTAGCTGATCCTTAGTCTCAGGGTGTTCAAGTCCAACCTCAATCTGAGCCTGAAGAATACCGAACTTGTTGCCCATATCATAACGTGTTCCTTCAAACTCAACCGCAGTCATACCCTTGGTAATTGCAATCTCACGCATAGCGTCGGTCAGCTGAATTTCACCGCCTGCTCCGGGCTGTGTGCGTTCGAGAATTTCAAAAATCTCGGCAGGGAGCACGCATCTGTCTATGATTGAGTACAGCGAAAGAACTTCCTCTTTAGTCTTGGGCTTTTCCTTCATATCGGTGCACTTAAACACATTGTCGTGAATATTCTCAACCTTAAGCGAGCCGTACTTGTGAATATCCTCTTCGCTCACCTTTTTAACGCCTACAACGCCTTCACCGAATTCGCCGTAGCAGTCGATAAGCTGTTTAATCGCAGGTTGCTTGCTGATAATAACTCCGTCACCGAACAATACCGCAAACGGTTCGTTTCCGACAAACTGCTTTGCCTTTAGCACTGCATGGCCGAGACCTTTCATCTCTTTCTGGCGGATAAAGCTGATGTTTGCAAGCTCAGAAATCTCCTGAACGCATTTGAGAAAATCAAGCTTTCCGCTTTTTTCCAAAATATGTTCAAGCTCGGGCGAGCGGTCAAAGTGATCCTCAATCAAGCCTTTTCCGCGGTTTGTGATAATTAGGATATCCGTGATACCGGCAGCGACAGCCTCCTCAACAATATACTGAATTGTTGGCTTGTCAACGATAGGGAACATTTCCTTGGGAAAGTTCTTTGTTGCCGGAAGAACTCTTGTGCCGAACCCCGCTGCGGGGATTACTGCCTTTGTAATTTTCATTTTTTCCTCCTGGATTTTGCAATAGAATTTAATAACTTCTAAATAACGGTGAGCTGAAAATACTCACAAATAAATAAAATCACAACAATCGCTATACCAAAGCTCAACGCGAGAGGCAGGTTAACTCCGCCCTTAGCCGTGAGCTTATCGTTTATATTTTCACCTTGGTTTTGCGCCTTAACCTTTTTAATGCCCTTAACGCAGTGTCCCAAATAAATTCTGTTAGCCAAAAATCCGCTGAACAGCATAATTCCGTATCTTACCCAAGTCAAAAGCTCGGGAGCATAGATGATCCAAATTTTATTTGTCATCATCAATGCGTCATACGAGCTCATCGAGGAGCGGTTATTTATATATGAAATTACCTCATTTGAAGCGGAGATATATTCAGGAGTTAATCTGAGATAAGTCGCCAAGACATTTGTTGCAATAATTAAAAGCGAGAAAATAATTCCGGGTAAGTACATTTTTCTGTATAAGAAATATACTCCCGAAAACAAAAACGCACCGAAGTTAAATTTTGACCTGCCGAACTGCTTAACTCGGTTAAAAACCATCAAAAAGTAGTTTGTGTTTTTGCCGACAAACTTTGCCATCTCTCCGACAGAGATATCATCGGCAATCGTTTCCTCGCTGTTCATTCCGGCAAGCGGGTCAAAGTTCGGAACTCCTGCAGCTCCAAAGCCGAACGGCGGAGGAGTTTGAGTGTTGTTTCGGTTAAACTGACCGTTTTGATATGTGTAGCTGTTCTGAGTGTTTTGCGTATTTTGATTAAACTGCTGATTTTGGTTGTTATCGTCAGTATTTTGATTTTGCTGTTTGTCGTGAAGCGGACAACCGCATCTTTCGCAGAACATCACGCCCGGTTTATTGTTAAACCTGCAAACGGGGCAGGTGTTGTCGTTTTCGTCAGAATTGTCGCTGTTAACAGCGTTGAAATTTTCAAAGGAAAAATCCTGAGAATGCTTGTCCTCAAAAAAACAGCTTCCGTGTTCCTCGTAGCATTCGCGGTGGTGAGGTGCTCCGCACTCGGGGCAGACAACAATATCATCACCCGACTCAAACTGCTTGTTGCAAACAGGACATTTATATTGATTAAAATCCATATTTTCCTCCGATTAACTATATGTTATATTATTATACCAAATTTTTCCTAATATTGCAATAATATTTGCAATAATAAAATTGTAATATGAAGTTTACAATCGAAGGAAAATTTGGTATAATATAAAATTAGAGTATAAGTGAAACGACTGAAAGAAGGTACATTATGGTACAGTTTGAAGAATTATTGCTTGAATTACAGGCGTTAAAGCCTGATATAGACGATTTGTCCGACGCTCTCGGTTTAAAGAGCGTGCGCTCTGAGATTGAACAGCTCGAGCTAAAGGCTACCGAGCCGGGATTTTGGGACGATGTTGAAAAATCACAGCAGGTTTTGCAGAAAACAGGCGCGTTAAAGGGTAAGGTTGAAGCGTACGAAAACCTTGTTTCCAAATATGAGGATACCCACGCTTTGATTGAGCTTGCGAATGAGGAAGAGGATTTATCACTCCTTGAAGAAGCGCAGACCGAGTATGAGGCTGTTAAGGCAGAGCTTGAAAAACAGCGCCTTCAAACCCTGCTCACAGGTGAATATGATAAAAATAACGCAATTCTTACCTTCCACGCAGGCTCGGGCGGAACAGAGGCTCAGGACTGGGCGGAAATGCTCTATAGAATGTACACGCGCTGGGCTGAGGCTCACAACTTCAAGGTAAAAGAGGTTGACTATCTCGACGGCGACGAAGCAGGCTTAAAGAGCGCTGTTTTGCTCGTTGAAGGAGAGAACGCCTACGGTTACTTAAAGAGCGAGGCAGGCGTTCACCGTCTTGTCCGCGTATCTCCGTTTGACTCCGCAGGCAGACGTCACACAAGCTTTTCATCACTCGAGGTTATGCCCGAAATCGACGACAGTATTCAGGTTGACATCAAGCCCGAGGATATAAAAATGGACGTTTACCGCGCAAGCGGCGCAGGTGGTCAGAAGGTAAACAAAACCTCGTCTGCCGTTCGTCTTACTCATATACCGACAGGTATCGTCGTTGCCAGCCAGGTTGAGCGAAGCCAGTACCAGAACCGCGACGTAGCTATGAAAATGCTTGTTTCAAAGCTCGTTGAAATTAAGGAGCGCGAGCACCTCGATAAAATCGAGGATATCAAGGGCGTTCAAAAGGAAATCACATGGGGCTCGCAAATCCGCAGCTACGTGTTTATGCCCTATACAATGGTTAAGGACCACCGCACCTTATATGAGACAGGTAACGTTAACGCTGTTATGGACGGCGACCTTGACGGCTTCATAAACGCATATCTCAAATGCGCAAGCCAGGGTACACTTCAAAAATAAACTTATAAATGGCAGTCCAAGAGGCTGTCATTTTTTATGGCAATAATTGAAACAAAATTCTTTTTTGCTATTTATTTTAAAAACTTTTGTGATATACTATTATTTACCTCAAAAGGAAGTAGATATAATGTCAATTAATATAAATTTAGGTGCGTGGAGCTCGGTGTTTGCCGTTCCGTCAAAAATTGTTGACGAGGGATTGAAATTTTCCGACGGCGTAAAGCTCAAAGTATTGCTCTATGTGCTCAGAAATGCAGGTAAAAACTTAACAGATTCCGATATTTCAGCCGCTACGGGCGTTAACGTTACCGATATCCCCGAAGCGCTCGATTATTGGGTAAATATGGGTGTGCTCTGCAAATCAAACGGTGAGTTCACCCCGGTTCAGCAGGAAGAAAGCCAATCTGCTAATGATAATTCTGTAAAAGAAATAAAAGCAGAGCCTAAACAGTCGGTTGAAGAAATTGCAAAGGACGTAGGGGAGACTAAGCAAAAGTTCGTAGTAACCAAGCCCCAAAAGCCCGATTATGTCTTTACCGCTCAGCGTTTGGCGGTAGACGAGGATTTGAAAATTCTCGTTGGCGAGGCTCAGTCGGCTCTCGGCAAGGTGCTCTCAAATTCCGATATTGCAACGCTTTTAATGCTCAAAGACACCTGCGGACTTCCGCTTGACGTTATTATGATGCTCATTCAGTACTGTATCAGCATTGGAAAATCAAATATGCGCTCGGTTGAGAATATCGGTATCAAGTGGGCTGACGACGGAGTTTTCTCGGTTGAAGCGGCTGACGCTAAAATCAGACAGGCAAATATCTCAAATCAAAACTACAGCATTGTTAAAACTGCCTTCGGACTGAATAACCCCGGTTCTCCCACTGCAAAACAGCTTGAATTCTGCAACCGCTGGATTACCGAGTGGAAATTTTCTTCCGAAATGCTGCGCGAAGCTTACGAGCGCTGTGTTGATACAAAGGGCGTTATGCGTTTCAGCTATATCGACGGAATTTTGAAGCGCTGGCATAACGCAGGCGTGATGAACCTTAACGATTTGGCAGAGCTTGACTCGGATAAAAAGAAAAAGTCAGGCACTCAGAAGCGCAAAACCTCATACAACATCGACGAGATTAAAAAGATAGACACCCTTGATTTTATAGACTGAGGAACAGATTATGGGATTTAACAGTACAATCTACAAGGCGGCTGCCGATTTGATGTATGAAAGAAGATTGAACGCAGAAAAATCAGCAGACAGAAGAAGAGAAGAGATTTATGCTAAGCTTCCGCGCACAAAGGAGCTCGAACAGCAAATTGCCGATACAGGTATCCGCGCTGTCAGAACCGTAATCGGCGGAGGAAACGCTGCCGAGCAAATGAAAATGCTCAAGGAAGTAAACCTCAGCCTGCAAAAGGAGCTTGCAGAGCTTTTGACCTCAAACGGCTATCCTGCGGATGTTTTCGAACCGAAATATCTTTGCAAAAGCTGCAACGACACAGGTTATTATGAATCTGACGGCAAAACGCTTATGTGCCCATGTATGAAAAAAGCGCTTGTACAGTGCGCCGTTGCGGAGCTTAACAAGACCGCTCCGCTGTCTCTTTCAACCTTCGGCACGTTTGATTTGAGCTATTACTCAAAGGAGTTCGATAAATCAATCGGAGTAGTTCCGTACAATCATATGGAAAAGGTCAAAAAGTACTGCATGGGGTATGCTGACAACTTTCACCCAAAGGCAAACAGTATCTTGATGTACGGAAATACAGGACTTGGTAAAACACATCTTTCACTCGCAATCGCTAACGAGGTTATTCAAAAAGGCTTCGGCGTAATTTACGTGTCAGCTCCGTCGCTCGCTCAGCAGCTTGAAAAGGAGCATTTTTCGCGCGATAACAGTAATTCTGTCTCAAATATGCTCCTCGACTGCGATTTGCTGATTATCGACGATTTGGGAACAGAGTTTCAGACAAAATTCTCTACCTCGGAGCTTTATAACATATTTAACTCGCGGCTTTTGCTCTCAAAGCCGGTTATAATCAACACCAATTACGACTTTGACAAGCTCGAGGAGATTTATTCCGACAGATTTGTATCGAGAATAATCGGCAACGCTCAGAAGCTTGCGTTTTTGGGAACGGATATCAGGATTAGAAAAAAATAAAAATTTTCGAAAATCTATTGACATTTACGGTCATTTAGATTATAATATCTACTGTTGCACAGCGAGTTGCAATAAACCTTGCGGAATAGTGTAACGGTAGCACGACAGACTCTGACTCTGTTTGTTGGGGTTCGAATCCCTATTCCGCAGCCATCAGCCTCGAGTTGCTCGAGGCTGTTTTATTAAAACGAGGTGTAGCGCAGTTTGGTAGCGCACATCGTTCGGGACGATGGGGCCGCAGGTTCAAGTCCTGTCACCTCGACCAAA
>CAMPBI010000080.1 GCA_946637545.1 uncultured Clostridia bacterium | reverse complement strand
TTTCAAGAACTACTGTACTTGGCATTTACTTTACCTCCATAATTATTTGCCATATATATTATTACATTATATATGGGCTTGAGGCTGTTCTCGTCCAAACACATTCCGTGATTGAACAGAATGCTTGCATTCTGTTAATAATCACTCCATATGTTTCTCCTCTACAAAAATTGCATCAGCGCAATTTTTGGTAAACAAGGAAGAACAATAGAAATAGAAAAATGCATTCCCAAAAATTCGGGAATGCATAACATTACATAATTATTGCGTAATGCTCATTCCTCGGCAGGAGAGGGGACAAGTCACCCTGCTTACGCCTTGCGGCACCTGCTGTCTTTGGTTGAACAGCGTATATATTATAATGTATATAATATATTTTGTCAAGAATTTTTTATTATTATTCTGCAGATGCAGCAGAGCCAACCTTGTTAGGATTGATTCTGACGCCGGGACCCATTGTCGATGCAACTGCACAAGACTTAATGTACTGACCCTTTGCAGCTTCAGGCTTTGCCTTGATGATAGCGTCAAGAAGAGCGTTGAAGTTTTCCATCAGCTTGTCTG
This sequence comes from uncultured Clostridia bacterium, assembly GCA_946637545.1. Classification (GTDB taxonomy): domain Bacteria; phylum Bacillota; class Clostridia; order Oscillospirales; family Acutalibacteraceae; genus Eubacterium_R. Next base: position 5,221 of record CAMPBI010000080.1, on the reverse strand, counting down.
TACCGAATGATACCTTGCCGATAGGGCAGTGAATAATGTTTGTTTTGTCAAGACGGTACTCGATTTTACCTGCCTTTGCCTCCTGAACAGCCTTTGCAACATCAGGTGTTACAGTGCCTGCTTTAGGTGACGGCATAAGACCGCGGGGACCGAGAACTTTACCGAGTCTACCAACAAATCCCATCATATCGGGAGATGCGATTGCAACATCAAAGTCCATCCAGCCGCCCTGGATTTTCTGAACGAGGTCTGCGTCACCGACTACGTCAGCGCCTGCCTCCTCGGCTGCTTTTGCAAGGTCGCCCTTTGCAAATACTGCAACTCTTACGTCCTTACCTGTGCCGTTCGGAAGAACTACTGCACCGCGAACCTGCTGGTCTGCGTGACGTGAGTCAACGCCAAGACGAACATGAACCTCAACAGTTTCGTCAAACTTTGCCTTTGCTGTCTGTGACACGAGGTCGAGTGCCTCTTTTGTTGTGTATAAATTAGCGCGGTCAATTAATTTTGCGCCGTCTGTATATTTTTTTCCGTGTTTCATTTAAAATTACCTCCAGTGGTTAAATCGGATTTTTCCTCCCACAAGGGAATTAGTCTTCTACTACTATACCCATGCTGCGTGCTGTGCCTGCTATCATTGACATAGCGGCTTCAAGTGATGCAGCGTTAAGGTCGGGCATCTTTGTTTCAGCAATCTTCTGAACGTCAGCCTTTGAAATTGTGGCAACCTTGTCCTTGTTCGGAACGCCCGATGCCTTGTCAATTCCGCAAGCCTTCTTGATAAGAACTGCTGCAGGCGGTGTCTTTGTAACAAATGTGAACGAACGGTCCTCGTAAACTGTGATTACAACAGGAATGATAAGACCTGCGTCGTTCTTTGTTCTGTCATTAAATTCCTTTGTGAATGCAACGATGTTTACACCGTGCTGACCGAGTGCAGGACCAACCGGAGGCGCCGGTGTTGCTTTGCCTGCAGGGATTTGAAGTTTAATTAAACCTACTACCTTTTGAGCCATAATTATTTTTCCTCCTAAATAATGTGGTAAATTGCGGAGAAAAACGGAAAACCGTTTTATTCCTCCCACTCATAGCAAAGTATAAATACTGCGCTATGGTAAAATGCAGATAAACTGCGAATTACTGAATTTGTGAGCAATTATTCTGCTTTCTCAACCTCGTCGAGCGCAAAATCAACTGCTGTCTCTCTGCCGAACATTGACACAAGAATCTGTACGTTATTGTTGGCAGTGTCGATTGTTTCAACGGTGCCGCTGTATCCTTTGAGCGGACCGTCGGTTACATTAACGAGGTCGCCTACTGCGTAGTTAACCTCAACGGATACCTTTTCAACGCCGAGGTTCTTGATTTCCTCCTCGGTGAGCGGAACAGGCTTGCCCTCCGGGCCAACAAAGCCTGCGCAGCCTCTTGTGTTACGGACAACATACCAGGTGTCGTCGTTCATAACCATTTTGATAAGAAGATATGACGGAAAAATCTTTCTTTCGTATTCCTTCTTCGTGCCGTCCTCTTTCACCTCAACAACAGTTTCGGTGGGAACTACAATTTCTTGTATGAGGTCGGACAGATTACGGTTCTGAACTTTGAGCCTGAGGTCGCTTGCAACCTTGTTTTCGTAACCTGAAAAAGTATGCGCAACATACCATTTTGCTTTTTCCATAAAGAGCCTCCTTAATTTTCGGCGTCTTCTGTGGTGTCAGCGGTTGTATCCTCTGATGTGCTTTCAGCATCTGCAGAGGTTTGTTCCTCTGTTTCCTCTTCAAGAATTTCAGCACTTGTCGGCTCTGTTGTTGTTTCTGCTGCGGTAGTTCTTTCGGCTGCCTTGTTCTTGGTGAATTTCATAATTCCCGTAAGACCCTGGTCAATACCGAAGATTACTACACCTACAATAAGAATTACAACGAGTACTACAAGAGTGTTTTTTAAAACCTCTTTAGCGTTTGGCCAAACTACCTTTTTGCCTTCGCTTCTTACACTCTTGAAAAATGCTGCCATGGACTTGAAGGGATTTTTACGAGTCTTCTTTTTGTCCGACTTTTTGTCGTTCTTTGCAGACTTCTTTTTCTTGTCTTCAGCCATTTTTCTCCCTCCGCTTACTTTGTTTCTCTGTGAAGAGTGTGCTTCTTGCAGAATGGACAATACTTGTTCATTTCAAGTCTGTCAGGTGTGTTTTTCTTGTTTTTCATTGTGTTGTAGTTGCGTTGTTTGCATTCAGTGCATGCTAAAGTTATCTTAACTCTCATATTGGCACCTCCTATGTTATTTCGATTAATATCTCCCTCGCCGCGATAACGGATACAACGCATATCCGCCACAGACAAAATGGGCAAAAAAATAAAACCCAAAACGAGGTAAGCAAATAATAACACAAGCGCCAAAGGATGTCAAGTACTTTTTAATCAATTAATTTTCTTTATTATATATAGTAAACACTTCGTGTGTACAGCACAAAATATGCTTGCTTTTTTTTGCGATTTATATTAGTATTGTAGGGTAGATTTCTGTTTGAGGTATTTTATGGATACGGTAATTATCGGCGGCGGTGCCTCGGGCATTGCCTGCGCAATAAGAATAAAACAGAATAATCCGGCTGTAAATGTTACCGTGCTTGAGCATCTTGACGAGGCGTGCAAAAAAATTCACGCAACGGGCAACGGCAGATGCAACATCACGAACGCAAACGCAGAAGGCTTTGAGGTGACCAAAGACTTTTTTGAGTCGCTCGGGCTCCTTATGCGCGAGAGCGGCGAGGGGAGAATGTATCCCTACTCAAATCAGGCTGCAAGCGTTGTGACAGTTATGCTTGACGCGTGCGAAAAGTACGGTGTAAAAATCGTGACCGACTGCAATGTTCGCAGCGCCGAAAAGGTCGGCGAGCAGTTCAACGTGTTCACTGACAAGGGCATTTTTATTGCAGACAGGCTTGTGCTCGCAACGGGCGGAACGGCGCAGAGCGCGCTTGGCTCTGACGGAAGCGGATACGCGCTTGCAAAGGCGTTCGGTCATAGCGTTACAGAGCTTTCTCCTGCGCTTGTGCAGCTTAAATCCTCGAGCAAAAACTGTAGGGTTATGAAGGGCGTTCGCGCAAAGTGCGATGTAAAAATTGAAATCAACGGCAGCATTGTCGCAAAGGATTTTGGCGAGCTGCTGTTTACGGAATACGGCATTTCGGGAATTGTGACAATGAATTTGTCCGAATATGTAAGCGACAAAAGGCTCAAAAGCGGCGAGGAACGCTGCGTCGCGGTTATTGATTTTGTTCCCGATGTCAGCGAGGAAGAGCTGCTTTCGCACTATGAAAAATTCGGGAATTTTGACGGCGTTCTGCCTCATAAGCTCTGCAGCGTTTTGCAGCGTCAGACCGAAGGCGACGGCGAAAAAACGGCAAAATATATCAAAAACTGGCGGTTGATTATAACCGGCACAAAGGGCTACGATTACGCGCAAATCACTAAAGGCGGCGTGCCTGAAAATGAACTTGCAGACGGCAACGAATCAGCCCTTTGCAGCGGACTTTACATAGTTGGTGAACTCACCGACAATCAGTTCAAATGCGGCGGCTACAATCTGAATTACGCCTTTAACAGCGGAATCAAAGCAGCAGATAAAATTACATTATGATTAGAATAAACGAAATTAAGCTGTCGCTTGACGACAGTGAGGAGCTCCTTAAAGCGAAAGCCGCAAAGGTGCTGCGAATTAATGAAAAATACATAAAAACTCTGACGATTTTCAAAAAGAGCGTTGACGCACGGCGCAAGGAGGATGTGCATTTTACATACAGCGTCGATGTCGAAATTGCGCTCGATGAGGAACAGATTGTCAGAAAAAGCAAGTCGAACAAGGTATCGCTCGTGACGCCTTATGTTTACGAAATGCCTGAAAACAAGCGCGTTTCGCAGTTTCGTCCGATAGTTGTCGGCTTTGGTCCTGCAGGTATGCTGGCAGGCGTTGTTCTTGCAGAGGCAGGGCTGCGTCCGATTATTCTTGAACGCGGCAAGGACATCGATTCGCGTCAGCGCGATGTTAATGAATTCTGGACAAAGGCAAAGCTCAACGAGGAGTCAAATGTTCAGTTCGGCGAGGGCGGCGCAGGCACTTTTTCGGACGGCAAGCTCACCACGGGAATCAAAAGTCCGTTTATCCGCAAGGTTTTGCAGGAGCTATATGAGGCTGGCGCACCCGAGGAAATTCTCTATTCATCAAAGCCCCATATCGGCACCGACAGACTTGCAGTTGTTGTAAAAAACATACGCAAAAAAATTGAACGTCTCGGCGGCGAGGTGAGGCTGGAGTGCAAGCTCGAAACACTGCTCGTCGCAAACGGATTTGTGCACGGCGTGCGTTATTCTTGCCGCGGAGAAAGCATTGATTTGGAAACGGACAGCGTGATTATGGCAATAGGTCACAGCGCGCGCGATACCGTTGAAATGCTTTACAATATGGGTGTTGAGATTTTGCAAAAGCCGTTTTCTGTGGGTGCAAGAATTGAACATCCGCAGAGCCTTATCAACAAGGCGCAGTACGGCAAATTTGCAGGGCATCCCAAGCTCGGCGCAGCTGATTACAAGCTGTCGTGCCACGGTCTGCACGAAAGGGGAGCGTACACATTCTGTATGTGTCCGGGCGGCACGGTTGTTGCTGCGGCAAGCGAAGAGGGCGGAGTTATCGTTAACGGTATGAGCTCGCTTGCGCGTGACGGACAAAACGCAAATTCAGCGCTGCTCGTCGGTATTGAGCCAAAGGATTTTCCAAGCGAGCATCCGCTTGCCGGAATATATTATCAGCGTGAAATTGAGCGTAAGGCTTTTGAACTTGCGGGCGGCAATTACAAAGCGCCTGCACAGCTTGTGGGTGATTTTTTGCAAAATAAAAAAAGCACCGCACTCGGCGATGTTGAGCCGACTTATCCCATCGGCGTAACGCTCACAAATCTTGACGGTTGCCTGCCTGAAAAGGTGTCGCACACTATGAAGTCGGCAATTGTTGAAATGGACAAAAAGCTGAATGGCTTTAAGCTTTACGACGCTGTTCTGACAGCGCCCGAAACGCGCTCGTCAAGCTCTGTACGCATTGTTCGCGACGAGTTTTTGCAGTGCAACATAAGCGGCGTTTATCCCTGCGGCGAAGGCGCGGGATACGCAGGCGGAATAGTTTCCGCCGCGGTGGACGGCATAAAATGCGCACACGCAGTTTTATCAGA
>CAMPBI010000079.1 GCA_946637545.1 uncultured Clostridia bacterium | reverse complement strand
ATCGCCGTCCTTTTATTCTTTACAATTCTTTTAGCAGCGCCTCGCAACCACGCTTTATGTCGCTGAATGCAAGAGCGAAATTGCCCGTGTACCACGGGTCTGACACGTCCTCGCCGTCTGTAAAATCAAGCAGTTTGAAGATTTTGTTTTTTGCCGCATTGCCGAGAATGCGGTGCATATAGCGGATATTTTCGCTGTCCATTCCGATGAACAGGTCGTATTTATCGGCGTCGCTTTCCGTAAGCAACGTTGCACGCTTGCCCTCATCAAACGGAATTTTGTTTTTCACCATTTCACGCTGTGCAGGCGGATAAATCGGGTTGCCCTTCCCTGCCCATATTTCGTCGGTGTGAGTGGCGGCTGACGCGATATAAAAATCATCGGCATCGCCTCTGTCGCTGACTAATTTTTTCATAACAAATTCCGCCATTGGCGAACGGCAGATGTTACCGTGGCATACAAATAATATTCTCGTCATAACTTACTCCTTTACAATATGATTATATAAAATATATTCGCCACGGTCAACAGTCATATTGTAAAGGAATATTTTAATAATTCTGCTCGTTTACTTCAAAGTACGCCTGCGGGTGAGCGCATACGGGACAGATTTCGGGTGCCTTGGTGCCGACAACTATGTGTCCGCAGTTACGGCATTCCCAAACCTTGACCTCGCTCTTTTCAAATACCTGCTGCATTTCGATGTTTTCAAGAAGCTTTCTGTAACGCTCCTCGTGATGCTTTTCAATTTCGCCGACCATACGGAATTTTGCCGCGAGTTCAGTGAAGCCCTCTTCCTCGGCTGTTTTTGCAAAGCCCTCGTACATATCTGTCCACTCGTAGTTTTCGCCGTCTGCCGCGGCTGCAAGATTTTCGCTTGTCGAGCCTATGCCCTCAAGCTCCTTGAACCAGATTTTTGCGTGCTCCTTTTCGTTGTCGGCAGTTTTCAGAAAGAGTGCTGCAATCTGCTCAAAGCCCTCTTTTTTCGCCTTTGACGCAAAGTAGGTGTACTTGTTGCGAGCCTCGCTTTCGCCTGAAAAAGCGGCTCTTAAATTCTTTTCGGTCTGTGTTCCTGAATACTTGTTTGCCATAAATTTTTCTCCTTAATTTTATTTCAGTTATATTATATCCGTAAAATGCAAATTAATCAAATGCGCGTATTGCACTGACAAAAGTATTATGTTAAAATCAAAGTGCGAAGGGATGATAAAGTGAACGAAGTTAAAATATACATTCTTGACTGCGGCTTCCTGTCGGATTCGGCTGTGTTTGACGAGCAGCTGAAAAATGCAACAGCACGCCGCAGAGAAAAAATTAACCGACTCAAATTTGACAGCGACAAGCGCCTTGAGCTCGGGGCAGATATTCTGTTTCGCCGTGCGCTTGGCGAATATGCAAAAGCCGCCGAAAAAACGAACGGTTACGGCAAGCCGTACATTGAGGGGTGCAGACTGGATTACAGCATTTCACACTCGGGCAGCTTTGCAATGCTTGCCGTGAGTGAAAATAAGGTCGGCTGCGATATTCAGAAAATTGACGGCAATGAACGGCACGGCGTTGCAAAAAAGTTTTTTACACAAAGTGAAAACAGACTGATTGAAAGCGGAAAGCTTGACTTTTTCAGGCTGTGGACGCTGAAGGAAAGCTATATAAAAATGCTCGGCACCGGACTGAAAACGCCGCTTGACAGCTTTGAGGTTGAGTTAAATAACGGCTCTGCTCACATCAGCGGCTGCGCCGTAAAAGAATATTTTTCAGTACCGGGATACGCAGTTTCCGTGTGTTCAGACGAAAACGCGATTTTTAAATTTATAAAGGAGTAAACTATGAAAAAATCTGCTTCAGTTTTTTTAGCCGTAATTCTTGCGGCGTGCTGTATGCTTTCACCGTTTTCATCATTTGCGGCGCAGAGCGTAAGCACCAAAAACCAGCTTGCCGCCGCTTTTACAACAGGCGGTGAATACAGCCTTGCCGCTGCTTCAATCGGCATAAGCGACCTTCCCGTTACAAAAAGCATCAAGCTTGGCGGAGGCGGCAACGAGCTGCGCTGCACGGGAATCGGCACGCAGTCGATGTTTTATCAGAACGAAAATGTAAATTCGGAATTTTCAGACATTGCGTTCACCGGCAGCACAAAAAAGGAAATTGGCATCTGGCTCGGTGGCGGCACAATGACCTTTAATTCCTGCACGGTAAAGGGCTTTAATGTTTCAACCGTCCGCGAATCCGCAATAGGCGTTGCGGGCACATCAAGCCTTGTGCTGAAAAACACGCAGTTTACCGAAAACGCGAGCTATGACATTTTTGCCTGGGACAAGGCAAGCATAAATTTTGACAGCAAAAGCTCTGCCGACAGCATCAGGGTTGCGTCGAATTTTGTAAAAATCAACCTCGGCGAAAACTGGTCGGGCAAAATGACGCTGACCTTTGACCACCCTGTCGCAAAAGCAATCGGCACAGTTGAAGGCGGTGCGGATGTTTCGCAAATAAGCGTTACAAACAGCGGCTACTATGTTGCAAACGAAAACGGAAGGCTTATGCTCAAAACCGACGACGAAAGCGCCGTTCGCTTTGATATGTCACAACGCGAAACGCTCTACAAGGGCTCGACGGGATTTCTTTACGGCGAGGCTGAAATCAATGTTCCGTCGATTGATTTGCTTTACGGGCTCAAGCCCGACACAATGGTGCAAAAGGCATTTGGCGGCAAGCAGCACCCGACGGGCGATGCAGTCAGAACAAGTTCGGCACTGCTTTCGGCAGGGGTGCGCGATATGCAGATTTATCTGCAGGACCACTATCTTGAATGGCCGTACGACGCGCCGATGAAGGACGGCGAAATCGACCTTGACGAATATCAGAAAGTCGTTGAAGAAATCATTTACGGTATGATTTGTGACGAAACGAACGAGGGCAACAAGTCGGCGTTTCGCGGCAGCGACGGAAAGTACTATGTACTCAACGAAAACAAAAATAATTACAGCTACGTTCTGTTTAACGAGCCTGACCAGATTTGGTACGGCTGGAATCTGGAAGGGCTTGAAAAGGCGTGGAAAAAAATCTACACCGCAGTTCACGCAATCGACCCGGACGCACGCTGCACGGGTCCGAACTTTTCGGGATTCAACGCGGAGAGCTACGACGAATTCCTGCAGTTTTGCTATGACAACAACTGCCTGCCCGAAATCATTTCGTGGCACGAGCTCGGCGACATTTCGCTGACCGATTTTGTCGAGCACTATAACGCTGTAATGACGATGGTAAAAGAATACTACACCAACGAATATTACCAAAAGTCCGGCAGAACGTACAAGCCGCAGCTTATGGTAAACGAGTACGCGCGCCACTATGATATAGGCGCACCCGGCGGACTTGTAAAGTGGCTGTCGATGTTTGAGGACAAGGATATGAGCGGCTGTATGGCGTACTGGGCAATGGCAAACACGCTCAACGAAATGGCTGCTGACCAGAACTCGCCCACATCGACCTGGTGGGTATATCACTGGTACGCACAGATGACGGGCAGTCAGTGTCCGATAACCTCGCCCGAATTTGCAAGCACTCGCTTTTACGGGCTGGCATCATACGACAGCGAAATTAACACGGCTTACGCACTCTTTGGAGGCAATGAAAACCAGCATGGCAGCGAGGCGGTGTATCTTGACAACATCGGCTCGACTGCACTTGCAAACAGTGACGGTGCTGTCAATGTAAAGCTTTACGCTGTGAGTTACTCGGGACAGCTTGGCTCAAACTACAAGCCGCAGGTGATTTTTGACGGCGCGGCAAAGGTGAGCGACGGCACGCTGAAAATCAGCGTAAGCGACACCGACGAAATGGACGCATACTTTGCAGTTATCACAAAGGCGCCCGATGGTGCCGAGGCAACCGACGCGAGCGCAGTTATTCCGACAATGAGTTATGAGGCAGAGGAGGCTGCCCTGCTCGGCGGCGCGACGGTATACGACAAGGATGGCTGGGCAACCTTTGCGACCTCGGGCAGAGCCGAGGTTGGCAGCATTAACAACAACGGCGACGGCGTATGCTTTGATGTAAACGTGCCCGAAAGCGGATACTACAACGCGTCGCTCTTCTACTCACTGCAGGCACCGTATGTTAACCCGAAAACGCTCGTTCCGGACGCAAACGGACAGAATCGCGGTATCGGCAAGGCGCTGCCATACGGTATGGAAATCGATGGCAAAAGGCTTGATGACATCACGCTTGAATCCACTGTAACCTGGTGGTACAAAAGTCACTGCGACACCTTGATTTACCTCACTGCAGGCAAGCACAAAATCGCATACAAACATATTAACGGCGACGAAGGCGCAAAGGGCAATCTTCAGCTTGTTGCGGCGATTGACAAGCTCGATTTGACAATGGCTGACGGCAGCGAAAGTGATTTTGAAATTTGCCTTGACGAAATGAATGGCTTTAAATCGGGCAGCGAATACAGAGTCACGGCAATCGCACCCGAAGAGGGCTATTACACCGTTACGGCAGACGGCAGCTTTGCAATCAAAAAGCAGTGCGTTGACTACGCGGCGGACGCTGCGTCAAAGTCAGTGTGCAGCGTTTACGACATAGAAACCGGCAGCACGCTCTGGCTTGCAAAAGGCGCAAACACGCTGACAGTAAGCGGCGACGCAAAAACATTAAATTTCAGCTTTGATGCGGATAAAACCGATAGCGCCACGACTGTTATAACCGCCGATATGTTCACTCTTCACGGCAATAATCCAAAGCTGAAAACAAATTCATATGCAAACAGCGGCAAGGTTATTGCAGAACTCGGAGTCGGAAACGAAGGCGACGGCTATAACTATGCTACAATAAACGTTACTGCGCCGAGCGACGGTGTTTACAACCTTGCAATCAGATACACAAACGACGAGCCTGCGCCGATTATGCAAAAGGCGGACGGCTCAACGTATATTCACCCGTACAATATTGACCTTGTTGAACGCTACGCGCAGATTGAGGTAAACGGCGGCGAGGCGGAAACGGTTTACTTTAAAAACACCTTGAGCCTTGACACCTTCAGAACGGTTAATATTCAGGTGGCGCTTAACGAGGGCGAGAACAGAATCAGGGTTTTCAATGACAATTCGTATCATTTCAGCACGCTTGTAAATTCCACGGCACCTGAAATTGACACCGTCACAGTGGCAAAGCTCACTTACGACGGCAGCGCCCCCGGTGCTGAAAAAGGTGCAGCAAGCACCGACCACTGCTACAATGTCACTACGGATAATAAGCCTGCCACGACCAAAGACGACGGCAAAATTATACGCGACCTCACCTGCACGGAGTGCGGCTATCACTGCAAAGAGGAAAGCACTGTTTACAAAATCGCAAGCGTTACGCTGCCCGCAACGACCTACACTTACAGCGGCAAAACGAAAACGCCTGCCGTAACTGTAAAGGACCGTACGGGAAAGGTAATTGCAAAAAGTAACTACACCGTAATATACTCGTCGAACAAAAATGTGGGCACGGCAAAGGTAACCGTCACCTTCAAGGGGAACTACTCGGGCACGGTTACAAAGACATTTAAAATCGTCCCCAAAGGACCTGCGCTTTCAAGGCTTACATCACGCAAAAAGGCGTTGACTGCAACCTGGAAAAAGCAGACTGTTCAGACCTCGGGTTACGAGCTGCAGTACAGCACTAACGCCAAATTCAAGGGCGCGAAAACACTCAACATCAAAGGCAGCAAAACGACCGGGGCGACAGTAAGCAAGCTGAAGTCGAACAAAAAATACTATGTGAGAATCAGAGCGTACAAGACTGTCGGCAAAGCAAAGTATTATTCAACCTGGAGCAAGGCAAAATCCGTAAAAATTAAATAAAACAGAA
>CAMPBI010000078.1 GCA_946637545.1 uncultured Clostridia bacterium | reverse complement strand
AGTTAGGAGAAAAAGCCGTGATTGAATTTAAAGATGTCACAAAAATATATGACAGTAACGGCACAAAAGCACTTGATAATGTAAATATCAAAATCGAGGACGGCGAATTTGTATTCGTAGTAGGCGCCTCGGGTGCAGGTAAAAGTACATTCCTTAAGCTTATTATGCACGAGGAAAAGCCAACCGAGGGCGATGTTATTGTCAACGGTTACGCATCATCGGAGCTTAAAAAGCGTAAGGTGCCGTATTACAGAAGGACAATGGGCATCGTTTTTCAGGATTTCAGAATTATCCCGAAGATGACTGTTTATGATAATGTTGCATTTGCAATGCGCGTTATCGGCTCAAAAGAGGCAGACATCAGAAAGCGTGTTCCGTATATTCTTAACCTTGTGGGTCTTTCAAAAAAAGCACGCTCAATGCCAAACGAGCTTTCGGGCGGTGAGCAGCAGCGTGTTTCGCTCGCGAGAGCGCTTGTTAACAACCCCGACCTTATCATCGCCGACGAGCCGACGGGTAACGTCGACCCCGAAATGAGCCACGAGATTGTTGACCTTCTCACAAAGATTAACAACTCCGGCACAACAGTTGTTATGGTAACACACGAGCACGAGCTTGTGCGCTCATTCCAAAGACGAGTTATCGTTATTCAGAACGGACAGGTTGTATCCGACACTCCCGACCCGACCTTTGCAAAGTTCAAGTCGCAGGAGCAGGAAAAAATCACTGATATGTTCTACTATGAAGAGGATGTAAAGCAGGACAATGTTACCGAGGTGTTTGACAACCTTGAGGACATCGTAAGTTCCGGCGGCGAGGAAGCTGCGGCAGATGACACTGCAGCCGAAGCAACCTCTGATGATGAAAACGGAGGTGAGCAGTAATGAACTGGACAAGCTTAAAGTATCTTATCAAAGAAGGCTTTCGCAACACCTGGTCAAACAGAATGATGTCAATCGCATCCATCTGCGTGCTGCTTTCGTGCCTTGTTATCATCGGCTCAACTGCAATGATTTTCCTCAACATCAACTCGCTTGTTGACCGTATTGAAAACGAAAATGTTATAATGGTTTATATCAACGACAAGGACAAGGACGGAAACATCCTTGTTGACGACGCAGGCGTTGAGGCTATCGGCAATCAGCTCAAGGCGCTTGACAATATCCAGAGCGTTGAATTTGTAAGCAAAGAGGACGCATGGGCGTCACAGCTCAAGACTATGGAGGACGCGCAGGCAGAGTTTTTCACAACAGTCAGCAGCGATATTCCCCTTCCCGACGCTTACAAAGTAACCGTTGCAAACCTTGGCGAGTTCCAGAAAACCGTTAAGGAAATCAAAGTAATTGACAACATCACCGTGCGTGAAAACAGTGACCTTGCAAAAAAGCTTGACACAATCAGCCGCGGTATCAGTATTATTGCAATCGTAATAATTTCGGTACTGTTCGCAATTTCGCTGTTTATCATATCGAACACAATCAAACTGACGGTATATTCACGCCGTCTTGAAATCAGCATTATGAAATCCGTCGGCGCGACAAACTCATTCGTTCGTCTGCCGTTCGTGGTTGAGGGCTGCATTCTGGGTGTAATATCGGGTGTTATTTCGCTCGGCGCCGTATGGGGCGTTTATGAACTGGCAATTCACAGTTTCGGCGATTTCCTTGCCGAGCTCGGACTGTCGGCGCTCCCATTCACTGATTATGCTCTGCCGATGCTCGGCGTATTCATCGCAATCGGTATCGTAAGCGGTGTAGGCGGCTCGCTGATTACTATGAGAAGGTATTTGAACAAGGAAGGTAGTGAGATTAGTGAAATCTAACAGAACTTCAAAAATTTTTGCAGTCATTCTGTGTCTGTGTCTTGTTTTCAGCACTCTGGGCGCAACTGTTTTTGCAGAGAGCACCGCGGATTTGCAGGCAAAGAAAACAAAGATTCAGCAGCAGATTGACGAAAACGACAAAAAAATTGCAAAGCTTCGCTCGCAGAAGTCTGAAACGCAGGAATTAGTTTCTGCACTTGATAAAAAGGTTCAGCTTAAAAAAGACAAAATCGCTGCGCTTCAGGCTGACGCCGACGCGCTCCAGGCAGAAATCAACACAGTCCAGGCTAGTATTGACAAGACCGAGGCGAAGATTGAAAAAACACAGGCTGAAATCGACGCAAAGCAAGCTGAATTTGACAAAACCTATGATGAGTATTGTCAGCGCCTTCGCGCGATGTATATCTCGGGCAATGTCAGCAACCTTGAGGTGCTGATTACAAGCGATGACATCAGCTCAATCCTCACAAGGTCACAGATGATTAAGTCTGTTTCAGAGCAGGACAGCGCTATCCTTGACGGTCTTATGAAGCAGATGAGCATTATTGAAAAACAGAAGGCTGCGCTTGAAAAGAGCCGTATAAAGCTTAACGAGGACAAGGCAAAGCTAAAGAAGGATAAGGCTACGCTCGATGCAGACATCGCCGAAATCCAGGCACAAAAGGCTGAACTCGACAAAGAGGTTGCCGAACTCAATGCAACTATGAAAAGACTCACTAACCAGGAGTCTGAATTTATGGAGGCTAACGAGGCTAACGAATCGCAGATGAGAGCCGTTCAGGCAAAAATTGACGCTGCATATGCGGCAGCATCTCGCGGTAGCGGTTCAATCGGCACAGGCTCGATGGGCGGCAGCACAGGCAACGGTTCACATTCGGGCAGACTCGGTTACCCGACTGCTTACAGAAGCATTTCGGCAGGTTATCCGAACTATTCCAGCGGACGTTACCACGGCGGAGTTGACTTCCCGTGTCCAAGCGGCTCATCTGTTTACGCTGCAGAGTCGGGCACTGTAATTCTTGCAATGAATCTGAATTACAGCTACGGTCACTACATAATCATTGACCACGGCAACGGTCTGTCAACTCTTTATGCACACAACACCACACTTCTGGTAAGCGTTGGCTCGCATGTAACAAAAGGACAGGTTATCGCGCGAAGCGGTTCAACGGGCAACTCAACAGGTCCGCACTGTCACTTTGAGGTTCGTGTAAACGGAACCAGAGTTAACCCGCTCAATTATCTGTAAATCACTTAAGGCGCGTCAGACGACGCGTCTTATTTTGTTATTGAAATAACATTTTATTTGTGCTACACTCTTAATATGCGAAATCAGGAGAAAACTACTATCAGAAAAATCGGCTTTCACAAAAATGAAAGCATATATTTGATTATCAGAGGACTTGAGGTCGGAATCGCCTCGGGTCTTGTCTGCGTTTTTTACAGATTTGCACTTGACTACGCCGAGAAGGGCTTGCGTCAGGTGCTTGAATTTGTAAAGGGCAGCCCGTCAAAAATCGTGCTTTGGCTCGTTTTGCTTTGTGCGCTGGGCGTGCTTGTAAGTTACATCAACAAGTGGGAGCCCGACGCCGCAGGCTCGGGAATTCCGCAGACCTCGGGTGAAATACGCGGTTACTTTTCGCTTAACTGGTGGAAAGTGATTATTGCAAAATTCATCGGCGGCACAATATCCGTTTTCAGCGGTCTGTCGCTTGGCAGAGAAGGACCGTCTGTACAGCTTGGCGGTATGGCGGCAAAGGGCGTTGCAAGGGCAACAAGGGCTGACAAAACAACCCAACTTCGTATGATTTCGTGCGGCGCAGGTGCAGGTATGGCAGCAGCTTTTAACGCCCCGATTGCAGGCACAATGTTTGTACTCGAGGAAATCCATCATTCGCTCGACAAGGCAATGCTGTGTATGAGCATAGTGGCGTGCATCACTGCGGACTACATCTCAATCGCATTTTTCGGCCACCAGACAACCTTTAACTACGACACCGTAACACTCGCACTTCATCATTACTGGATACTTGTTCTTATGGGCGTTGTGCTTGGCTTTGCAGGCGCAGGCTACAACGTATTTATGTCATGGTCGCAGAAGATTTTTAAGAAAATCACTAAAATTCCTGTACCTGTTAAATTTGCATTTGTGTTCCTTGTAAGCGGCATTATCGGACTGACATTTCCGCAGATTCTCTGCGGCGGTCACAGCATGGCTGAAATGCTGATGACAGACCGTCCCGAGCTGCTTATGCTTTTCATTTTGCTGTTTGCAAAATTCCTGTTTGGTGCATTTTCATTCGCATCGGGCGCGCCGGGCGGAACGCTCTATCCCCTTTGCGTACTCGGCGCATACATCGGTGCCATCTTCGGCAACATTGCAATCAATCAAATCGGAATACGTGGCGGGCTTTACGAAGAATTCGTTGTAATCGGTATGGCAGGGCTGTTCTCATCAATCGTTCGCGCGCCGTTGACAGGCATTATACTTGTGTTTGAACTCACGGGCGATATGCATTCGCTGCTGCCGATTGCGACAGTCAGCCTTATTTCCTACGCTGTTGCAAACACCATCGGCACTGCGCCGTTTTACTCAATTTTATTCGAAAAGGCTGTTGAAAACACCGACACACCTGTTCTCAACGCAAAAGAGGTCGAAAAGGTTATTCAGACCTTCACAATCCCCGTTGGCAGTCCGGTAGCAAGCAAAACTGTTTCCGACATCGACTGGGGCAAGCACTGCCTGATAGTTTCAATAGAGCGCGGTGAAACGCCCATCACGCCGAAAGGCGATACAGTTATCAAAGAGGGTGACACGCTCGTTATGCTGATTTCGCAGCGCCGTTTTTCGCAGGATGTGCAGCGCATATGCGACACAATAAAAAAGCAAAAATAAAATCTTGACATTATAATTTATTACTGTTATAATGTTATGGCTTGAAGATTCAGGCAAATATCCTTGCGTGAGGAGATATCACGCCACAGACCAGAAGGAGGTGCTAAGAATGGCATTAAGAAATTACGAAATCGTTATGGTTTACTCTCTTACAAAGGGTGACGAGGCAGTTGAAGCTCTTAAGACAAAGTTCACTGACCTTATTTCGAAGAATGGCACTCTCGGCGAAGTTGAAGAATGGGGCAAGAGAAAGCTTGCTTATCCTATCAACTACGAGACAGACGGCTATTATGTTCTTATCAACTTTGCAAGTGACGAATCATTCCCTGCAGAGCTCGACCGTGTAATTAACATTACTGACGGCGTGCTGCGTTCACTCATCATCGCAAAAGGTGAGTAAGGAGGCGGACTATGATTAATATGGTAGCCTTAATGGGCAGACTCACTTATGAGCCTGAACTCAAAACCACACCGAGCGGCGTTTCTGTGCTTCGTTTTCAGATTGCCTGCGACAGAAGCTATCAGTCACAGGGTCAGGAAAGACAGGCAGACTTTATTGACTGCGTTGCCTGGAGACAGAGAGCGGAATTCATCAGCCGTTATTTTCACAAGGGCTCGATGATTGCTATTGAAGGTTCGATTCAGACTCAGAATTATACCGATAAGAACGGTAACAACAGAAAATCAGTTGAGGTCGTTGCTAACAATGTTTCGTTCTGCGGCTCAAAAGCAGATTCAGGCAGCTCTGCTCCTGCACAGGAGTACAATCAGCCTGCACCGAGCTACTCAAGCGCAGATAACAGCGATTTTGAAGAAATCGTTGACGATGAAGACGATCTTCCATTCTAATTAAGTTAAAGGAGAAAAACCATGGCATACAACAAAGGCCCGAGAAAGGGACGCAGAAAGGTTTGTCAGTTTTGCGTAGATAAGGTTGAGTGCATCGACTACAAGGATGTAGCAAAGCTCAAGAAGTTCACTTCAGAAAGAGCAAAGATTCTTCCCCGTCGTGTAACAGGCACTTGCGCAAAGCATCAGAGAGAACTCACAACAGCAATCAAGAGAGCTCGCCACCTTGCAATGCTTCCTTACATTTCAGACTAATTAAAGCAAGACATCTCGTTGAGATGTCTTGTTTTTTTCCAAAAAATAGAATTTAATATTTGGTATTAATTGACTGACCCTGCGCAAAATATAAAAGTAGCAAATATGAAGTGAGGAGCGATTGTATGAAAGCAACAGGCATTGTAAGAAGAATTGACGACCTCGGCAGGATTGTTATTCCAAAGGAAATCCGCAGGTCGTTTCGCATAAAGGAGGGCGACCCGTTGGAGATTTATACTGATGCGGAGGGTGAGGTTATTTTTAAGAAAT
>CAMPBI010000077.1 GCA_946637545.1 uncultured Clostridia bacterium | reverse complement strand
CCGCCGTAAATTACGACCGTTACAATAAACCCGAACACGCACAAAACGCCTCTGCTTTGGTACAAAAGCCCCTTTTTGAACAGCACGCCTGCCAAAAAGCCGATGATACCTGCCGCAAACATCTGCCAAGGCGTCCACGCGCCCTGACCGAAGTAGAAATTGGACACAAGCATTGTAACCGCACCGACCATAAAGCCTGTTTCTCCGCCGAAGGCAGCTCCTGAGATTATGACGATCGCCAGCACGGGCTTGACCTGAGGAAGCGCGATAAAAAGCGTTCTTCCGGCTATCGCTATCGCGCAGAGCACGGCAATTATCACAAGCTCTCTCGCCTGAGGCTTTCGCCCCTCAAACACCAAAAAGAACGGCACCATACATTCGAACAAAACGAGTAACGAAATAAAAAGGTACTTTTGGTCGTCAAGATAGGTCGTGCCGATGAAAATTGTAAGCGGAATTAAAAGCAGTATCATCACCGCCGCCGCTATTGTGCGCTTTGGAAGCTTGCTGTCCTTTCGCTCCCCTGCCCTATCTTTCGCCTTTGTAAGTGGGCTGAACGAGAACATCAAAATTACAGACGGCACGGCTATAAACAGAAAATTAACGATAAAATTAAAGTCTTTAGGTCTGATAAAGCCGAGCGCGTCGACATTAAATAATATTCCGAAAATCAAGAGCAACGCCCCGATTACCGCAGTTATCTTTTTGTAAAGCGGCATTTTGGGCTTGCTTTTTTCTTTTATTTCGACTTCTTGATTGCCGATAAAAAAGCTGTTGCTGTCATCGGGCTTGTCCTCTTCCCTTTTGCCTGTACAGCAGAAAATCACTTCCTCGGCAGTTACCGCATTGTCGATAATGCCCCTTGAGATTTTCGAGGACGAAGTGACATAAAAGCTGTTTTCTGAGAAGAACTCGCGCGGAGTGCCTGTTGATGTGATTTCGCCGTTAAATAGCATTGAGCAGATGTCGGCATACTTTGCGCAAAACTCAATGTCGTGAGTTACCATTACGACCGTCACGCCTGAGCTTTTAAGGGATTTAATTATCTTTGCAAACTTTATTTTATTACGCGCGTCAAGCCCCTTTGTAGGCTCGTCAAGCAGGAGAATTTGCGGATTTAATAAGAGAAGCTTCGCAATCGCCGCACGCTGAACCTCTCCGCCCGACAAATCAAACGGATGGCGGTTAATTAAGCTTTCAAGCCCGAGGGCAGATACCGCCTTGCCGACAAGCTTGTTCTGTTCGTCCTTATCAATTTCCGAGCCGACAAACGTGTCATAAAGCGATTTAAGCACAGTTTTGCCCGTAAGTATAAGCGCAGGGTTTTGCGGTAAATAAGCCGTATTTCGCGCGTTTACGGTAACTTTACCGCTGTACGGTCTGTTAACTCCGTTTATGAGCGTGAGCAAGGTGCTTTTGCCTGCACCGTTTCCGCCGGCTATGGCGTAAAAACTGCCTTTCTTAACACTTAACGAAAGGTCTTTAATTACGTCCGAGCCGTCCTTTGAGTACCTAAACCTTAGGTTTTTAAGCTCGATTGCACTATCATCACTTAAATTTTTATCTTCCGGATAAAGCTTGTTAAGCTTATGAGTTTTGCTGTAATTCGCAAGAAAATCACGCCCTTGACTGATATTTACAGGGCATTTCCCCTCACCCGACACTTCACGCCAAATCCGCATTGAAGCAGGGAGATTTTGATATATTTCTCTGTTGTTTTTCAGGTTATAGCCTGTATTTTCGGGAGTATCAAAGGATATAACCTCGCCGTTTTCAAGCGCGATAACTCTGTCGCTGTACGGCAAAACCTCTTCAAGCCTGTGCTCGGTTATAATCACGGTTATACCCAGCTCGTTGTTAATGCGCTTTACAAGCGATAAAAATTCCGAAGCCGCTACCGGGTCGAGCATACTTGTCGGCTCGTCGAGGATAAGGATTTGCGGCTGCATAACCATTACGGACGCAAGGCAGAGTATCTGCTTTTGACCGCCCGAGAGCTTTGACGTCTCCGCTTCAAAAAATTTTTCTATTCCGAAGTACGATGCCGTCTCGGCAACACGCCTTCTGATTGTGCCGTTGTCAAGCCCGAGGCTTTCAAGTCCGAAGGCAAGCTCGTGCCACACCTTGTCGGTGACAATCTGACTGTCGGGATTTTGCGCGACAAAGCCGATTTTAGAGCTCTGTTCCTCAAGCGAAAGCGAATATATATCCCTGCCGAAAAGCTCAACACTCCCCTCTCTGTCGCCGTGAGGTGACAAAACCGGCTTTAAGAGCCTGAGCAGAGTAGTCTTTCCGCTTCCCGATGAACCGAATAGCGTGATAAACTCGCCGTTGTTTATCGTTATATTTATATTTTTTAACGCTTTTTCTTCCGCATTTGGATAGGCAAAGCTTAAATTTTGGATTGTAATTGCTTCCATTTTAAGCCCTCCCAAGCGATTGTAATTGACGGAATCAGCATAATTCCGAGGTAAATTACATAAAACAGCACGCTCAAAGCACCGCTGAATTCGATTTTGAAAACAGGATAAAAGCTGTATTTGCCAACCCCCAAGACTATCAGCAAAATCATTGTAAGTGCGGAGATAATCAGTGCCGTGATTATAATGACGTCTGTTTTTCTGAATTTAAATATATTATATGCCGTCCTGCCCTTAATGCCGTAACCTCGGCTTTTCATTGAATCTGCCGATTCTATCGAGCTTTCAAGCGACCACGAGAGCATAACGGACAATTCACTCAAAAGAATTTTCATCTTTATAATAAAGCCCTGCTTTTGCGGAGTAATGCGCGCCGATTTAAGCTCTTTGAATTTAGAAACGAACCTCGGCACAAAGCGTAAGGTCATTGAGATTACAAGGCTTAAGGACGGAATTATCCTGCCGAAAAGACAGATTATTTTGTCCGAGGTCATCACGGTGTTGAATACCGAAAACCACAAAATTACCGAGCTGAACATCACCGCCGAAGCAATTCCGTAAAGTATAGCTTCAAGCGTAAGCGGATTTTGCCACGGCAGGTATGTAATTATCGTCGCTCCCCTGTGGTTAAAGACAGGGTTGATTATCATCACGAGCAAAATCATCGGAATTATAAACTTCACCGTAAGCCCCAAAGCGCGCTTGCCGTTGATTATTACGGCACTCAAAAGAGCGCAACAGAGCGATAGCGTGATACATACGGGGTTCATAAAAAACATTGAAAACCCGATTACCACGGCAAAATACAACAGCCCTGTAAAGGGGTGAATTTTGTTAAAAGCGTCGTTCATATCAGTCGTAATCCTTGCCCAAATCTCTGCCCGAGTTCAGGGTGTAGTTCCATTCAATAACGTCGTTGTTCTTAACCACATATCGCGAGCTTCCGTAGTTCGGGTACCAGTCGTTGACCTTGTACATCCAGCCCGAAAGCTCTCCGCAGTCGAATTCGTAGATGTTGCCGATACCCTCAATGTAGGAAGAATTATAAATCGGCGTCCAGGAATATTCGGTGTGAATGTTATTATCCTTGCACACTCTAAGCAGAATATCAAACACCGACTCTCCCTCGTTAATCTCGATTTTTTGAGGCTTATAAATCCAGCCGTCCTTTGGTACAACGTCCGCAATGCTGTCGTCAATCACCTCGGGACTTTCTAAGATTTTTGCGCAGGAGATTGAAAAGGTGCAGTATATCTTGTCGTCAGATACCGTCTGCTCCTGAGGTTCAACAGGCTTTGGCTTGCCCTGGGGAATGGGCTCGGTTTTGTATTTATCGGTAGCAGGCTGTGTTTCAGCAGTTTTTTGTTCTTCCTTAACCTCTGTTTTATTATTCTGCTTAACCGTATTTTGATTTTGCTTTTCGGTAGCAGGCTGAGTGGTTGAAGCAGTGCTATCCGTTGTAGGCTGTACCGTAGTGCCTACAGTAGCGTTTACCGTTGTTTCGGAAGTTGTAACGGTTTCTGTCGAAGCTGTAACGCTCTGTGTACTGTCGGGAGTCTCAGAGCTTTTATTTGCGCTGTTTCCGCCGAAAATAAACGCAACAGCTAAGACAACGACTGCGATTGCACAAGCGATTAAAGCAATTTTATATTTCTTAATAAAGTTAATCATATTCCCAGTCCGACAAGGTATCTTTGCAGGCTTGTAACGTCACCGATAGTAACAAAGCCGTCAAGGTTGATATCGGAATTTTTCGCCTGAGTTTCGGTGAAATCCGCCATAAGCGCCACATATTTTTGAATAAGCAGAGCGTCGTTTATGTCGATTTTATAATCTCCGTTCACATCATAAAATGCATCTGCCATACTGTAAAGCGAGGTTTTGTTCTCGGTCAAGCGGACAAAATCCGCAAGCGAGTAAAAGCACTGCTCGGTAGCCATCTGATTGTACTCGCCGTTGATAAGGTGCTTAAAGCCGTTTTCGCACTCATAGTCAAAAATGCGGTCAATAATAGTTTTGCCGTCCTTTACAAAGCGAGCGTCGGTTTCGGGATTGATTCCGAGCGCGCAGAGCGCGGTTAAAATCTGCGAGAAGGACTCGGGAGAATTAACGCTTTCAAGGCTTTCGGACATCAAATCAAGCGCGGTATTTACCGCAGTTTTTACATCATCATTTGTATTGTAGTAAGGCGCCAAAGCGGTAACAGCCATACCTGTATAGTCGATATACGGAGTGGTTGTGTTAAAGCCCCAACCGCCCTTTGTCGTTTGCTTTTCGATAAGATAATCAATCAGCTTTTGGCGTGTTGCCGGGTTTTCGCAGTCAACTGTCGGAATATCGTAATTGCCTGAATCAAGCGCGATTAACGCCCACATAGCGCCGTTTAAGCCCTGCTTTTTGACATAATCAAAGTCTCCGAGGGGCTCTAAAAGATTATAACCGCTAACATCCGTTACATCCTTGCCGATTGAAGTAAGCGCCAAAATAACACGTGAGTTTTCGGTTGACTTTGTGCGGTGAAGCTGTGCCGAGCCGTTTTCTTTCACATATGTAAGAACGTTGTTGTAGTAATTATCGGCATATTCGGGAGTGATGCAGCCTGCCCTTGCAAGCCCGATAACCGCCCATTCTCCGCCGATTGAGCCAACCGAAGTGGATTTTGAAAGTAAGTTTTCCGCTGTGTTTTCAAGCTTGCTTTCAACCTTATTCAATGCGGTTTTATGGATTTTAATCTCATAAACCGTCTCGTTTGAGGTCGTCTCCATTGTCGGCCAGTGGTCACTGCCTATTCCGATATATAGAGTATCGCCGTTTTTAACGTCAATTTCAGCATTTTTATTAAGCTCTGCACCGTTTGTTTCGGGCTGATATTCGTTTTTATATACACGAACCTGATAGTTTTTATTGATGGCTTCGGGTGTGATTTTTACGCCCTCGTCATTGTCGATTGTAAGCATATACGAGGTTTTTGAAGGCACAAATTCGCTGTCAAGAGTGCCGTTTGAAACGCTTAGCTTGCTTAAATGAGTGTCGGTATTGCCCCAAGCACTGCCAAGGTCTGCTCCCCAGTAAAGAGAGTACATCACAACAATCTCGTCGCCGTCCTTTATGCCGTTATTTTCCACGGTATAGGCGGTTGAGGCTTCGCTTGTGAACCAGTCGTTAAGCGTCATCATCCATCCGCCCGAGCCGTTTGCGGCATATTCGCTGAGCCCGTTGATTGTGCTGAGATATCCCCAGTCGTTCATAGTATAGGCGCAGTCGTTATTATTAAGCGCGTCCTCAACAACCGACTGCATTGACGAGCCTTGTGTAAGCGTTACATAATCGTCAAGCATAACGCCGTCCCAAGCCGCGCCGTCGGCTTTTGAGAAGGTGGTGTTTTTAACTATAACCCTAACCTTTTGTACGTCTGCGGCGTGTGCTGTAACTGCGAAGCTCATTACAGAAAAAACGCATAATAATGCGAGCAGTACCGAGACGGATTTTTTTAATGTATTCATATTTACCTCCTATTTAAAAGCAAAAATGCTTTTCTAATACAACATAGAAAAGCACAACAGTATAATCCCCTACGAAACATAGGAGATTAAGGCGGCTGCGCTTCTTCTTATCCAAGAATGCAAGTCCAAGCCTATGCGGCAGCGATCTGACTTATGGCAACGCCAAATACAGTAATGAAAGTTGCTGCGGATTCTCACCGCATTCTCTATTACATTCCG
>CAMPBI010000076.1 GCA_946637545.1 uncultured Clostridia bacterium | reverse complement strand
GTCCGGCTTTTATCCGAACAATCCGGTTTTTTTATACGGCTCGGTTTGCATTGAAACGAACTGATAGCCTGTGTTATCAATCGCTTTTTTCAGTTCGCTCTCGCTTACCTCGGTGTCAATTACAAAGGTTGATTCGCCCTTTTTATGCGAGGATTTTACTTTTTTTGCAGACGGAAATGCCTTTCGGATTGTATCGTTGATATGCGCCTCGCACATACCGCACATCATACCGTCAATTTTTACAGTTATTTTTTTCATATTATCTCCTTAAAGTAGCGCGGCTGACTATAAAACGGTAAAGAAAAAAGGAAATAGGAAACAGGAATAAGGAATAGGGGATGAATGTAGTTAGTATCTGCTAACTCTAATGGCAAATTTTATAGTTAGCCGCCGCTAACTATCTGTACTATACCACATTAGCCCTCGCTTGTCAACAATTATTTTATATTTTTTCAGCCGCAAATATTAATTTTGTTTAAGTATATAAATGCTCGATACTGACATCAAGAGGATAATCGGGATACTCTTTTGCAAAAAGCGCAGTTATATCCGTTTTGATTTGCTGCTTGTTCTGCTCGTCGCAAAACGGAACCGCAAGGTCAAAGCTTATATATTTTGAGTCGTCCTTTTCCGCAATTCTGATGTCGTGAACAGAATATTCGGGATTATAATTTTTCACTGCCCTTGTCGCAAATCTGCGAAGGCGTTTTGACTCGGCGTCGCCGGTGTCAACAGGGTCCATATGAATACAGATTATCACACCGAGCTCGTCAAGAATCTTTCTTTCGGCGGTGTCGATAATCTCGTGAATTGCAAAAATGTCCTCCCCTGCGTCGACCTCGGCATCGGCTGACGCAATTATTCTGTTTGCGCCGTAATTGTGAATAATCAAATCATGAATGCCAAGAACTGTGTCGCTTTCGGTAATAATTTCTGCGATGCGGTCTGTAATTTCCTTTGACGGCGGCTCACCGAGAAGCGGCGAAATAACCGACTTGAGAATCTCAACGCCCGAATACAGGATGAACAGTGAAACACAGATTCCGATTGCCCCGTCAATCCATTTTACGCCGAAAAAATGTGAAATCAGAGCGGACACTATTGTGGCAGTTGTAGCAATACAGTCGTTGAGGCTGTCCTGCATTACGCCCTTGAGAATCAGATTGCCTGTCAGCTTGTATAACCTGTAGTTAAAATACGCCATCCAAAGCTTTACAAGCACAGTAACGGCAAGCACGGCAACAAACCACGCGCTGAAGCGGACTGTCTGCGGATTAATGATTTTGAGCAGTGAATCCTTGGCAAACTCGAATCCGACAAGAAAAATCGAAACTGCCACAACAATTCCCGCAACATACTCCACTCTGCCGTGCCCGAACGGGTGCTCTTTATCATCGGGCTTGTTTGACAGGCGAGTGCCTGTCAGCGTTACAATATTATTGACGCTGTCAAAAAGGTTGTTAACCGCGTCGGCTGTAATGGAAACAGACGCCGCAAGGCTGCCGACTGTCAGCTTGACCGCTGCTAAAATAAGATTGCATATTATGCACACTGTGCCGCTGACATTACTGTACGCAGTGCGCTTATTCGCAGCGTGCTTTTTATTAACAAAATTGATAACAAGCTTTGTCAACCATATCACCTTTCAATACTAAATAAGAAATCCGCTGATTGTATACACCGCGCCTGCGCAGAGCCAGGCAATTGTGCATTGAAGGACTACAACACCCGCTGCCCATTTTCTGCCGAGTTCGCGTTTGACGGCGGCAATTGTTGCAACGCACGGTGTATAAAGCAGGCAGAACACGAGCAGTGACGCCGCCGAACGTACGGTGAGCGCGCCCTTGATTGCGGCAGTTCCGCCGAAAAGAACAGACAGTGTTGATACCACGCTTTCTTTTGCCATAAATCCCGTAATCAGTGATGTTGTAATTTTCCAGTCGCCAAAACCGAGCGGGGCAAATATCGGTGCAATGAATCCCGAAATAACAGCGAGCATACTGTCCTTTGAATTGTTGACCATTTCGAGATGGAAATTAAATGTTGTAAGGAACCATATTACAATTGACGCTACAAAAATCACTGTAAACGCACGGGTGAGAAAGTCCTTTGACTTATCCCACAGCAAGCGCACGATGTTCTTTGCGCTTGGCATACGGTAGTTTGGCAGCTCCATTACAAAAGGCACTGCCTCGCCCTTAAACGACGTGTTTTTTGAAACAAGGGCGGTGAGTATGCCGACAAGTATTCCGATAACATAAAGCAGCACCATAACCACTGCGGAATACTTTGGAAAGAATGCGGCGGAAAACAGTCCGTATATCGGCAGCTTTGCCGAACAGCTCATAAACGGAATGAGCATAATTGTCATTTTTCTGTCGCGCTCCGACGGAAGTGTACGGCAGGACATAACGCCGGGGACAGAACAGCCAAAGCCGATAAGCATGGGCACAATGCTCCTGCCTGAAAGTCCGAGCCTTCGCAGCAGCTTATCCATTACAAACGCCACTCGCGCCATATATCCCGTGTCCTCAAGAAGCGACAGAAAGAAAAACAGAATAACAATTATCGGCAAAAATACAACTACACTGCCGACGCCTGTAATAATTCCCTTTGTTATCAGAGAGTGAACAACCTCGTTTGTGTTCCAGGCGGTGAGTCCGCTGTCAACAAGCACGGTGAATTTATCAATACCAAGCTCGAGCCATTCCTGCAGATATTTTCCGATAACGCCAAAGGTCAGCCAGAACACAAGCCCCATAATGACGATAAACGACGGAATCGCCGTGAATTTGCCGGTAAGAATGCTGTCAATTTTGCGGCTGCGTTCCCTCTCCTTGCTCTCTTTGGGCTTTACAACACACCGGCTGACGAGCTTTGTAATAAACGAAAAGCGCATATCGGCAATTGCAGCCGCACGGTCAAGTCCGCGCTCCTGCTCCATTTGTGTGATTATATGCTCCACAAATTCGGCTTCGTTATCATCGAGCTTAAGAGCCTCCATAATACGCTCGTCGCCCTCGACAAGCTTTGTCGCCGCAAAACGAACGGGTATTTGCGCCGCTTTTGCGTGGTCCTCAATAAGATGCATAATACCGTGCAGGCAGCGATGAACTGCACCACCAAATTCGTTTTCGTCACAAAAGTCGTTGCGCTTCGGCTTTTCCTGGTACTTTGCGATGTGGACTGCGTGACTGACAAGCTCGTCAACACCTTCGTTCTTCGACGCCGAAATCGGCACAACGGGGATTCCGAGAATCTCCTCCATCTCGTTAATCAGAATAGAGCCGCCGTTGCCGCGCACCTCGTCCATCATATTCAGCGCAAGCACCATAGGAGTATCGAGCTCCATAAGCTGCATAGTAAGGTAAAGATTGCGCTCGATATTTGTAGCGTCGGCGATATTGATGATTCCGGTGGGCTTTTCTGCCAGTATGTATTGACGCGACACAATTTCCTCGCTCGTATAAGGCGAAAGCGAATAGATACCCGGCAGGTCAACAACCTCGGTGTTGCGATAGTTTTTAATCTGTCCGCTTTTTCTGTCAACAGTTACACCCGGAAAATTTCCGACATGCTGATTTGAGCCTGTGAGCTGATTGAAAAGCGTTGTTTTGCCGCAATTCTGATTGCCGGCAAGCGCAAAGGACAGTACCTTGTCATCAGGAAGAGGATTTTCCTCGCTTTTGATGTGATACTTGCCGCCTTCGCCGAGTCCGGGATGTTCAATTGAGCCGCGCAAGAGGGGCATATTTTCGCCTGCGGACGCCGCGGCTTTTCTGACAGTTATTTTTTCGGCATCCGAAAGACGGAGGGTCAGCTCGTAGCCGTGGATTCTGAATTCCGCAGGGTCGCCCATAGGTGCAAATTTGACAAGTGTAATCTCTGCGCCGGGGATAACGCCCATATCAAGAAAATGCTGACGCAGCGCGCCCTCACCCTCGACCTTTTCAATAATACCGGTCTGTTCTGTTTTTAATTCATTTAATTTCATTTTCCCTATCCATATCATTAATAATAATTATTCGTTTCCTTTTTTCCATATGCCTATTATAACAGTATTTGTCCATAATGCAACAAAACTCAATTTGCGGGAAACACCGCGGGCAGTGCATTGTAAAAATTAGTTGTGGCATTTTCAAAGCTATGCACTGCAAAAGGTTTGGTTTTGAATGTTATATTGCCGTTTTTTGTGTTGTCCTGCGTGAATATGAAATTTTCGGGATAAGTTTTAAGGTCGTTAATCAGACAGCGTGTTGAATTGTAAGTAATATCAAGTGTGCCGACAGCAGAGTAAATGAAGAAGTCATCTGCCGTGTATCCGAGATTTTCAACCGCAGCGTTAAGATTGCCTCCGAGGTCGGTGCCAAAGTGCAGAGTGTAAGGATTTTGCAGTCCGCCGCAGTTTGGTATATAGTAATAGAACAAATCAAGGTTTGACGCAAACATATTCCAGGTGATTGCCGCGCCCATTGAATAGCCGCCAAACGCCCGGTGCTTTCGCGACGCGATAAGGTCGCCTTCGCTTACTGACTTTGCAAAGGTTGAATACTTTGACTCAACTGCAGGAACAAGGCAGGTGCGAACCTCCGTGGCATAATTTTGATACATTTCAGAAAGCTCGGTCATATCGGTTTCAGACCTCGGCTTGTTGTAAAAGTTAGCGCACACCGCAATAATAGGCTTGATTTTGCCGTTTGCAATCATATTGTCAAGCATATTTGAAAAGCGCGGTTTCGGTTTTTTCGGCGTGCCGAAAAACTTTGTCTGCGTTGCATTTGCGCCGCCCTGGAAATAGATGATGTCGTATTGCTTGTTTTCGTCGTATTCGGGCGGAAGATAAACTATCGCCGTTTTTTCAGTCGTTTCGGTTTTGTATCTGACGGATTCTAACGAGCCGTGTTTTTTCGCCGTCTCAAAGTATTCGTCGGGCACGGCTTCAATCGCATTTTCAAGGCTGAAATTGCGATTTGAAACAAATTCCGTACCCCTGCTTTTCGGCAGAGGTGTTATCGGGCGCACAATAACAATCGCCGCAACGGGAATCAGCACAAGCAAAGCAATTACTGCCGTAATTGCTTTGAGCGCTTTCTTTAGTTTTTGATGTTTGTCTGGCATAATTCGCTCCTGTATTTTTCTGTTATTATATCATTTTTTCGGCTTTTCCGCAACAGCCGGTTGACATCGCGACCACGCCGCAGTAAAATACTGACTATGGACAAATCACTGATTAAAGGACATATCACCGCGGCACTCACGATTGCCGTGTGGGGAACAACATATATTTCAACAAAAATACTGCTTGAAGCGTTTTCGCCTACTGAAATTCTGATAACGCGGTTTATAATGGGATACATTTTTTTGTGGATACTGCATCCAAAAGTGCAACGGGTAAAAAACGTCCGGCACGAACTGCTTTTCGCAGGCGCAGGACTGTCCGGTATGACACTGTATTACCTGCTTGAAAACGTGTCGCTTATGTACACATCGGCATCAAATGTGGGCGTTATAATTGCCGCTGCACCGTTTTTTACAGCGATACTGATTAAGCTGTTTTACAAGGGTGAAAAATCAATCAGCATTAATTTTGTAATCGGTTTCATCCTCGCCGGGACAGGAATCGCGCTGATAAGTTACAACGGAGCTGCGCTGAAGCTCAATCCCAAGGGCGATTTTCTCGCGCTTCTTGGCGCATTTATGTGGGGTGTATATTCAGTCATAATCAAAAGCATTGAGGGCGAAAAGTACAACACAGTTTTTGTGACAAGGCGCATATTTTTCTGGGGAATTGTAACAATGCTGCCCATCGTTCTGTTCACTGACTTTCACCCCGACCTTGCGGCGCTTGGTCAACCAAAATATATTTTCAACATAATCTTTCTCGGAATAGTTGCATCGGCAATATGCTTTGCGACCTGGAACTACGCAGTCAGAGTGGTGGGCGCCGTCAAAACGAGTGTGTACATTTACCTCACTCCCGTCGTGACAATTGTGACATCAATAATAGTCCTCGACGAAAAACTGACACTGCTATCGGCAATCGGCACAGCACTCGTGCTCATCGGTCTGCTGATAAGCGAAGATTTGATAATAAGAAAAAAATGACTATCTCGTTGATGAGATAGTCATTTTGTTATATGCTATTATTTTGTAGCCTCTTCAACTG
>CAMPBI010000075.1 GCA_946637545.1 uncultured Clostridia bacterium | reverse complement strand
GCGAGGCTGTTTGCTATTTTTTGTTTAAAATCTGATTTGCGGGGATGCAGAGAACTGTGGATAATACGGTGCTGACAAAATACTTGAACACCGCAAGCGGAACATTATAGACAAGTATGCCCTCTGTAAGCGTATCGAGTGACGGGATTAGCTTTCTGATTACAGGCAGATGTGAGCACAAGCCGTCGAATGCCCACTGATAACTCAAAAGCACATTTTGAGGTGTGTAGCCTACGTTTGCAAAGTAGTGAAACAAAGTCGGGAACATAATAAATCTTACCGTCAGTGCTGACACTGCCGCGGTAATCAGGCTGCCGATAACGCCTGCAAAGAGTGTGGTTACATTTGAGTAGTCCTTTTCATCAAGTCCGTTTTGAACACGCTGCAGATTTTTTCTTTCAATTTTTTCAGGGTTCAGCAGCAGCTTGTACACGAGGCACACTATGACGATGAAGATAATATCAAGAATTGCCTTGTTCATGACGCTTGGCAGCGATTCCGGACGGATAAACAGGCATACTGCACTCTTTGCGATAACAACCGCCACGCCTGCAACAGGATGCACTGCGAGCGCTGCGAGCAGCTCAAAAATCACTGAAAAATCAGTTCTGACAATGCTTGGCGTAAGCGGAAAATGAAACGACATAAAGTTCACCGCAACCGAAAGAGCAAGACACACAAATGCAAACACAAGACTTTTTTTAGCATACTTTTTTTTGTTAATCGCATTTTCAGTAGCAATATACGGGTTTTTGTCGTCCGTTATGTTTTTGTCAAGTGAAATTTCAAAGCTGCCCTTTGCATCCGTTTTAAAAATACTGTAATCAAAGCCTGAATTGCTGTGACTGCTTTCATACGGATTTCTGCTGTGACTTTGTTTGTTGCTCAATGGGATACCTCACAATAATTTAGGACTTATCCGACAATATAGCAAGATAAGTCCGGAAAGTAAATGTGTTTTTATAATTATCTTCTCAAAATCTCCGAATTCACGGGGAACTCAAAATATGTGTCCGAAAACGGCTCGTTTTCGAGTGTAAAATGCCACCACTCGCAGTCTATCGGTAAAAAACCGTGTTTTATCATAACACTCTGAAGGAGCATTCTGTTTTCATACTGCTCGTCGGTTATTCCCCTGTAATCGGGATGAGAGATTTCGTTGAAGAAATCAAACGGACTGCCCATATCAATTTCTTTGCCTGTTTCCATATCAAGCAGCGTCAAGTCAACTGTGCTGCCGCGGCTGTGGCTCGATTTGCTTGCAATATATCCAAGCTCAAAGAGCGACTGCTTTTCGAGGTCAGGATAAAAAAACGGTTTCATCCGCTGGTCAAGGTCCTCAATTCCCCATAACACAAAGTGCTTTACCGCAGTTGCGGGACGGTAGGTATCAAAAATCTTGAGGCGATAGCCTTTGACGTTCATTTCGTTGCTGACTGCCTTGAGCGCACGTGCCGCTTCTTTGGTAATTATTGCAACCGGCTGCTCATAGCCGTCGATGCGCTCCCCGATGAAATTGTAAGTTGAAAAATAACGAATTTCCTGAACAATCGACGGAACATAGTCCGAAAGAAGGACGAAATCCGAGGTATCATTAATCGCCGCTTTTTCAAAATCCATTTTCCGCCTCCTGAAAGATTACTCGATTGTTAAAATGTCTGCAAAGCCTGTCATATCAAAAATTTCCATAACATCGTCACATACATTTACGAGCTTCATATTGCCCTGTGTTTTCATAGCTTTCTGCGCCTTGAGGAGTACGCGAAGCCCTGCCGATGATGTGTAAGGCATATCCTTGAGGTCAAGCACAAGCTCGGTAACACCGTCGAGGTTGTCTAAAATGACTCTTTCAAGTTCAGGTGCAGTTGTAGTGTCAACTCTGTCTGAAACTGAAATAGTAAGTTTGCTGTCTTCCCTGTTTAATGTTGTTTGCATAGCAGTATCTCCTTAAAAATAAAGTTTGTCAACCGCCGGAACAAGTTCGGCGAGTTGTTTTTTACAGTTATCAATAATATCGGTTTTATCGGGTGAGCGCTTGATGGTTCTGCGCAGCAGACGGACATAACCGATGATTCTTGCCTTGATTACAGCGTCGTTGATAAACGCGTCGTCCTTGCCTTCAAAATAGTATTTGAGCGAACTGTTCCAGAATTTTTCGGATGTTTCGCGTGTGATGCCGAGGAATCTCATAACGTCATCGGGGTCAGTTTCGCTGAAGCCGAGATATGCAAGATACATCTGCGAAAGCTCAAATACAGGATGTCCGACTGAAAGAGTGTCCATATCGATGAGCAGATTTTCGTTGCCCTGCCGCATAATATTTTTGATGTGATAATCGCCGTGGAGCATAAAATTCGAGTCGGGAATTTCATTGAAAAGCTTGAGAAGCTTGTCGCCGAGCTCTTCAGGAAGGTAAGGCTTTACATATTCCGCCCAGGCAACAGCCTCTTCCTTTTTGCTCGGGAGTTCACCCGGCTTAAGTTCGGTTGAGTGAATTGTTTTGAGAATTTCAACGCTCTGCTTTGCAAGCTCGTCATAGTCGCCTGTTTCGGCAAGAAGCTTTGAAAACGATGTTGCGTTGAGCAGTTCAAAAACAGAACCGTAAAGGTCGCCAACCTGAACAACATCGTAAGGAATTGCTGTCGGAATACCCATAACAAAGGCTTTACGGGCAAGCTCACGCTCGTTGTGGATTTCATCGAGCGAATCGGGATTTTTGTATACCTTAACGATAGTATCGGGGTCGGTACGGTAAACCTTGCCATTCGCTCCCTCGCCGATAACCTCGCAGCCGTCAACAGAAAGCTTTCTGTACGCCTTTGAAATATCCATCATCTCGGTAAAGCCCGTCATATCAAAAATTTCGTAAACCTCTGAATTACAGTTGATTACCTTGGTGGTTTTGTTTGCCTTTTTAAGACGAAGAATGATTCGCAGACCTGCACTCGATATGTATTCAAGCTCTGCCGCATCGAGCACGAGTTCGCCTGCAAAATCACCGATTTGACTGTTGATTTTCTGTTCGGTTTCAGCAGCGTTTGAGGAATCAATCCTTCCCGTAAGTTTAATAGTCATAGCCGTTCTCCTTATATATGTTTGTCAAAAACGTGATGTATAA
Organism: uncultured Clostridia bacterium; assembly: GCA_946637545.1. Classification (GTDB taxonomy): domain Bacteria; phylum Bacillota; class Clostridia; order Oscillospirales; family Acutalibacteraceae; genus Eubacterium_R. The sequence continues at coordinate 3,152 of CAMPBI010000075.1, read as the reverse complement.
GCTGTTCGTATTCCCTGTATGCAGGATAGTCCTTGAGTTCGCTTATATACTCAAGAATTGTTGAGTGGTACCAGTACTGGAGTTTGGGGTCCTTTTCGTTAAAGCGGTCAAGAACCGCAATTCCGAGCTTGTCATAATCCCTTGCGAGCGAACGCATATTTGAAAGCTTGTCACCGAGCCAGAGCATTTTTGTTTCGGTGCTGCCGTCCTTCAGCACTGCAAGCGTTTCCTCCTTGCGGATTCGCCAGGTAGCGCTGGGGTCAAGCTCGGGGCGCTTGTTTTCAGTTTCGTGTGCAACGAGTTCAGCCACGCGCTCGCCGAAATTTTCAAGAATATCCTCTGCAGTCACATAAGTGTCCTCCACCGTGTCGTGAAGCACTGCGGCTGCAAGAATTTCCTCATCATTGGTCATAGTACCGACTATGGTTGCATCCTCGAGCGGATGAAGAATATATATTCCGCCGTCTTTTCGGGTCTGCCCTTTGTGCGCTTTCATCGCAAACGCAACGGCTTTTTCAAAAACATTATTCATATATCAGGTTCCTCGTTTAATATTCAGATTTATATTTTAACACATTTTTTTATATAAAACAAGTAAAACAGGGCTGTTTTTGCAGCCCTGTTTGTTACTTGCTGTTATTTGCCGAAATAAACTGCCGAAAACCGCTGCGATTTTAATCCGGTTCACACATCAGTCAAAACTTTGCTGATTAATTCAGACTAACGCTAAAGTTATCTTTTAATAAAAAATCTTATTGCCGACGCGCAGCCTACGATTGCAAACACAGCGCCGAGAGCACAGAAAATTATGCCGTTCTTTGTGGGATTCTGTCCCGAAATCTTTTCGGGATTTTTTGACTGATAGAGAATTTCCATCGTGTCGCCCACCTGCATACCGCTATCGTATTCCGGTGCCTCAACGTGCTCGTATTTTGTTCCGTCTATTTCGTAATCGATGTAAACAGTTGTGTTTGTTTGAGCATTTTCAGGGTCGCTGCTGTCGATTTCTTCCTGAACGTCAACAACCGTTGCAGTTACGGTTGAATCGTACAAATCTCTTTCAGAAATTGTTTTTACTCCGTTTACAATTGCAACAATACCGAAAATAATTGCAACAACAGAAATAATAATCGGTAAAATCTTTTTCATAATGTTTTCTCCTTAAAAATCAATATACTGTAACTACCGTACCCGGTGTGATTGTGGTAAGAACTCTTACCATATTTTCTTCGGAAATTGCAACGCAGCCACCTGTCGCAGTGTCCTCGTCCTTCCAGCAGTGAAGGAAAATTGCGTTACCTGCATATGGAGCACACGCCTTGTTGTAGCCCATATCAAGAAGATAAGCATAGCGGATAGGATAATCTGCAAGATGCTCGTCCTCGCTGTAATCGTTTTCAGGGTCGTCCTTTTTGTAAAGCAGCTGATTGTACTTTTTGCCGTTTTTTCCTGTAGCGCACCAGTACATATCGTCAGTAATCTGTGTGTATTTAACCTTGCTGCCCGGGTCTTCCTTAAGTCCGTAAGCCTCACCGATTTCCCATGTGCCAAGAGGAGTTTTTGTATCTCCCTCCGACTGCTTGCCTGCACCGTTTGCACCGATGAGTGCAGGACATGAGAACAGGACCTCGTACTTTCCGCCCTTTGCCTGATAAACAGTGAGTTCGGCGTGGTAATCGCCGTCAGTCGGTGTTTTAATTCCGATTCTGTACTCGCCGTCACGCTCCTCTGAAATAGGCTGACCGAACAGAGTTTTTTCAACCTCGTCCTGCGAGATAATGTTTTTGTACAGTTTGTAGTTGTCCACTACGTCCCTGTACTTTGCATCTGCAGCCTCAATCTGCTTTTGCGAGTCTGTATGGACATATATAAGCAGTCCTGACAGCACAAGTACCAATGCAACAAGAACTGAAACAAGGGCTTTAATCTTTTTTGTCATATGGAATTCCTCCCGGATTATTTTTTTGTAACATTATCGCCGTAAATTGTTTTCCAGTCGTTTTTCATCGAAATTGCAGTCCAGCCGTTTTCCTTGCAGGAGTCAGCCATTTTCTGCGCCTTTTCGATATTTCCGTTTTCACGCTCTGTGTCGTCGCAGCAAAGCATAAATGCCTTTGCCGGATATTTGTTGTTGTGAATAGCGTAGTCCGCCATACTTGAGTCGCTGCCGCTATTGCCGAAAGCCAGTACGGGCTGCTTGCCGATTTCCTGCTGGATAACGGTAACCTTGTTCATATCAAGATTCTTGACAAGAAAATCACCGCCGAGCACAAGCTGGTCGTCGTCATCAAATACATACTCGAGTCCGTCAGTGTCGCCCTGGTCAGTTGCCACAAGGCTTTCATCCGAACCGATAAGCTGATTGCTCGGAAGGTCAAGCGGAGATGCTTTTACAAGACCTCTTACAATAAATCTGTCTGTTCCGCTTACAACATAAACGGTAAAATCGTTTGCCTTGAGATAATCAATAATCTGAAGCATCGGCTTGTAGAATGCCTCGGCTCTTTTCAGATTATTGTAGCCGGGTGCTTCTGTTTTGGCATAATCTGCCACATAGTCAACAAATTCTTCCGGAGTGAGTCCCGAAAATGCTGACGCAACTGCCGCGCCGTGACGCTGCATTGAATCGGGACGCGACTCGCCGGTGTCCATAAAGGCTTTAACCTCTTTTGCGACCTGCTTTTCAAACTTGCTTGCCTTGTCCTTGTATTCAGGGTCCTGCATAACACGGTAGTAGTAAATGCAGTGGTCAAAGTAAGCAGGGTCAGTTTCGCATGCAAGAGTTCCGTCGAGGTCAAAAACTGCAATACGGTCTTCAACAGGGATAAAATCCTTTGATTTTTCATCGGTGATTGTGTTCATATATGACACAATTTCATCCCGTGCGGCAGCACCGTCGTTCCAGAGGTTGAGCATTTCATTTGCGTCAACAGTTTCTGTCGCAGTCTGTGCAGGCTTTGCACAGTTGTAATCGCAGCCTACACCGAATCCGTAAAGCGTGCTGACAATCAGCAAAAGGCAGATTGCAACTATCGCAACCGGCTTCCACGCGAAAGGCTTTTTGTTTGTTTTTTCCATATCAGTTCTCCTTTTAGAATATAATTCAATATATTATAACATTTATTTTTAAAAATGTCATTATGCAAAATGTT
>CAMPBI010000074.1 GCA_946637545.1 uncultured Clostridia bacterium | reverse complement strand
TCAATTCCTATAATTGCAGTCACGCTTTTTGTCGGCAGCATTTCAAACGTGTCCGTGAGCGTGATTCCGATTCGTTTTGTGAGGTCAATCAGGGCAAAAAGCTTTTTTTGCTCCGAGATGTCGAGGTCAAAATAGCCGGGCGAGTAGCGCTGCCGCAGGCTTACGCCGTGCTGCTGAACAATCTGCTGTTCAAGCGCGTCGCAAACCTCTTCAATTTTGCAGGCGGCTGTTGCCTGAATCGCCATTGCAAGCGCCACGTCTGTCGCCGTTGCGGTTGTAATCAGCCTGTCGCACTGCGTGCCGAGCGTTGCGCCGAACACGACAGCCCTTTTGCAGCCGCGCAGATTGTCCGCAAGACGAGTGCTGACAAACTCAAAGCCGCCGATTTTTACGGTGTCGCCGTCGACCTCACAGTCAAAAATCCGGTAAAGCGTTTTTGGCGCCGCATTTTTTTCAACAAGCTCCACGGCTGTGTCAACAAGCGCCAGAACGCCCTCGTCGGAAATGCTGCTTGCGGTGCGCATATAGCGCAGAATTTCCGCCCTATCCATTAATAATATCCGACAGTCCGCTCATAATGGCGTTTGCCACGTCGGGCTTGTTCATTGTGTAAATGTGAATGTTGTTGACTCCGTTTGCCATAAGGTCAATTATCTGCTCGGTTGCATAGATAATTCCAGCCTGCTTCATCGACTTTGCGTCGTCGCCGAAACGCTCCATAATTCTGTAAAACTTTTTCGGCACGGAGCAGTTTGAAAGCTCGATGCTGCGCATAATCTGCTTTGCGTTTGTAATGGGCATAATGCCGGCGATAACAGGCACGTTGATTCCCTTGATTCTGCACATCTCGTAAAAGTTCAAAAACTTGTCGTTGTCAAAAAACATCTGCGAGGTGAGGAATTCAGCGCCGCAGTCAACCTTGTATTTGAGGAAATCAATGTCCTCCACCCTGTTTTTGCTTTCGGGATGAATTTCGGGATAACACGCGCCGCCGACGCAAAAATCGCCAAGCTCCTTAATCTCGTTAACAAGCTGATAGGCGTGCTCAAAATACTGCTTGTCGGGGAACACAAAGCCCTCGGGAATATCGCCGCGAAGAGCAAGGATGTTTTCAATACCATTCGCCTTCAGTTCGCCCACAACCTCGTGGATTTTGTCGCGCGTCGAAGTAAGGCAGGTGAGGTGCGACAGCGGTGTGATGCCGCTGTTTTTAATCTCGTTTGCAATTTCGGTTGTAAAGCCCGACTGCGTGCCTGCCGCGCCGTAAGTAACGCTCATAAACGACGGATTCGCCGTGCTCATTTCGCGAACGAGCGCCTTGGTGTTTTCAATTTTGTCCCACTGCTTCGGCGGAAAAACCTCGAATGAAACAGTTACTCTGTTGTTTTTTAATATCTCGCTGATTTTCATATTTTTATCCCAAAATTAAAATTTGTATAAAATAAATTATAGCACCAAATCCTACTTTGTCAATATGAATTTAGTCGTTAAATATGATTGTCATAATCGTGTTTCGCGGTACGGCTATACAGCTGTTGTAGTCGCCGTCGTAAATCGTGGCGAGCTTTTCATCCTTGTCAGACCTTATAATCTGCATATGCGAATAGTCGCCTGCAATTTCGAGCGAGTTGTCGTCGCCCTCGTTGACTGCCACAAGCACGGTTTTGCCGTCGGGCACACGAAACGCAAACGCGTTAAAGTCGTTGTTATCAGCCGTCGGACGCAGTCCTACATCAAGCGCAACCGAGCCTGACGGAATGTATTTTGAAAAATGTGCAAAGCCGTAGTATCTTTCGGCAATGCTCCACTGGCTGAAATCGGGTGACGCGGAAATAAGGCTGTCGGCATAGTCCATACCGTCGTCGTGCTTTGCAATTCCGTTGACTGCAACCCACGAGGTCCAGCTTACAGCGCGGCAGTAAATCATATCCTGCCCGATAATTCTTGCCGTTATCAGCGCGCCTTTAAAGTCCCTTGTGTGATGTTTGCACGGCAGCTCGCACCACTCTGTCATATCAAAGCGGCACTGCGGATTTGCCTGAACGATTCTGTCGCAGAATTCGTAGCGCGACTCGGGGCTGTTGTCCACGTGGTACGAATGGTACGCTATTATGTCGGTGACCTCCATAATTTCGTCGTCAGCAAGAATTGCCCAAAGGTATTTCGGCGTTGTCTGCAAAAGCTCGCCGCTTTCGGGAATACAAAGACGAACGGGGATATTGCGGCGCTTGATTTCTGTTGCAAAAATATGCAGAACCTCGGCAACCTCCTCGGGCTCGTAGTGGCAGCCCTCCTGCCATACGTAATCGCCGCCCCATTTCCACTGCGGCTCGTTAATCGGGCTGATATAGGTAACGGGCAGCCCCTCACGGATAAAATGCTCCGTGACGGTGAGAAAATAGTTCGCAAACGCCTTGTATTTTGACTTTGGGATGTTGCAGGTGTGCATAAGCAGTCCGCCCGACGCCTGACCCGTTGATGTCTGCGAATAGTGCGGTGAGTTTGCAAACAGAATAAGCGTGTCAACATTGCCCGTTGCAACCGCCTTTTTCATAACCTCTACCGCGGTTTTGTCGCGCGTAAAATCCCACGACGCCTCTTCCTTTTGCTTGTCAAAGAGCATCATGGATTCGGTCCTGCGCCACGGGTCGGTCACGCGGCAGTTTTCAGGGTCGGTGCCGCCGCCCACATTATAGCGATAAATATTAAGTCCCAGACCGTCCTTGCCGTAAAGAAGGTCTATTATTTTGTCCTGCGTGTCGCTGTCAGCGCACGCCTGACTCCACCAGCAGGCAGAGGTGCCCCAGCCTTTGGTGGTCTGTAAAGCCTTGCCGTTGATTAAATTGATTTTCATAAGCGTACCGCCTTTACATTTTGATAGTTTTATTATAAAATTATATGCATAATAAGTCAAATAAAAGGTGTATTTTTATGAATAATATTCAGTTAATCGGCACTGACCTTGACGGAACACTGCTGAACGACGATAAAAAGCTTTCGCCCGCAACGCTGTCTGCGCTTGATGAGGCGCACAAAAAAGGCATACATATCGTACCCATAACGGGCAGACCGCTGAAGGGCGTGCCAAAATGTGTTTTCGGGCTTGAACAGGTTGAGTATATTATCCCGTCAAACGGCGCAAGCATTTTTGATGTGAAAAATGACAGGGAGCTTTTTTCATTTGCAATTGACAGCGAAAAAAGCCGCCGCCTCATTGACGAGCTGCGGCAGCTTGACTGTATGTTTGAGCCGTTTGCCGACGGCGCAGGCTACAGCGAAAAAAATGTTTTTGATTATTATATTAAGGTTTTTACAGGCACGCCGCTTGAGGATTATTTTGTATCCTCGCGCATAGTGTGCAGCAGTTACGAGGAGCTTTTTGACGGCAGTAACAGGTGCGCTGACGAAATTTTTGTAAATTGCGCCACGCCCGAAATCCGCCGGAAAACTATTGAAATAACTGAAAAAATCGGCGGCTTGCAGTACTGCAACCTGGGTGACAGATTTATCGAAATCACACGCCTTGGCACCGACAAGGGCGCAGCGCTCAAAAAAATCTGCGAGCATCTGAAGGTCGATATAAAAAACACCGTCGCGTTTGGCGACGGCGAAAACGATTTGCAGTTTTTGCAAGCGGCAGGCACATCGGTTGCGATGGAAAACGCCTTTCCTATTATAAAAGAAAACGCCGACATAATCACAAAATCAAACAATGACGACGGCGTTGCAAAAATAATTTTGCAGATTATGAAGAATGAATTATAAATCCACCGATTATATTTGCAAAAGGACAAGCATCACTGCTTGCCCTTTTTTCTGTTTCTCACAACTATCATAAATACCATACCGATAAGACCGCCGATTGTGTTCATCATCATATCGGTCATTGTGTCGAAAAGTCCGAGGTAGCCGTACTCGCCGCGGAATTTTGAAATGTCAAAAACGGCAGTTTCCTCGCCAGCCTTTGCAAGCTGAAGATTTGTGCCGTGCAGTGTGTCCATAAGGAATTCGTAGAACTCCCAGCCCACCGCGATGGACAGCGCAAACATAAGACTGAAAATCGCTGCAAGAGTTGCGGCGCATTCACCCTTTTTGCGTTGAATAATCACCGCGAAGTCGTAGCCGAACACGGCGCACACCATACCCGACATAATGTGCATAAACTCGTCGAACCATTTGTAGTTGTCAAACAATCCAAAGTACGAGCCGATAACAATTCCGATAAAGATAATAATGTTAAGCATTGTCTGACTGAGCGGCGTTACCTCTTCAATAAACGAGCCGTTGCCGAAAATCTGAAACATATCCCACAGGTGTGTGAATATGAAACAAAAAACACTTTCAAAGCCCATTACCAAATCGCCGTGAATGAACGAATACCCTGCGCAAATCAGCATTGCCGCGCGTACAATTATCCAGAAAATGAGCTGACCCTTCGGTACTTTTTCGATAGGGTCTTTCTTTATTTTGTAAGCCATAACGTTCTCCAAAAAGGTTGATAAGGTTATCATACCACAAAACATATGCGTTTTAAACTGTTTTTTTGAAAATGTCTAATTCTAAAATATTTCTAAACTAATTAGACAACTGTTTGTTTTTTGAATTTTATTCGCTATAATATAGCAGTAATTAAATTTGGAGGGACGAATATGAGCACACCAAAAGCACCCTGGTTCAAGTATTTTGGCGACATTCCGCACACACTTGAATATCCGCAGGGCTCAATGTATGAGGCAATCAAATTTGCGTACGACACACATCTTAACGGCAACGGCTACAAAAACGACGCTTATGAATTTCAGGGCAAGGGCACATCTTACCCCGAGTTTTTTGCAAAAATTGACAGAATCGCCAAGGCGTTTAAGGCAATCGGAATCGAAAAGGGCGACTGCGTAACAGTATGTATGCCAAATACTCCGCAGGGCGTTGACGCTTTTTACGCTCTCAACAGAATCAGCGCAGTACCTGCAATGATTCATCCGCTTTCGGCACCCGGCGAAATCAGGTTTTATGTTACACACACCAAGAGCAAGGCAATCCTTGTGCTTGATATGTTTTACGAAAAGGTGCTTGACGCACTCAAGGATGTTGACTACGATGTAAAGGTTATCGTTGCTCACATCAAGGATGAGCTTCCTTTCCCGCTCAACCTGCTTTATCCTCTTACTGTAAAGGATAAGCCCGCTCCGCTTCCGAAGGACAACAAAAATGTTATCGACTGGAAGGACTTTATCGCAGGCGGCAAAAAGGTAAGCGCTCTTCCGGATACATATCCGTCAAAGGACGACACCGCAGTAATTCTTTTCTCGGGCGGTACAACGGGCACGTCAAAGGGTATTGAGCTTACAAACCTCAATATGAACGCACTCGGCTACGAGGTTGCGGCTGGCGCAGGCTTTGAAATGAAAGACCTTCGTATGTTTTCGGTTATGCCGCTGTTCCACGGCTTTGGTCTTGGAGTCGGCGTTCACACTGCGCTTGTTAATGCGGCAACCTGTATTCTTATTCCGCAGTTCACAATCAAAACATACGCAAAGGATGTTAAAAAATACAAGCCGAATGTTATCGTCGGCGTTCCCACACTTTTTGAGGCTCTCCTTCGCAGCGACGGCTTTGACGGCGTTGACCTTTCGTTCCTCAAGGGCGTTTTCTGCGGCGGCGACTCACTGTCAATCGAGCTTAAGAAGAAGGTTGACACCTTCCTCAAGGAGCACAACGCAAAAGTTCAGATTCGTGAGGGCTACGGCACAACAGAGTGCGTAACAGCCTCCTGCCTTACACCGCACGACTTTTTCCGCGAGGGCAGTATCGGTATTCCGTTCCCCGACAACTACTATCAGATTGTTGACCCGAACACCGACAAGGAGGTTCCTTACGGCACCGAGGGCGAAATCTGCATTATGAGCCCCACGGTTATGAAGGGCTACCTCAACAACAGAGCCGAAACAGCGTCAACACTTCGTACACACGAGGACGGAAACGTTTGGCTGCACACAGGCGACCTTGGCGTTATGGACGAGGACGGCTTTATCTACTATAAGCAAAGACTTAAGAGACTGATTATCGTATCGGGCGTTAATGTTTATCCTTCACAGGTAGAAAACACTATCGACGCTCACCCCGATGTCCTTCTCTCGTGTGCAATCGGTATTCCCGACCCGTACAAAATGCACAAGGTAAAGGCATTTGTTGTACTTCGTCCGGGAGTTGAGCCGAGCGACAAAATCAAGGAGGAAATCCTTGAGCACTGCAGACAGAATATTTCGCGCTACGCTATGCCGCGCGAGATTGAATTCCGCAACGAGCTTCCGAAAACTCTTGTAGGCAAGGTTGCTTACAGAAAACTCGAGGAAGAGGAAGAGGCAAAAGCAAAGGCTGCCGCTGAGGCAGCTGAATAAAAAATAGGGCTCGGTGAGCCCTATTTTTTATTCAGTTTCCAGATGCCAGTATCCAGCCTGTTT
>CAMPBI010000073.1 GCA_946637545.1 uncultured Clostridia bacterium | reverse complement strand
CTCCATATAATATGTTTTAGTTAGCACTTTTGCGTGTTAGCGTATTATATTATAAATTACCCGCGCGCTTTATGCAAGTGTAATTTGCAACAAAATATAAAAAAAATAATGAATATAATTGAATATTTTTACCATTTTAATGCAGTTTTTACAAGAATTCTATTGTAAAATTGCTTCAAATAGGGTAAAATCATAATGAGGTATTTTGATTATGAACAAATCAGACGAATACAAATATTATATTGACTCCATCTGCGTGTACAACATCGGCGACGACGAGGTTATACAGAGTCTGCGCGCGCTGCTTGACGGTAAAGAGGGCGAAAACCTGCCAAAGCTTTACAGTACTTTTTTTAAAAAGTTAAGCACAAAGGGCACGTTAAGTGAGTACATATCTTCACTCGTTCTGACAGACGACAATGTTTTCACAAAGGCTGCCGCTGCAGGCGAGGCTGACGGATTAAGCGCCGCAATCATCGAGGGCGTTAAGAGCGACCTTAAAAAGCTCGAAGCAATTTCGCAAATCAGCGCCGAGGATGTTATTGCCTATTCATACGGCGAGGAGGAAAAGGTTTTGCTTACCCTTCCCCGCTGGGAAATCGGAACGGCAAAAGAGCCGCTTGGCACAAACTGGGCTGAAAGCTTTGATTCGCTTTGCGAATTTCACGAGGTAAACGGCTACGGCGTTTACGCCGAACACAGCGCCTTTTCGTGGCACGGCGGCGAGCTTGTACCGATTACAAGCACCGACCCGATTGAGCTTGCCGAGCTCAAAAACTACGAGCGTCAGAGAAATCAGGTGCTTGAAAACACCGAGGCATTTCTTGACGGGCTGCCTGCAAACAACCTTTTGCTTTACGGCGACAGAGGCACGGGCAAAAGCTCCACGGTTCACGCGGTACTCAATGAGTACAAATACCGTTCTTTGCGCATGATTGAAATTTCAAAGGGCGACATCTGCGACCTTACACGAATCAGAGAGAAAATTGCCGACAGTCCGATGAAATTCATTATTTTCATTGACGACCTCAGCTTTGACGCGCACGACGATTCGTTCGGCGAACTGAAGGCTGCGCTTGAAGGCTCGCTTTCGGGCAGGCAGAGCAACACGCTGATTTATGCAACGTCGAACAGGCGGCATCTGATAAAAGAAAATCACTCTGACCGCGAAAACGATGTTCACCGCAGCGACACAATGCAGGAGGAGCTTTCACTGTCAGACCGTTTCGGTGTGACTGTAACATTTATGAATCCCGACAAAAAGGAATTCCTTGACATCACTGAACAGATTGCCCGTGACAGAGGTCTTGACGTGGACTACGACAAGCTGCTTCTTGAGGCTGAAAACTGGGCTCGCCGCCGCGGCGGACGCTCACCGCGATGCGCAAAGCAATTCATTGATTATGTTGACGCGTGCATCGTAAGAGGACTTGAATGGTAAAAAACAATTCATAATTCAGAAAGGAAAAAATTATGGCTGATAAAATTCTTGTAGTTGATGACGACCTTAACATCAACGAACTGTTAAAGCTTTATCTTGAAAACGACGGTTACATCGTTTTTTCGGCACACGACGGACAGGAGGCTGTGGACATCTTCCACGCAAAGAGTCCCGACCTTGTTTTGCTTGACATTATGCTGCCTAAAATGGACGGCTGGCAGGTGTGCAGAGAAATAAGAAAAACATCTTCTGCACCGATAATTATGCTCACTGCAAAGGGCGAGACCTTTGACAAGGTGCTCGGTCTTGAGCTCGGCGCTGACGATTATGTTGTAAAGCCGTTTGACGCCAAGGAGGTTATGGCGCGAGTTAAGGCTGTACTGCGCAGAACAAAGGGCGCGAACGAGAACACAGAGGAAGAAAAGAAAACAGTTGTTTACGACAAGCTCGAAATCAATATTGCTAATTACGAGATGAAGGTGGACGGCGTGCCTGTTGACACACCGCCTAAAGAGCTTGAGCTAATCTACCACTTTGCGTCGAACCCGAACAGAGTTTACACGCGCGACCAGCTTCTTGACGAGGTGTGGGGCTTTGATTATTACGGCGACAGCAGAACTGTTGACGTTCACGTAAAGCGTCTGCGTGAAAAGCTCGAAGGCGTGTCGGACAAGTGGGAGCTTCGCACCGTTTGGGGCGTTGGCTACAAATTTGAAACAAAAGACTAACTCCGAATAAAGATGGATAAAATCAAGAAAAAAGCGACATCAAATATATTTGTGACATATTTCATACTGTTTGCATCTATATTCCTTGTAACCTTTGTGGTACTCGGCACCTCGCTGATTTTTATGGTAGATTCATATTCCGTCAATCAAAAGACCGAGCTTCTGCAGGAAAACACGCGGGAGCTCGCAAGCAGTATATCAAAAGTGCTGATTATCAACGATATGAATTCTGCCTACTCGGCTGAAAAGGAAAACATCTGCAGTTCACTTGAGGTTGTGTCAAACTGCATTGATTCCGATGTTTTTGTATGCAATACCGAAGGCAAGATTATTCTTTGCAAGGAGCAGACAGGCATCCGCCCTTACTACTCGTCGTCTATGGTGTGCGACGAGCACAATAATATGGTTATGAGCGACAGGCTCATTCAGAATGTTTACGAGAACGGAACTGCGGTTGAAACTATAACGATTAACGGTAAAAGCTGTTATGTTGTCGGCACCGCTGTTGTTACACCATCGTATGTCACGGGCAAAGACAGCGGAACTATTATCGGTTCCGTTTTTGCTGTTGTAGAAAGCAAAACGGCGGAAATTGTGACATCTATAATCAAGATGTTCACATTTGTGGCGCTGATTTGCCTTGGCATAGGATTTTTGATGATTTGGCTGCTGACAAAAAGGATGGTAACTCCCCTTCAGCAGATGAGTACAGCCGCAAAGCGCTTTGCAGTCGGAGACTTTTCTTACAGGGTAAAAGTTGAAGGTAACGACGAGCTCGCAGACCTTGGTTATGCGTTTAACGATATGGCGGACGCGCTCGATAAGCTTGAAAGCTCGCGCCGTTCATTTGTGGCAAACGTTTCGCACGAGCTGAAAACTCCGATGACGTCGATTGCCGGCTTCATTGACGGAATGCTTGACGGCACTATCCCGAGCGAAAAGCACGAATACTATCTTAAAATTGTATCAGACGAGGTGCGCAGACTGTCGCGTCTTGTGGTTGCAATGCTCAATATGAGTAAGATGGAGTCGGGCGACTTTGAAATGAAGCAGAAAAATTACAATATTTCGGACCAGATAATTCACATATTGCTGACTTTTGAGCAAAACATAGATAAAAAGCACATTGAAATTCTCGGTCTTGAAAATATGAAGCCGCATCGCGTTTATGCCGACCCCGATATGATTTATCAGGTTATTTACAACCTGTTTGACAACGCTGTTAAGTTCACAAACGAAGGCGGTTACATCGCGATTAACGCCGACGAAGAGGACGGAATGATTAAAATTTCAATCAAAAACAGCGGCGAGGGCATTAACTCTGAAGAGCTGCCGCACCTCTTCGAGCGTTTCTATAAGGTTGACAAGTCACGCAGCCTTGACGCAAGCGGCGCAGGACTGGGACTGTATATTGTAAAGATGATGGTTGAAATGAACGGCGGCAAAATTGTTGCAAGGTCCGACTCATCGACCACAGCACAGTTCATATTTACGCTGCCAAGGGCATAAAATGTTTAAATGATTTTAACTTTTGTTTAATATTTGGGGTGTATATTATGCTCAAATCACAGCAAAGGAGTAATTAATTATGGAAGATTATTTCTCAAATCCGTTTAATAACAATGACGGCGAGAACAATACGCCGGATAACAATACCGACGCAAACTCATTTTATCAATCAAATGACAGCGCACAGAATTCGGGCGCAGGCAGTTATTATCAGCCGCAGCAGGCAAACGGCTTTGGCAATTATTACACACAAAACCAGACGCCTTACAGCTACGCGCCGTATCAGCCCCCGAAAAAGAAAAAGAATAAAACTCTTATCACAATTATAATCATTATTGCGCTGTGTGTAATTATTGCAATTGCAGGAATAGCAACTGCAATCAGCAGCGGAATAGGCAATTTGGGTAATAATTCCGGCAGCAATCCGTTTTCGCAGTCTGATGAGGGAGATTTTGACGACAACGACACTGTTAACGGCGATGTTGAAGCAGAGGTTGAAGGCAGTGAGTCAAATCCCGAAACCGACAAGGACGGCAACTACACCGCAGTCGGCGTTGCAAAAAATGCAAAGGCATCGTGCGTGGGAATCACTGTTTACACCGACGAGAGCGATTATTACAACTTCTACGGCAATCAGAACTCAAACAGCAGTAACAAGCAGGCTTCGGGCGAAGGCTCGGGCGTAATTATGGCTGAAAAGAACGGTTTAACCTACATTATGACCTGTGCTCACGTTATTGCAGACGGCAGCAGCTTTACCGTAACGCTTGACAACGACAAGGAATACGATGCAAAAATGGTTGGCTACGACCACCAGACCGACATCGGCGTGCTTGCAATAAAGGCAACAGGCTTGCAGGTTGCAAAGTTCGGCGACAGCGGCGACATCGAGGTTGGTCAAAACTGTGTGGCAATCGGCTGCCCCGGCGGTCTTGCTTTCAAAAACAGTGTGTCTGAAGGTATTGTTTCGGCGCTCGCAGTTCCGATTGAATCTCAAATCGGCTACAAAAACGAATGCATCCAGACGACAGCTGCCATTAACCCCGGTAACTCGGGCGGTGCACTGTTCAATATGCAGGGACAGGTTATCGGCATTAACTCTTCAAAAATTGCCTCAACCGAATACGAAGGTATGGGCTTTGCCGTACCCAGCAACACCGCAGTATCAACCGCAAAAGCGCTGATTAAGGACGGATATGTTGCAGGCAGAGCAAGAATCGGCATTGAATACGCCGCAATCAGCAACTACGAAAACGCACAGCAGCTTCTTGAAACTCTTGCAATTAAGGGCTACAAGGACGCCGAAGGCGCAATGGTTATTCAGGTTATTGACGACGAATCAAACCTCAAAAACAAAGATGTTCAACAGTATGATATGATTGTTGCAGTTGACGGCGAAACGCTCACCTCAACTGATGTTATGACGTCAAAGCTTTCGGATTCAAAGCCGGGCGACACAATCACGCTGACAATTGCAAGATTCAACAATAATTCAGTGAAAATATTTGATGTTAAGTGCAAGCTTATTGAAAGCGAACATTAAATTAAAAGTCTTGACTTTGCGGTGAAAAGTTATATAATAGAAGTGATAACAGAATTTACGTGGAGGTATCACAATGGATTTTAAAAAGTTTTGCAAAATTATAGCTGTTATAGCCGCAATTTGTGCACTTGCTGCAGCTGCTTACTACGCAGTTAAAAAGCTTACCGACAAGGATGAGCCTGAATACTTTGACGACAACGACTTCTTTGAGTGTGACAACAACCTTGAAATCGTTGAGGTTAAGGAAGAAATCGAGGAGCCGAAGGAAGAAAAAAAGGCTGCTCCAAAGAAAAAGGCAGCAAAGAAAGACGCTGAATAATCTTAAGACGGGAGGGAATTAACGCCCTCCCGATATTTTATAGGGGTGATAAATATGTACAGTTGCGGACTTGTACTTGAAGGCGGCGGCTCACGCGGAATCTACACCGCAGGAGTGCTTGACGCATTTATAGAAAACGGGATTGAGTTCCCGTATGTTATAGGTGTGTCGATGGGTGCGTGCAGCGGCGCGTCGTTTCTTGGCAAATCACTGCACCGTCAGCATGATATAATACTCTACTCGTCGCAGGACAAAAGATATTTGAGTTTTGAAAATCTGTTCAAAACGGGCGAATACGCAAATTTTGACTGGACTTTCGGCGAATTGAGCTATGATATTTTTCCGCTTGACCAGGATACTTTTGAAAACTCGGGCGCAGTTTACTGTGTTGTTGCAACTAATGCAAGAACAGGCAAGGCAGAATATTTTTATCCCAAATCATTGCGTGACGAGTGCCCTGAAATCAGAGCGTCGTGCAGCTTGCCCGGAGTTACAAAGGGCACCGAAATCGGCGGCGAGGTTTATTTTGACGGCGGACTTGTTGACAGTATTCCGCTGAAAAGGGCGTTTGACGACGGATGCAATAAGGCTGTTGCGATTCTCACACAGCACAAGGGGTATGTGAAGGGCGTTACTAACAGAAATTTCAAAAAGCCGTTCAACAACACTTATCCGCTTATCGGCGACGCAATAATCAACCGCAGTATTTTTTACAACAATCAGCTTGAGTATGTGCGGCAGATGGAGGAGGAAGGCAAGGCGCTTGTTATTCAGCCGCTAACGCCGCTTAACTGCAACGCGCTTGAAAAGAGCCCCGAAAAGCTCGAGGCAATTTATCAGCTAGGATACACGCAGGGCAAGCAGAATATTGAAAAAGTAAAAGAGTTTTTGAAATAGAAAAAGGACAGCCGAGTGGCTGTCCTTTTTAGCAAGTATCCTTGCGTCTTGCGCCTTGAGTCTTGAGTCT
>CAMPBI010000072.1 GCA_946637545.1 uncultured Clostridia bacterium | reverse complement strand
TCGATTGTCCAGATTACCGATTCAAGCGGATTTGCAAGGCGCATTTTGTGCGGGATATTCATAAGATATGAGCCGTTGCGGATTTTTTCGCCGTCGGGGGTCATAACCCTGTATGTAGCGTTTTCGTCAAGTCCCTTAAGAATAATCGTTTTGAACTGACGGTTGAAAAACGACGTGCCCGCAGAGCAGATAAACAGCACGCTGCGGCTTTTATCCTCGTTCACATACTGATTTGCGTACATACCGTCCGTGCGGTAATTCTTGAGCCTGTAAAGCTTGCCGAACTGCACCATTTCGCGAATATCCTTGTAAAGCGAAATGTAGTACTTGCACTTTTCAATATCCTCGTCGGTATACTTGAGCAGGTTTGAGCCGATTGAAAGCGAGCCCTGCATCGACACATTGAATCTGAAGTCCAGTGATGTCGGTCTGCTGCCGCTGTTCCAGTCGGTTACCCAGGCGCGCATACTCTTGCGCGGATACAGCATTGAAAAGCCGTGCTGAATTTCAAGGCGGTCAACCGGGTCGGTATTGTCCGAGGTCCAAGCCATATCGAAATGCTCGAGCGCGCCGTATTCGGCACGTCCGCCGCCCGAAGAGCAAGCCTCAATCTGAAGATATGGGTATTTTTCCTTGAGCTTGTCAGCTATGTCGTAAACTGCAACGGTGTGAAGATACCACAAGTCGCGCTGATTATCAAGATTCGGAGCGCCTATTTCGGAAAACGGGCGATTCATATCCCATTTAATGTACCTGATGTTGTGCGCTGCGAGCATTTTGTCCATAACGTCAAACACATACTGCTTAACCTCGGGCATTGTGAGGTTGAGCACAAGCTGATGACGCAAAAGACTCGGGGTGCGCTTGTCATAATGGTAAACCCAGTCGGGATGCTCTCTGTAAAGGTCTGAATCGGCGTTGACCATTTCGGGCTCAAACCACAGACCGAAATCCATACCGAGTGCGTTTACACCCTCGATGAGTTCGTCGATTCCGTTCGGGAATTTTTCCTCGTTAACATACCAGTCGCCGAGACCTGCCCAGTCGTCCTTACGCTGACCGAACCAGCCGTCGTCCATAACAAAAAGCTCACAACCGATGTCGGCGGCAATTTTTGCAAGCTTCATCTGATTTTCGACATTTACGTCAAATCCCGTTGCCTCCCAGGAATTGTAGAGAACAGGCAGCGGCTTTTTTGCAAAATCCTTTGGAAGAATGTTGTTGATTGCAAAGTCGTTCATCTGATTGCTCATCTCGGCAAAGCCGTTCGTGTAGCCGATATACGCCTTTGGCGTGGTAATGCTTTCGCCGCCGTGAAGAATCATTGAAAAGTCAAAGTCGTTCAGTCCGAGCGTTACGCGTGTAATTCCGATAAAATCACGCTGCGCCTCCATTTTGAAGTTGCCGCCCCAGCCGAGGGTTGCAAAGTACACGTCGCCGAAATCCTCGGTGGCGTTCTTGGACAAAATCAAAAACGGAGAATTGACATGACCCGCGGTGCCGCGGTGAGTTTCAAAACGGATTGAGCCTGCCTTAAACGGCGAGGTTTCAAGCTGAAATTCGCCTGCCCAGGAGCCGTTTGTGTTTGTGATGTCGTAAATATCCTCTGTCGGCAGTGTGAGCTCGGCGCTCATAAGCTTTTCGATATTTAAATCCTCGGTGGATTCGTTGATAACAGTGGTATATCGCGTTATAATATCGTGCTCGCCGGACCATCTGTAAGACAGTACGACCTTGATTCTGTAAGCCTTATCGACAAGAGTGATGTCAAGCACGCCGTCATCCTGATATGCGCTTTCATAAGTCAGCACGGTGTCGCGGCACTTGTCAAAATACTCGCACTTGAAGGCGCAGCTTCTGTATCTTGTGCCGCCAAAGGGCGAATACTCCTCGGAGATATAGTCAAGCTCCGAATGGTTGGAGTTGCGCTCCCATTCGGGCGAAACATTGTAGTCCTCTTCGTGCGCCTTTCTGCCCCAGTGAAGATGGCGTACGATGCCCTTTTCGTTGATACCCATTACATAGTGGGTGTTTTTTGTTTCGATAATAAATATTTTGTTTACCATAGTTGCCTCCGAGGTATATGATATTTCTATCATACTTGATTTTAAATCAAATGACAAGAGAAAAATTGTATTATTATACTATTAATTAACATTGACAAGCATTTGCAAAATTGTTATACTTTATTTGTATTAATTTGTTTTGATTTGTGAAAAAGGTGAGATTTATGGAAAAAAACAGAGTAAGTATTAAAATTTGCGGCTCAAGTTATACCATTGTTACCGAGGACGACCCTGCTTATGTTGAGGAGCTTGCAGAGCTCATCGACGAGGAGATGAAGTCGATTGCCCAGGGCTCGCCGAGCCTGTCAACAACGCAGTGTGCTGTGCTTGTTGCGCTTGACCAGGCAGACGCCTGCAAAAAGGCGACTGCGTCGGCAGATAATCTGAGGGCACAGATTAAGGATTATCTTGAGGACAGTGCAAGAGCGCGTATGGAGGTTGACGTTGCACGACGCGAAATCGAACGCCTCAGCAGAGAAAACAGCAACCTGCGCAGCAGACTTGCTGAAAAATAAATTCTGAAATGTGGGTGTGTTTACGCCCACATATTTTTTAATTGCTTATGGAAATAGAAATTCTTGCTCCCTGCGGAGGAGGGGAAAGTCTGACTGCCGCCGTAAGATGCGGCGCAAATGCGGTTTACCTTGGCACAAAGGATATGAACGCTCGCCGCGGCGCAGACAACTTTGACTTTGCACAGCTTAAAAAGGCAACTGAATATGCACACGCGCGGGGTGTTAAGGTGTACGTTACGCTTAACACTCTGATTAGTGATGCCGAAATGAGCGCCGCGCACGATATTGTAAAAAATTCTCTCACCTGCGGCGTTGACGCATTCATCGTGCAGGACCTCGGTCTTGTTAAAATGATGCGCGAGTGTTTCCCGACGGCAAAGCTGCACGCCTCTACGCAGTGCAGTGTGAACACGCCCGACGGTTTTCGGGCGCTTGAGGAGCTTGGCTTCGCAAGGGCGGTAATTCCTCGCGAAATGAGCCTTGACGAGATAAAGGAAATCCGAAAATCCACCGAGATGGAGCTTGAAATATTTGTTCACGGCGCGCTGTGTATGTGCGTTTCCGGGCAGTGCTATCTGTCGGGAATGCTCGGCGGGAGAAGCGGAAACCGCGGTCTGTGCGCGCAGCCGTGCAGGCTTGCGTTCAGCGCCGACAATTCCGGCAGCTGCGATTTGTCGCTGAAGGATTTGAGTTTAATTTCACACATTAAAGAGATTGAGGGCGCAGGCGTTATCAGCCTTAAAATTGAAGGCAGAATGAAGCGCCCCGAATACGTTGCGGCAGCGGTAACCGCCTGTAAAAAAGCGATAAACGGCGAATACACGATAAATGATGAAAATGTGCTGCAAAGCGTATTTTCGCGCTCGGGCTTTACCGACGGATACTTCACAGGCAAGCGGCGCGATATGTTTGGAACAAGGCAAAAAGAAGATGTTGTTGCAGCAGCAGGCGTGCTCAAGGATTTGTCGCACCTTTATGACAACGAGAATCCTTTGCTCCCCATTGATTTCGACTTTATCTGCCGCGACGGCAAGCCGACAAAGCTGACTGCAACGGCTCTGGACAAAACAGTCACCGTAACCGGCGACGCACCCGAAAAAGCAATCAACAAGCCGATGACCGGGGAAAGCGTCGCTGCCCGCCTCTCAAAGCTCGGC
This sequence comes from uncultured Clostridia bacterium, assembly GCA_946637545.1. Taxonomy (GTDB): domain Bacteria; phylum Bacillota; class Clostridia; order Oscillospirales; family Acutalibacteraceae; genus Eubacterium_R. The sequence goes on along the minus strand of CAMPBI010000072.1, from coordinate 3,259 downwards.
GGCACACAGTTTTTTGCAAACAAAATAAACGTGACGCTTGATGAAGGACTTATTGTTCCTGCGAGTGCTGTAAACTCGCTTCGCCGCGACGCAGTAAGCGCACTCGAAAAAAGTGAGGTGCCTGCCTTTACGGCGCGTGATTACACCGCGCCGAAGCCGCGTTTCAAAAGCGGCACACCATACTTTACGGCAAGATTTGAAAGGGCATCGCAGATTCCCGAAAATCATCCGTTCAGACGAATCTTTCTGCCGATTTGGACAGAAGCGGGTGAATTTGCAAAAAGCGGCGCCGGAGTGGAAATTCCGCGCGGACTTTTCGGCTGCGGGGAACGACTTAAAAAGGATTTAAAAAGATTAAAAGCGGCAGGTGTAAAAACTGCGCTCTGCGGAAATTTCGGGGCATATAAAACGGCAAAAGAACTCGGCTTTGAGGTCTACGGCGACTTTGGACTGAACATTTTTAACAGCGAAAGCGCCGTTCAGTTTGACAGCCCGATTCTGTCGTTTGAACTGACTCTTGAGCAGGCAAACAGAATTGCGGCGGACGATGTGGGAATCATCGGCTACGGCAAGCTGCCGCTGATGATTACGCGAAACTGTCCCGTCAAAAACCGCATAGGCTGCGACAAATGCAAAAAGCAAGGAACACTGACTGACCGCAAGGGGTATAAATTTTCAGTAAAGTGTTCATCCTATCCTTGTGTGGAAATTCTGAACCCACTACCTGTGTACCTTGGCGACAGAATTAGCGAAATAAATACAGATTTTGTGCATTTTTATTTCACCGATGAAGCAAAAGACGAGGTAAGCGATTTGGTGAAAATGTATAAAAACGGCGACAAATTTTCTGCTAAATACACAAGAGGTCTGTATTACAGAGGTGTTAAATAAATGATTATTCTTGCATCACAAAGTCCGCGAAGGCGCGAACTTATGAAATACATAACAAACGATTTTGAAATCAAAGTAAGCGACGTTGACGAAACACTGCCCGACGGCATTTCGCCCTCGGACGCGGTTGTGTACCTGTCGGCAATCAAGGCGCGTCCGTTTGCAAACGGGAGCGACACGGTTATCGGTGCCGACACGGTGGTGTCGATTAACGGCGAAATACTGGGAAAACCCGCTGATAAAGCCGATGCGGCGGCTATGCTCGGCAAGTTAAGCGGAAATACGCACAGTGTTTTTACAGGTGTAACGGTAATCAGGGGCGAAAAAGAGGAATCCTTTTTCGTTGAAACAAAGGTAAAATTCTTTGACCTCACCGACGACGAAATTGAAAACTACATCGCCACAGGCGAGCCGCTTGACAAGGCGGGAGCGTACGGTATACAAGGCTTTGGTGCGCTTCTTGTTGAAAAAATCGACGGCGATTATTTCAACGTGGTGGGATTACCTGTGAGCAAATTAAATCGTATGTTAATGGGCTGTTGACGATTTTTTGTCTAAATTGCCGATTTGTTAAAAAAGGCGTTGTAATTATAAATTAAATATGCTAAAATAAACATACGATAATTGGGCAAAACCAAATAATTATCGGGAAGGAGAAATGTTATGGCAGCAGATTTACATTGTCACACAAAATTAAGCGACGGTTCAGTCGGTATTGAAGACCTTATAGTTATAGCACACAAAAGCGGAATTGACACGATTGCCATAACAGACCATGACTGTATTGCAGGAACGGTGCGCGGCCAGGTAATCGGCAAGCGCTACGGCGTTACGGTTATCCCGGGCGTTGAACTGTCGGCATTTGACAGCGAGGCAGGCAAAAACGTTCATATTCTTGCATATTTAGCAGACGCTCCCGACAGACTTGAAGGAATCTGCAAGCGCACATCTGTTGCACGCAAGCGGGCAGGACAAATTATGATGCTCAAGGTTGCGGCAAGATTCCCGATTACAAGCGACTTTATCATCTCGCACGCAAGCGGTTCAACCAACCTTTACAGACAGCACATTATGCACGCGCTGATGGACGCAGGTTATACAGACAAGATTTTTGGCGAGCTTTTTCACACTCTGTTTTCGGAGGACAGCGAATCGAATGTGCTTGCACCCACAAAGTATCCTACCGTTCAGGAGGTCATTGACGAGGTGCACGGCGCAGGAGGCATTGCAGTGCTTGCATATCCCGCAAAGTTCAACAATTTTGACGAGATTGAAAAGTATGTCGAAATGGGACTTGACGGCGTAGAGGTTTGGTCACCTTACAACTCTGATGAGCAGGTTGAAATGCTCAGTGCGCTTTGCAAGAAGAAAAAACTTCTTATGACAGGCGGCTCCGATTTTCACGGAATTTACGGTGATCACACGGTAACCGTCGGCTCGTTCACAACGCCGCAGGAGCATCTGGACAAGCTGCTTGGCTACAAGGCAAAGAAAAAGCGTGCCCAGCGCCGCAAGGAGCGCGAGGCAGCTAAACAAGACGCATAATAAAACAGACAATCGCTACCGCGTGATTGTCTGTTTTTCCGTTTAGCCTTCCCCTTGAGGAGAAGGCTTTTATTTTATTATAAGCAACCCTTTACTACATTTACTATATTTTCTGCAGAAAGTCCGAACTGCTTGAGCAGGTCTTTTGCAGGTCCTGAATGTCCGAACTCGTCGTTTACGCCTATGCGCTTGACAGGTGTCGGGCATTTTTCGGAAAGTGCCGAGCAAACAGCCTCGCCGAGACCGCCGATAATGTTGTGCTCCTCAACGGTGACAACCCTGCCCGTTTTCTTTGCAGAGGCGATAATCAGTTCCTCATCAAGCGGCTTGATGGTGGCAATATTGATTACCTCGGCGCTGATGCCGTCAGCCTTTAACTGCTCTGCAGCGCTGATTGCCTCGGCAACCATAAGTCCGTTTGCGACGATTGTAACATCCGTGCCCTCGCAAACAACCTCGCCCTTGCCGATTTCAAACTTGTAGCTTTCATCGTGGAAAACAGGAACTGCAAGTCTGCCGAAGCGAAGATAAACAGGTCCGTCGTGATAATATGCAGCCTTGACTGCCTGGCGAGCCTCAACATCGTCTGCAGGGCAGATAACAACCATGCCCGGAATTGAACGCATAAGCGCAAAATCCTCGCAGCACTGATGGCTTGCGCCGTCCTCGCCTACGCTGATGCCGGCGTGAGTTGCGCCGATTTTTACATTCAGATGAGGATAACCGATTGAGTTTCTCACCTGCTCAAAGGCTCTGCCCGCTGCAAACATTGCAAAGCTCGACGCAAACGGAACAAAGCCCATTGTTGCAAAGCCCGCTGCAA